>CANGGT010000117.1 GCA_947453375.1 Planctomycetaceae bacterium
CCCACGGCCTCGAGCACCTCTGCAAGATCGAGCCACCAAAACCAAAGAAGCCCCGGGGGAAGAAGGCCTCGTCATGAGCACTCCCATCCGAGACTTCATCGCCGAGAAGGTGTTTGCAGCGCGGGCTGCCGAGGCTCGCTGCCTCATGATCTACGATCCGGAGCGGCGGTATCGGGACATCGCCCTGGGATTGGCTGGCGAGAAGCGGGAGGTGATCGACGTTTCTACGTCCATCATCGTGCAGCGCGAGGTGGCGGCCGAGGCCTTGAGCCGGCTGGCGCGAGGGGCGATCGAATCGCTCGTCCTCTGGAGTCCCTTTCCGCTGCCACGGGATGTCGACGAGAAGCAGCGTGATCCCTTTGCCGTGTTTGCCGAGATCGGTGAGGTGTTCCCCAAGGGGGATGGCGACGAGTATGCGGCTCTCTGCCGGCGGGCCAAGCCCGACCATGTCGCCGAGATCAATCGGCTGTTTGCCGATGGCGTGCCGTCGTTTGACATGATCGACGCCCTCGACGCGGGCGGGTCGTGGCCCAAGCTCCGCACGCTCCTGGGCGTCGCGTCGGCCCGGGAAATCCTCGCGGGGGTCCTGTCGCCTTCCCAGCGGCAGCTGGATGCCCTCAAGGCCGATGGGGGATGGGCGGCTGAGTTTCGCGATTTCGTGGAGCGAACGCTCGGGTACAAGTTCAAGACCAAGGGCGTCACCCGCCAGCCACTGGCGGACGAAGCCTGGCGTCTCCTCCTCTTCAGCGAGCTTGTGTTCGATTCCGAAGGAGAGGTGCCGGAGGGCTTGGAAGCGGTCGCCCGTGCCGGCCGGGAAGCGAAGGAAGTCGTGTTCGACGTTTGCAGCGATCTGCGGAAGAACGACGACCACAAGGAAAACTACAAGACGAAGGCGCAGGAGGTCGAGAAGGAGCTGGAGCTGGGGGAGCGAGTCCGCTCGATGAAGCACCTCGGCACACGCGACACGTTTGCCTGCGAGGAGCGGGCCTTTTTCGATCGGATGGTGGAGCTTGCCAAAAGCGGCGAAATCGAGGCCGCGAAGGGGGTTTGCGCCAGCCGACGCAAGTCGATCTGGCTCACCCGGGAAGATCGCCTTGCCGAGTGGACCCTGGCCGACCGGGCCCTTGACCTGCTCGAAGCGATTGCGGTCGCTTCAAATGGCCGGGCAGCCTCCCTCGATGCCCTGATCGGCTCCTATGCAGCCTCGGGGCGGGATCTCGATCGCTTCCACCGCGAGCTCGAGCAGGCCGCCAGCCAGGTGGTCGAGGATCACGACGGGGTGGAGGCCCTCCTGGCGATCGCCCGCAAGGCCTACATGAAGGCTGCCGAGGCGACCCAGGCGGAGTTTGTGCGGCTCGCCCAGGCCGAGGCGTGGCCTGTCGCCAATGGCGTGATGCTCTGCAACCGCCAGCTCTTTCAACGCAAGGTCGCCCCGCTGCTCGATGCCGGAAAGAAGGTCGCCTACTTCCTCGTCGATTCGCTCCGGTATGAGCTGGCTGTCGAGATCGAGAAGCAGCTGCTCGATCGATGGAAGGTCGATCTCGTGCCGTCGTGCGCTCAACTGCCGTCGTATACGGAAATCGGCATGGCGGCCCTGATGCCTGATGCCGAGTCGGCGCTGTCGCTTGCCAAGGAGGGGGACACCCTCGTGACCACGCTCGGCGGGAAGCCGGCCACGACTCCCACCACGCGATTTGCCCACCTCGTCAGCCGCAAGGGCGACCAATGTGCCGATTGCGAGCTGGAAGAGCTCGTGAAGGCGAGGAAGCCGAAGTTTCCAGAGACCACCAAGCTGCTCGTGGTGAGGACACGCGACATCGACCTCCTCGCCCATCAGAGCCCGCGGCACGTGTTGGATGTGATGCCGAAGCTCCTCCGCCAGATCATTCAGGGGCTCACGAAGGTCGCTGAGCTCGGCTTCGACCACGCCGTTCTCGCCACCGACCATGGCTTTCTCCTGCTGCACGACCAGGAGCCCGGCAGCGTCGTGCCGAAGCCGCCTGGCACCTGGATCATCCAGAAGCCCCGCTGTCTCCTCGGCGAGGGGGAAGCCACGTCTCACACGCTCGTCTTCAAGGCGGCCGACATGGGCATCCCCGGCCCGGCCCGTAACTACGCAGTGCCCAAAACCCTCGGGGCATTCACCAACGGTCAGGTCTATTACCACGAAGGCTTGTCGCTGCAGGAATGCGTCGTCCCCTGCATGACAGTCGAGCTGGCACCGGCCGAGAAGCCCGACAAGGTCGTGGGCGTGCCCCGCTTTCTCCTCAACTACAAGCAGGGCCGGACAGACAAGATCACGACCCGGCGGCCCGTCCTCGATCTGGCCAGAATCCAGGAGCTCTTCCCGGAGGTGACCGACCGCGAGTTCTCGATCGAAGCCTTCGATGCTGCGGGGAAGCTCGTGGGGGCCGTCGCCGCGGGGCAGACGGTGAATCCGGCCACAGGCTGCGTCCGCGTTAGGCCGGGCGAGGCGATTTCCGTCAGCCTGAGAATGGATGACGATTTCTCCGGGGCCTTCAAGGTACGCGTGGCTGATCCGGGGACTGGCGCCAGCTACACCGAACTTTCCCTTCGCACGGACTACTTCGAATGAACCAAGACCCGCTCGACCGCAAGCTCAACGAGGTCTTCCCAGGGAAGGTGGTCCGCAAGGATCTCCTCCTTCAGGTGAAGAAGGGGACCAACGTCCCGTCGTTCGTACTGGAGTTCCTGCTCGCTCGCTTCTGCGCCAGCGACGATCCTCGGGAGATCCAGGACGGCATGTCGGCCGTCTTGGAGACGATCCAGAAGAACTACGTCCGCCCCGACGAGAGCAACAAGGCGCAGATGCTCGTCCAGCAGAAGGGCCGCCACACCTTCATCGACAAGATCCACGTGCGATACGTCGAGAAGGAAAAACGCCCGTGGGCACAGATGGAGAACTTCAACTCCTCCCGGATCGCCATCAACGAGAAGTTCTACTCCGGGGAGAACGACCGGATTTTCGAAGGGGGCATCTGGGCCGAGGTGACGCTCGGCCACAACGAGGTGGAAGACGACGACTACGCCTTCTACGTCGAGGCCCTGAAGCCGATCCAGCTCTCCAAGTTCGACTTTGATGCCTTTGCCCAGGCTCGCAGCCAATTCATCCGCGACGAGTGGCTCGATGTCGTCATTCGCTCGTTCGGCCTCGAGCCCGGCTGGATGACGACCCGGCTGAAGTTCCACTACCTCTCCCGACTGGCTCCTCTGGTCGAGCCCAACTTCAACTTCATCGAGCTCGGGCCCCGCGGAAACGGCAAGTCGTACACGTTCAGCGAGTTCTCGCCCTACGTGACGCTGCTCGGGGCACCGACCTCCGCGGCCACGCTGTGGTGGAACAACCAGCGGCGGAAGGTGGGGCTGATCGGCTTCTGGGACGTGGTCGCCTTCGACGAGGTGGGGGAAGGCGTCGTCGTCCGCGACAAAGAGACGTTCCAGATCATGAAGCAGTACATGGCCAATGGGAACTTCACCCGTTCGACGACCGTGACTGCCAACGCCAGCATGGCGTTTGTGGGGAATATCGACGACTCGATCGACTCAATCGTCAATTCCCCGGCCCAGACGCTCTTCAAGCCGCTTCATCCGGTCTTCGACCTGGCGATTCTCGATCGCTTCCACACCTTCGTCCCTGGCTGGGAGATCCCGGTCAACAAGGACGAAAACCTCACCCGCCACTACGGCTTCATCATCGAATACCTGGCGGAAGCCTTCCATCACATGGCGCGGAAGACCAATCGCTTCGCCCAGGTGAAGGCAGCCTGCAAGCTGGGGCCGGGCTTCAGCCAGCGAGACCAGACGGGCGTGCTGAAGACCGTCTGTGCCTTCGTGAAGATTCTCCATCCTGGCAACGATCCGACGCAGGCAGAGATCGAGGAATATCTCGCCTACGCGATCGAGGGGCGGCGGCGGGTCAAGGAGCAGATGAACAAGCGGAAGCCGGACGAGGAGTTTGCCAGCATCAACTTGGGCTATCTCGACGAGAAGGGGGAGCTCCAAGTCGTCTTCTGTCCGGAATCGAAGGACGCCCCCGCCACGCAGCATCCCGTCCGCAAGCAGTCTGGGCCCCAAGGGGGCGGTGCGTCACAGCCGCCGGTCGAAGCAAAAGCTGTGGCCGTGCCAGCCGCGAAGCCCCCCACGCAGCCTGCGAAGGCGGCTCCCGAGCCGGTGCTGCCTAAAGAGCCCGTAGAAGCGGAGAACGCACCCGTCTCCGTGCCTGTCGAGCAGGAGGCACCGAAGGAGCGTCACTACCGGATCCACTACGGGGCGACGGGCTACTCCTACGAGACGATCTTCGGCGAATACGTGGCCGGAGCCGAGGAGATCGTGGTCGAGGATCCCTACATCCGCCATCATCACCAGGTGGTCAACTTCGTCCGCTTCTGTGAAATGGCGGTCCGTTTTGGACCTCCGAAGAAGATGATCCTCGTGACGAAGTTCGACACGCCCGAAGAGGAAGTCGAGGCGATGACGAAGCTGGCGACGCTTGCCGAGAGCCTGAAGATTTACGGGGTGACGCTTCAGATCAAGAAAAACCCGGCCATGCACGACCGTGAGGTTCGGTTCAGCAACGGCTGGAAGGTCAAGATCGGCCGCGGCTTCGACATCTACCAGAAGCCCGAGGACTGGCTGGCGATCGGTGCCAACGACCTCGACCTCAGGCCGTGCCTCGAGACGAATGTGGATGTGATCCGTACGGATTCAGCCTGACATCGTCTCCTTCACCCGCTTCCGCCGACAGGCTCCTGGCTTCCCTAGGAGCCCGACAAACGCGGGCGCAGACGTTCGTCGTCAAGAAGCTCGATAGCGACGCTTTCGTGGAAGAATAACAAGCCCCTTCGAGCCCTACTCTCATGCCGACCTACGACGCTTCACGTGCCCTCGACCTCCTCCGCATTGGCTCCGGCCGCGACGATGCCGCATTTCGGGACGGCCAGGAGGAGGCGATCCGCCACGTCGTCGAAGGACGCGGGAGACTGCTCGTCGTCCAGAAGACCGGCTGGGGGAAGAGCTTCGTCTACTTCATCGCCACGAAGCTCCTCCGGGAAGCGGGCGCGGGGCCAGCGATTCTCGTCTCGCCGCTTCTCTCCTTGATGCGGAATCAGATCTCCGCCGCGGAGCGGATGGGCGTTCGTGCCGCCACGATCAACTCCACGAACACAGATGAATGGCAGAACGTGGCCCGGCAGGTGGCCCGGAACGAGGTGGACATCCTTCTGATCTCGCCCGAGCGGCTCGCGAATGCCGGCTTCCTCGAGACCGTTCTCAATCCCATCGCCGCGACGATCTCGCTCCTGGTGATCGACGAGGCCCACTGCATCTCGGACTGGGGCCACGACTTCCGCCCCCACTACCGGCTCATCGAGCGGACCGCTCGGACCTTGCCACCGAATGCCCGGCTCCTGGCCACGACGGCCACCGCCAACGACAGGGTGATGGATGACCTCCGTTCGATCCTCGGTCGCGACCTCCATGTGTCGCGCGGGGAACTCGCTCGGCCTTCGCTTTCGCTCCAGACCATCCGTCTTCCGAACCAGGCTGCGCGGCTCGCATGGCTCGCCGACACGGTGCCGCAGCTTCCGGGAAGCGGGATCATCTACGCGCTCACCGTCGCCGACGCCGATATGGTCAACCGCTGGCTTGTCTCGAAGGGGATCCGGACTTTCGCCTACCACGCCGGATTCGAGGATAGTGAGCGTGTCAGCCGCGAGGGGATGCTCCTCAACAACGAGGTCAAGGCCCTCGTGGCCACCACCGCCCTCGGGATGGGCTATGACAAGCCCGACCTCTCCTTCGTCATCCATTACCAGATGCCCGGATCGGTCGTGCATTACTACCAGCAGGTCGGCCGGGCTGGCCGTGCCATCGACTCGGCACGAGGGGTGCTCCTGAGCGGCGACGAGGAGACACGGATCAACGACTGGTTCATCAAGTCGGCATTCCCGAAGCGCGACGAGGTCGAGCAGATCGTCGACTGCCTCGGTCGCTCCGACGCCGGCCTCTCGATTCCCCAGATCGCGTCGAAGGTCAACATCCGGCAGTCGCGGATCGAGAAGGCCCTCGCGCTTTTGTCGCTCGAGAGCCCGGCGCCGGTCGTGAAGGACGGCTCACGCTGGCAGGTCACCGTCGCTCCGCTCGGGGAAGACTTCTGGCAGCGGGCCGCCCGCCTGACCGAACTCCGCCGGGGGGAAGAAGAGCAAATGCGGGAGTACGTCGGCTTACCCTTTGGCGAACACATGCGGTTTCTCATTCGGGCCCTCGACGGTGACGACGCCGCCATCGGGGCGCCCGCACTGCCGCCGCTCCCGGCGACGGTCGACGAGGCCTCCGTGAATGAAGCCGCGACCTTTCTCCGCCGCACCGACCTACCGATCGAGCCAAGGAAACAATGGGCGAATGGGGCAAAACTCCCGGAGTCGTCTCGAGCCAAACCCGGTCGTGCGCTCTGTACGTGGCGTGACGCCGGATGGGGCGAGGAAGTCTTCAGGGGAAAGTACGCCGATGAGGCCTTCTCCGATCGGCTCGTCGAGGCCTGCGCGGCCATGGTCCGGCGCTGGAATCCGACGCCGGCCCCGACGTGGGTGACAGCGATACCGTCGCGGCGCCGCCCGGCCCTGGTGCCCGACTTCGCCAGGCGGCTGGCGGAAGCCTTGCGGTTGCCGTTCCACGACGCTCTCGTCAAGAATCATGACAGGCCGGAGCAGAAGGAAATGCAGAACAGCCCCATGCAGGAACGCAACGTCAAGGGGTCATTCGACGTCGATGTGAGCGAGGTGCAGCCCGGCCCGGTGCTGCTCGTGGATGACGTGGTTGATTCGAAGTGGACGATGACGGTCGCTGCCTCGCAATTGCGGGAGCACGGGGCCGGAGAGGTGTGGCCGCTGGCACTGGCACTCGCGGGATCTGACGAATGAACGCCGTACTCTCCGACGACACGAAGGCGATTCTCCTCCTCACAGCGCCGCTCATCGCCGGACCGGCCGGGCCACGGATCAAGCCGCTGTCGCTCGGTGAATACAAACAGCTCACGCGAAAGCTACGCGAGCTCGGACGGAAGCCAGGTGATCTGATCGCTCCCGCCGCGGACGACCTCGTCGAAACTTGTGGCGCCGTCGTTGAGGCCGCGAGGCTCCGCGATCTCCTCTCCCGCGGCTTCCAGATGGCCCAGGCTGTGGAGCGGTGGAGCGCCCGGGCGATCTGGGTCATTAGCAGGGCCGATGAGTCGTACCCGCGACGCTGGAAGGAACGTCTCAAGGAGGATTGTCCTCCGATCCTCTACGGCTGCGGTGACGTCTCACTGCTCGCGCGGGGCGGCCTTGCCGTCGTCGGATCAAGGAACGCCGACGATGACACGCTCGCCTGGGCCCGCCATGTCGGTACGACCTCGGCCGAGGCCGGCGTGGCCGTCGTATCGGGAGGCGCGCGAGGTATCGACGACGCGGCCGTGCGTGGAAGCCTCGATGCAGGCGGCCGAGCTAAGGTCGTTCTCGCCGATTCGCTCGAGCGGGAGGCGATCAACAAGGCGAATCGGCAGCCGGTCACGAGCAAGCGCCTCGTGATCGTCTCGCCGTACGACCCCGCGGCGCGGTTCAACGTCGGGCATGCGATGGGCCGCAACAAGCTCATCCACTGCCTGGCCGATGCGTCGCTCGTCGTCCGCTGCGACGCCGGATCCGGCGGGACGTGGAGCGGCGCTGTCGAACATCTCGGGAGAGAGGGAGCGACGGCGCTCTATGTGAAAAACGGCGCTGAAGCACCGGAGGGGAACCGGGCCTTGCTCGCCAAGCAGGCGGTGCCCTGGCCGGAGCCGATGTCCGTTGACGTGCTGAGGCAGGCGCTCGATGCACCCCCCCTCACCAAGCCCAAGCCCACCGAACGATCGCTCTTCCCCGACCCGCCCGTCGAGGATGCCGCCGGAACCGATGCCGGGCGGACGCTCACATCGGTCACGGACGTCGTCATTTCCCCTGACATTCCGGCATCGCGTCTGCTCTACGTTGCCGCACGACCGATCATTCTCAAGTTGCTCCTCCAACCGCACGGTGAAAAAGAACTCGCCACAGCACTCGGCATCCCCGCGGTGCTGGCCAAGACGTGGCTTACGACGCTGATGGTCGAGAATGGAGTCGAAAAGAGTGGACGGCCGGCCCGCTACCGTCTCCCCGACGCGGCTGCGACGCTTTCGAACGACACGCCCGATCCGAACCGATGAGGCAGGCCCTTGGGATCGGGCCAGACCAGACAAGTCGGTGTCTCAAACGAGCAAGGTCTCGGCCTGTCGAACTCGCGATCGCGTTCGCAGTGCGGCCGGGTTGTCACGCCTTGCGTGCATTCGGCTGATCTACCGACCCGGCAGAAAGTTGACCCGGGAACCCGTTCTGCGGGGAGGGTGCCATCGCCTCGCCAGCCGTCCACGAAAGAAATAGGACGGCCGGCACCAACCAGTCGGGGCGACAGGATTTGAACCTGCGACCTCTTGACCCCCAGTCAAGCGCGCTAGCCAGGCTGCGCCACGCCCCGAATCCGCCGACAAGCACGCGCAGCTCTCGCTTCTCGGCCCGTCGACCTGCACACTATCGCACAAACACCCCCAGCCAGCAACACGTCCCCGCCCAGCCGCCGCCCAGTCGCCGCCCAGCCCCCTTCCCAGGCTCCAAACCAGAGCCATCGCCCCCACCCACTCCCCGAAACCCCAGCCACACGACCACGCCATGGCCGCCACACCAAGCCCTCAGCCCAGTCCCACCCCCGTCACCCTCCCACACACTCTCCCCTTCTCCACCCGGCTCGCGCATGCCATCCGCACCAAGCGCACGCCAGCCTGCGTCGGCCTCGACCCGCGCCGCGAATCACTCCCCCCCGCGCTTGGCGCCGCCGCCATCGATGACCCCGTGGCCCTCGCCAAGCTCTACGCGAGCTTCTGCCGGAACGTCATCGACGCCGTCGCCCCCCACATCCCGATCGTCAAGCCACAGCTGGCCTGCTTCGAAGCCCTCGGCCCCGCCGGCATGACGGCACTCGCCGACACGATCCACTACGCCCACGCCCGCGGCCTCCTCGTCCTCGCCGACGGCAAACGGGGCGACATCGGCTCTACCGCCGAAGCCTACGCCGACGGCTGGCTCGCCGGCCCCTGGGCCTGCGACGCCCTCACCATCAACCCCTACCTCGGCCTCGACTCCATCGCCCCCTTCGTGACCACCGCCAAAGCCCGCCACGCCGGCCTGTTCGTGCTCGTCAAAACGTCGAACCCCGGCAGCCGCGACTTCCAGGACCTCGAAGCCAACGGCTCCCCCCTCCACGAACACGTCGCCGCCGGCGTCGAACACCTCGCCGCCGACACGCTCCCGCCGGGCACCAGCGACGCCCCAGGCCGGCACGCCTACGGCCTCGTCGGCGCCGTCGTCGGAGCCACCTGGCCCAAACAACTCGACACCCTCCGCGCCGCCATGCCCCACGTCTGGATCCTCGTCCCTGGATTCGGCAAGCAGGGAGGACGGGCCTCCGACGTTCGCGGAGCGTTCGATCCGCACGGCCTGGGGGCGCTGGTCGTCAGCGCCCGCGACGTGATCTTCGCCCACTCCCGCCCCGACATGAATGCCGGGCTCTCGGAAGGCCAATGGCAGACCGCCGTCGAACGGGCCTGCCACGACATGATCGAGCGGATCGCCGCCGACACCCCCGCCGGAAAACTCCGCGAGTGAGCCGACAAGGCGAGGACGTCAGGCCTTCGATTCCTGGATCAGACGCGAGAGAAGCGGGAGAAGCTGCTTCTTGCGGCTGACGACGCTCTTGAGGGAATACAGCCCGCGGTCGAGGCGAGGATAGTTGATCTCCTCCCACGCCTCCGACTCCTGCGAAAGGAGGAGGAGGGAACCGTTGCTGACGACGTCGGTGATGAGGAGCGCGGAGAAGTCGAGCTTGTGACGAGTGGCGAAGTCCTCGAGGGCCTTGCGGAGCTCGTCCTTCCGCTCCCAGAAGAGATCGAAGCCGGTCTCCTCGATCTGCGAGATCGAGAACCGCACCCCCTGCTCCGTGAACTCTTTGCAATCCTCGCTGATCACCCCGACCGGCGTGCTCGATCGAAGCGCCGACCCGATCTCGAAGAACTCCCGGGCGTACTGATCGAGATCGACCTTGCACAGCCCGCGGAGCCAGGCGAGGACCTCGCGGTCGACGTCGGTCGTCGTCGGGGAGCGGAGGAAGAGCGTGTCGGAGATGATCCCCGACGCCATGCACAGCGCGATCCCCGGCTTCGGCTCGATCCCCGACGCCCTGAACTGCCGGGCGACGAGCGTGCAGGTCGATCCCACCGGCTCGTTGATGAAGCGGATCGGCTGCTGCGACTTGAGGCCACCGCCGAGGCGATGATGGTCGAGCACCTCGACGATCTCGGCATCCTCCGCCCCGCTCACCGCCTGGGCAAGCTCGTTGTGGTCGACGAGGACGAGCTTCTGACGGGGTGGATTGATGAGATCCGACTTGAACGACAGGCCGACGAGCCGGTCATCGTCGTCGACGACCGGAAACACCGGCTGCGGCGATCGCTCCACGAGCGCCCGGGCCTCGACGATGCTCGCCTTGCCTGGCACCGTGACGAAGTCGGTGTCGACGACCGTATCGATGAACTGCGACGCCTTGATGCGGAGCGTCGTGTTGACGGTGTCGAACGGGCTGATGATCACCGACACCCGACGAATCTTCGCCAGCTCAACGAGCCCCGAAGAAAGCTTGAACCCACCCGTCAGTACCAGCGCCCTCACCCCATGCTCGATCGCCGGAAGCTGGATCGTCGGCCGATCGCCACAGACGACGATCAGACGGTCGGCCGGGAACTGCTTCATCCGATCGGTGAAGCCTTCGGCACTCATCGCCCCGACCATGACGAGGAGCTCGTCACGCTGCTGCGGATCGAGGACGTGCTGAAAGCTCCCCCCGAGGACGTCGTGGATTTTTTGGAGGCATGTCGTCACCGTCCGCGACTTGATCGAATCCCCTTCGTCATGGAAGAACAGATCCATGAGGTTCAAGACGGAAAGGACGCCGACCACCTTCCGGTCGCCGCCGACCACCGGAATCGCCCGCAGGTCGGCCCGCTGCATCCGCTGGTAGGCCTCGTGGAAGGAATCCCCGAACGCCGCCGTGACGATCTCCCGACGGCAGACGTCCTCCGCCGACGGCCGGACGTCCATGACGATCCGGGGCGCCGCCACCCCGGCCCGGTCGAGGACGTACTCCGTCCGCTTGTTCGGCGCTCCGCAGCAGGCCGCCACCGCGTCGGGACGGGTCGTCTGCTGGAGGAGATCGGCGTAGGCGATCGCCGAACAGATCGCATCGGTGTCGGGATTCCGATGCCCGAAGACGAGGACACTCATGGTGGGATCGCAGGGTGGAGAGCACGGGCGGCAGGGAGCCGACGGCGCCGGAGGACGCTTGGGGATCGGCGGCGGACAGGGGGGACGTCAGACCTCGCCGGGAGCCTGCGTCCAACAAGCGAGCGACGGCTCCCAGGCGTGGAGCTCGTCCGACTTGAAATAGATCGCGATCTCGCGAGAGGCCGATTCGGGAGAATCGGAGGCGTGGACGAGATTCATCTGCCGGCTGGAACTGTAGTCGCCGCGGATCGTCCCGGCGGCAGCCTTGAGGCCGCTGGTCGCGCCGAGCATCTCGCGGACCACCCGCACCACCTCCGGCCCGGCGAACACGCAGCCGACGACGGGCGAGGCCGTGATGAACTCTTCGAGCCCGGGATAGAACGGCTTCGAGACGTGCTCGGCGTAGTGCTGCTTCGACATGGCGGGGGTGATCCGCAGCATCTTCATCGCCACCAGACGCAGGCCCTTGTCGTCGAAGCGGGAGAGGATCCGCCCGAGCAGACCACGCTGCATGCAATCGGGCTTGAACATCACGAACGTCAATTCCATCGCTGCGAAACTCCGAAAATCGGGACGGGGAGAGGAAGGAGGGAGAAGGAACGGGAAACGCCTGCGAGCCGGGCCCTTCTGGAAGGCCGGCACGGGCCGCACACCCCCGCTCCGGAGACAAGAGAGTCTACGGGCTGCCGCGCCGGGCTCACAACCCGAAATGCCTCTCGGGATCCCCTTCTTGCAGCCCTTTGAGGAGAAACTCACGGTTGCCCTCGAGGAGCATCGGCTCGGCGAGAAGCTCCTCGAGCGTCATCCAATAGATGGCCTCGACCTCGACCGGATGGGGCACCAGTTCCGCCGCCGGATCGAGTTCCACCGTCCACCAGGAGAGCGCCGTGCCCCAGGGGGTGACGCTCTGCCAGACGCAGGCCACCGCCGCGACATGGGCCTGCAACTCCTCCCGGCACTCGCGGACGACCGCCTCCCGATCCTCTTCCCCTGGCTCGACATGCCCGCCGGGGAAGCAGACCCTGCCCGGCGCGGCGACGGCCCGCCCCCGGCGAATGGCGAGAAACCGTTCCCCGCGCCGCGCAATCGCCACCACACCGCGTTTCACCGCGGCGCCCATGGCCGGATCGCGTCGATCGGTAGGCTTCATCGGGAGACTCTCAGAATCATCGCCCCTCGGCACAGGCCCGGCCGAACCGGGATCGCCGACCGGAGACGCCCCACCCCGCGGCGAAATACCGTCCGTGGGCGGGCTCGGTGTCCAATCGACCCTCGTAGACTACATTAAATGGCTTGCCGTCGAGGCATTCGACCACCGTCTCCCGCCGGAAAAGCCGATGGACACGTCCCCCCGCGACAACGGTTCCA
>CANGGT010000118.1 GCA_947453375.1 Planctomycetaceae bacterium
CAGTGGGCAGTGGGCAGTGGGCAGTGGGCAGTGGGCAGTGGGCAGTGGGCAGTGGGCAGTGGGCAGTGGGCGGGGCTTTGCTTGGTTCGGCGAGCCGGTCAGTCTTCGACCTTTTTGGCCACGCGGAAGACTTCGTCGAAGCTCGTGATCCCGCGGAGGACCTTCGAGATGCCGTCGTCGAACATCACCCGCATCCCGTTGGCACAGGCGGCGCGGCGGATGTCTTGCGTGGGGGCCCCCTGGAAGGCGAGTTCGCGAATCTTGCCGCTCATCACCATCAATTCGAAGATCCCGAGCCGCCCCTTGTAGCCGCTCTTCGTGCAGTTGGCACAGCCGCGCCCCTTCATGAAGGTGGCGCCTTTGAGCATCTCCGCCGTCACGCCGGCCGTCTCGATCTGCGTTTCGAGCGGCTGGAAGGGCTGCTTGCACTTCACGCAATTCACCCGCACCAGTCGCTGTGCCACCACCGCGATGATGCTCGAGGCGACGAGATACGCAGGCACGCCCATGTCGATCATGCGCGTGATGGCACTGGGGGCGTCGTTGGTGTGGAGCGTGCTGAACACAAGATGCCCCGTCAGCGACGCCTGGATGCCCATCTGGGCCGTTTCGGTGTCGCGCATCTCGCCGACGAGGATGACGTTTGGCGCCTGGCGGAGCATGGCGCGGATGACGCGGGCGAAGTCGAGGCCGATCTGGTGGCGCACCTCGACCTGGTTGATCCCGGCGAGGTAGTACTCGACCGGGTCCTCGGCCGTGATGATCTTCGTGTCGGGGCGATTGAGTTCGTTGAGCGAGGCGTAGAGCGTCGTCGTCTTGCCGGAGCCCGTCGGGCCGGTGACGAGGATGATGCCGTTGGGGCGGCGGATGAGGTTCTTGAAATTGCGGAAATCGTGCTCGGAAAGGCCGAGCTGGCGGATGCCGACGCGGATGTTGTCCTTGTCGAGGATCCGCATGACGACCGACTGGCCGTGATTCGTGGGGAGGACGCTGACGCGGAGATCGTAGTCCTTGCCGTCGGCCGTGAGCTTGATGCGGCCGTCCTGCGGGCGGCGGCGCTCGGCGATGTCGAGCTTCGAGAGAATCTTGATGCGCGAGAGGATCGCGCCGAGGAGACGGCGGGGGGGATTGTCGCGCTCGACGAGCCGGCCGTCGATCCGGTAGCGGATGCGGACGCGATCCTCGAACGGCTCGATGTGGATGTCGCTGGCCCGCAATTGCACGGCCTCGGTGATGACGAGATTCACGAGCTTCACAACCGGCGCGTCGGAGTTGTCTTCCTGCTGCTGATTGGCCGCCTGCTCGACGGCCGTCTCGGTGAAGTCGATGGCCGTGTCGGTGAATTCCTGGAGCATCGAATCGGCCGATTCGCCGTCGCTGGCACCGTAGTGGCGGTTGATCGCCTCGACGATCTGCTCGCGGGGCGCGAGCGCAAACTGGACGTCGCGGTTGAGGATGAAGCGGAGCTTGTCCTGGGTGTCGATGTCGGTCGGATCGGAGCTGGCGATGCGGAGCGTGTTGCCATCCTTGGAGACGGGGAAGATCGAGTTCTCGCGCGCCACGCTCTCCGGGAGGAGATCGATGACATCCTGCTCGACGGTGATGCCCGTCAGATCGACGAACTTCAGCCGGTGGGCCTTCGCCAGGGCCCGCATCACCTTGTCGCCCGGCGCATAGCCGAGCCGCACGATCTCGTCGTGGAGCTTCTTGCCGGAGCTCTCGGCGATGCGCGTCACCTCGGCAAGCTGCTCGGCGCTGACGAGCCCCTCGGAGACGAGGAGGGCGGAGAACGGGTCGTTTCGGGACATGGCGTTGGGATTCGCGGGGATCGGTGGATCGGTGGATCAGGGAATGATCAGGGAATAATGATCAGGGGCTCTGGGCTCCGCCGTGGCCCCGGCCGGCGGGGCACGTCGAAACGATCACGATTCGAGGAAGGTGTCGGTGTGTTCGTAGGCGGGGGCACACGTGCAGAGGAAGACGAGCTCGTCGGCGCCGGTGTTGCGGATCGTGTGGCGCTGTCCCGGCGGAATGGCGATGGCGTCGCCCGGGCCGACGGGGCGGGTTTCCGCGCCGAGGGTCATCGCCGCGGAGCCTGAGAGGATGTAGTAGATCTCCTCGGTGACGGCGTGGTGGTGGGGCGTCGTCGCCTGGCCCGGGGCGAGGCGGGCCTCGGCGAGGCTCTGCTGGCGGATCGACGAATTGCGGTGGGCGAGGAGCTCGCGGATCGTCGAACCGTCGGCCGTCGTGAACGGCACCGCCTCACGCTGATTGATGACGTCCATGGACATGGCTCCCGTGCTCGTTTCCCCGCTGCGACACGATACCAGACCGCCCGCGGCCCGCGAACGGGCTGCCCCCTACTCTTCGGCTGCCGCGGACCTGTGGCTGCCGATTTCCCGGAAGAGGAGGAGGGCCGGCGGGATCGGCCGCGGCGTCCAGGTTTCCGGCTCGGGGAGGAGGGCCGGGTCGAACGACATCTCCGCCTCGACGACGATCTGGCTGCCGGGAGGGGCGGCGGCGATCACCGCCGACACCAGGGCGAGGAGCTCGTCGGTGTGGGTCGCGAACATCTCCCACGGCGGGGAGACGAAGGCGATCCAGGGGGATGTCCGCGGGATCGGGGGGAGGCGACGGGCCCAGAGGAGGACGTCCCCCGGGCGGATCGTCACCCGGTCCTCGACCTCGAGGGCCTTGGCCGAACGGCGGAGGACGTCGGCGGTGGGGAAATGACGCTCCCCGAACCAGGCGGCGCTGGCCCCGCGGCTGACCGCCTCGAAGCCGAGAGCCCCGGTGCCGGCGAACAGATCGAGGACGATCGCCCCTTCGACGGTGTAGCCGAGGAGATTGAAGAGGGCCTCCCGGACCCGCTCCTTCATCGGCCGCGTGCGCGGATCGGGGGCAAACTCGAGCCGCCGGCCCCCGAGGGAGCCGCCGATGATCCGCGGCGGGCTGGTTGCTGCTGCCTCGTCGCCAGCCGCTTCGGGGGAGGGGCCGCCGCCGCTGCGGGGGCCATGAGCGGCTTGAGGGGCATCGTGACGGCGGCGACCGGGAGGGGGCATGAGGAAACCAGGGTTTTCCGGAGCGGGGGAGCAATTGGTATGGTACCAGGAGATGGTGTCCGGTCCCGCGGGGACCGATGGCGCGGATGCCCCTGCGGAGTCTCCCGATGGTGCGGCTCGTGGCGATGTTCGTTTCCAACGGCGGGATGCGCCGATCGGCGGCCGTGTCGGCCGTGACGCTCGCGGTGCTGCTCGCCCCGCTCCTCCCCACGCTCACCCTCGCCCAGGAGCCGGCTGCGGAAGCCCCTGCCACCAGCCCCGCGGCGCCGGCCGACCTCTCCCCACCGACCCGCGAGGAGGCCGAGGCTGCCCGAACGGTCTTCCTGGAGTCGGAAAGTGAGCTCAAGAAGCTCGTCGGCGAGATGACCACGCTCCAGCAGACGTACCAGAAAAAGGGGGCCGATCGGCCGGCCCTCGAGGCCGCCTTCGAGACCGCCAAGACCGCGGCGCAAGCCGTCAGCCAGCGGTTCGAAGAGGCGGCTCTTACGATTGCCCGGGCAGGGATTCCGCAGCGCGGTGAGGTCGACAACATCGACGTGGCGATGCCCACCTATCAGAGCGCGAGGAAGGTCTGCGCCGCGATGGTGGCCGGTGCCGTCACGACCGACGACCCGGAAAAGGCACTGGAACTCGTCGATCAGCTCGAACGCGTCGGGGCGATTGACGGCGATGTGCTCATGATGGGGGCGACCGCGTCGATGCTCGTCTCCAATCTCGATCAGGCCGGTGCCTACCTCGCCAAGCTCTCGGCCGTGGGGGGCTCGGCCGACAAGCAGTCGCAGATCGGGGAACTGAAGGAAAAGATCGAGGACGATCGGAAGAAAGTGAACGAGGAGATGACGCTCCGTGCCGCCGAGGCCGAGGCGGACGATCTCCCCCGCGTCCGCATCAAGACCTCCGCCGGGGATCTCGTCGTCGAACTGTTCGAGAACGAGGCCCCGAACACCGTCGCCAATTTTCTCAGCCTCGTCGAGAAGGGCTTCTACGCCGGCACGCCGTTCCACCGCGTGATCCCCGGGTTCATGGCGCAGGGGGGCGATCCCACCGGCCGCGGCTCGGGGGGGCCGGGCTACGTGATCCCGTGCGAGACCGATCAGCCGCACGCCCGCAAGCATTTTCGCGGCTCGCTCTCGATGGCCCATGCCGGCAAGGACACCGGCGGCTCGCAGTTCTTCCTCACGTTTCGCCCCACCGATCACCTCGACGGCAAGCACACCGTCTTCGGCCGAGTGATCGAGGGGTTTGATGTGCTGCCGAAGATCCACCGCACGCAGAGCCCGGACGGCCGGCCGATCCCCGGTATCAAGCCCGACACGATTCTCGGGGCGGAGGTGGTCCGCAAGCGCGACCACGACTACGCTCCAAAGACTCTCCCCGACGTCAAAAAATGAGCCCGGCGAAGAAGAGACTCGGCCGCGGGGGCTTGCCGCCCCGGCCCGCCCCAGGAGGAACCACCATGCGAACCTTCAACCGCTTTCTTCCCCCGTTGATCGTGGCCACGGCGATCGCCGCCATGCTCCCTGTCGTGCCGGCGGCCGACGACGATCCCACGGCGCCCCCTGCCGCGTCGTCGCGCGCCAAGAAGACCCAGACGAAGTCCCCGAACCCGAAGACCGCCCAGGGGCAGAAAACGCCCCCCAAGGGACCCTTGTTCGGACCGAACCCCGGAGCCAAGCCCCCGATGCCCACCGACAACGCAGCCGACAATCCCGCCGGGGAGGATGCCACCGATCCCTTCGGCGAGCCGCTCCCGAAGACGCTCGAGGAATGGCGGAGCCGGCTCACGGCCGAGCAGTTCCAGATCACGCGCATGAAGGGAACGGAGCGGGCGTTCACCGGGAAGTATTGGAAGACCGACACGCCGGGGACGTACAAGTGCGTCTGCTGCGGCGAGCCGCTGTTCACCTCGGGCGACAAGTTCTTGAGCGAGTGCGGCTGGCCGGCCTTCTCGGCGCCGATCGACAAGAAGGCCAACGGCAAGGTCGCCGAGACGCCCGATTTCACGTTCGGGATGCGGCGCGTCGAGGTCACCTGCCGGAAGTGCGGCGCCCACCTCGGCCACGTCTTCAACGATGGCCCCCCGCCGACCGGGATCCGCTACTGCATCAATTCGGCGTCGATCGTCCTCGACGAGGCGAAGCCGGGCGCAGACGAGGAGGCCGCCGAGGGCAAAGACGGCGACGCCGAGCAGCCGGGGCAGAAGCCGGCGAAGTAAGCCGCGGCCGCGACGAGAGCGTCAGCCCTGATGCCCGAGGAGCCAGGCGAGGAGTCCCTTCTGGACATGCATCCGGTTGGCAGCCTCCTCGACGACGACGCTGCAACTCCCATCGATGACGTCGTCGGTGACCTCCTCACCGCGGCGGGCGGGGAGGCAGTGCATGAAGAGGGCGTCGGGGCAGTGACGCATCAGCGCCGTGTTGACCTGATAGGGGCGGAAGGCCCGCTGCCGCTCGAGACGCTCCTTCTCCTGCCCCATGCTCGTCCAGACGTCGGTGTAGACGCAGGAGGTGTCTTGGACGGCGGCGACCGGGTCGGTCGTCTCCTCGATCTCGGCGTTGGGGAGGATGTCGCGGACGTGGCTGCGGAAGGCCTCGTCGAATTGGAAGCCCTCGGGAGCCGCGAGGACGAACCGCATCCCGAGCAATCCGCACACGACCGCCAGCGAACGGGCGACGTTGTTGCCGTCGCCGACGAACGTCAGCGTCAGGCCGGCGAGCCTGCCGACATGGGCGCGGAGGGTGTAGAGATCGGCGAAGGCCTGGCAGGGATGGCAGTAGTCGGAGAGGCCGTTGATCACCGGCACGCTCGAGACGGCGGCGAGCGACTGGATCGTCTCGTGGGCCTTCGAACGGCAGACGATGACGTCGACATATTCACTCAGCACCCGACCGAAGTCGGCGACGCTCTCACGCGATGACGAAAAGCCCGCCTCGTCGCCGAGGAACACCGCGGCGCCGCCGAGATGGACCATCGCCGCCTCGAAGCTGACCCGCGTGCGCAGGCTCGGCTTCTCGAACACCAGGCCGAGGACGCGGCCCGGGAAGAGCGGTTCGCGCAGGCCGGTGTCGTACTTCGTCTCGAGGTCTTTCGAGATCGCGAACACGGCCTCGATCTCGTGGGCCGTGAGGTCTTCGGGAACGATGATGTGACGGAGCATGATGGGAGTCAGGCGCGGGAGGCCACCTCGACGATCGCGTCGCCGAGACGGTCGCAGCCGTCGTGGATGTCCTCGGGGGTGATGTTCATCGCAGGGAGGAGGCGGATGACGCGTCCCTGCGTGCAATTGATGAGGAGATTCTTCTCGAGGCAGGCCTCGACGACCGGTGCGCCGTCGATCGCCAGCTCGATGCCGATCATCATTCCGATGACGCGGACGTCGCGGATGCAATCGCAGCGATCCCGGAGGGCCTCGAGCCGCTCGCGGAAGATTCCCGCGGCGGTGGAGACATGGGCGAGGAGCCCTTCGTTCTCGATCATCTCGATGGCGGCGATCCCGGCCCGGGCAGCGATCGGATTGCCGCCGAACGTGGAGGCATGCATCCCCGGCCGGAGATGCCGGGCGAGCTCCGGGGTGGTGAGCATCGCGCCGCCGGCCACCCCCGCGCACAGGCTCTTGGCGAGCGTGATCACGTCGGGGCGCACGCCGAAGTGCTGGTATCCGAACCACTCGCCCGTCCGGCCGCAGCCCGACTGGACCTCGTCGAAGGCGAGGAGAAGATCGCGCTCGTCGCAGATCCGTCGCAGCCCTTCGAGGAAGCCCGGCGGGGCGGGGACGACGCCCCCCTCGCCGAGAATCGGCTCGATGAGGATCCCGCCGGTGTGGTCGTCGACGAGTTGCTCCACCGCATCGAGATCGCCGTGGGGGGCGTACTGGAAGCCGGAGAGCATCGGCCCGAGGCCTTCGTGGTATTTCGGCTGGGCGGTGGCGGTGACGCTGCCGAACGTGCGGCCATGGAAGCCGCCGCGGAAGGTGATGACCTTGTACTTCACCCCATCGGTGCGGAGGCGGATGAGTTTGATCGCCGCTTCGTTGGCCTCGGTGCCCGAGTTGCAGAAGAAGGCCTTGCCGCCGAAGCTCCGCTCGGAGAGGAGCCTGGCCCATTCCCCCTGGGCCTCGGTGTACCAGGTGTTTGGAACGTGGATCAGCCGCGCGATCTGCTCCTGCACCGCCTTGACGACCGGGCTCGGGCAGTGGCCGAGGAGGTTGCAGCCCCAGCCGGGGAAGAGATCGAGATACTCGCGCCCCTCGGCATCCCAGACCTTCGATCCCACACCGCGCTCGAGGCAGATCGGGAACCGCTTGTAGTTGGGGACGACGTAGCGGTCGAAGGTATCGATGACCGCCTTCGTGGCGGCACCGAGAGTTTCGGCGGTGGACATGCGTGGCTCCTGACCTGCGGGCACGGGAATCGTCGGGGCTGGTGCGGGATAACGTGGCGAGGATCAGCCTGGGAACGGGGGGAGCGGGCGATCGAAAGCCCTACGACTGACCCCCGGCTCGCATCGACGAGGCGAGGGCATCGTCGCGGACGAGTTCGGTGCCGACGCCGCTGGTGGTGTAGATCTCCAAGAGGAGCGAGTGGCGGAGCCGGCCGTCGATGATGTGGATCTTCTTCACTCCCTGCTCGAGCGTCTCCAAGCAGCCCTCGATCTTGGGGATCATTCCTGCGGCGATCGTGCCATCGGCGATCAGTCGCCGGGCCTCGCTGGCGGTGAGGGAGTGGATGAGGCTCTCCGGATCCTTGATGTCGCGGAGGACGCCGGGGATGTCGGAGAGGACGACGAGCTTCTCGGCACCGATCGCCGCGGCGACGGCGGTGGCGGCGGTGTCGGCGTTGACGTTGAGCTTTTCGCCATCGGCGCCAAGCGCCATCGACGGGATCACCGGCACTTGGCCGGCGTAGGTGAGGTTGTCGATCGTCAGCCGGTCGACGCGAGTAACGGTGCCGACATGCCCCAGATCGATCGCCTCCCCGCCCGGCCCGGCGAGGGTCAGCCGTTCGCCGAAGAGGACGTTTGTGGAGAGGAAATTGAGCGACATCGCCCGGCCGCCGTATTCCTCGAGGCGGGCGACGAGGTCATGGTTGAGTTCGGTGGCGAGAACCTTCTCGACGATTGCGAGGGTGGCGTCGTCGGTGTAGCGACGCCCCTGGACGAACCGCGGCGCGAGCCCGGCATCGTCCATGGCCCGGCTGATCGCCTTCCCCCCGCCATGGACGACCACGATCCGCATCCCCAGCGTCGACATGAAGACGATGTCGACGAGGAGATGTCGGAGGGAGTCGGGGTGCTCGACGACGCTCCCACCGAGCTTGATGACGGTGGTCGTGTCGCGGAACTTGCGGATCCACCCGAGAGCCTCGATGAGGGTGTCGGCCTTCTGGATCGCCTTCTGCTGGGCCTTAACGGTGGAGGGGGGGGTGGCCACGAGGGGGCTTTCCGGGAATGGCGGAGGCCTCTGGTCGGCGCGCGGAAAGCCGCCGGGGGCGTCGCGGAAAGCGAACGAGTGTACCAGCGCCCGGAGGGGGCTCCCATCTTGTTTTTTCAATCCCGTCTGGCGGGGGATTCCCGCGGGAACGGCGGCCGGGCGCCGGGGGAGGCCGACTTGACGGGACGCCCTGGCGCGGTACCTTTTCATTTGATTTATGGATGATGCCGCTTCGCATCATCTGTTTTATTCATTCCGCGATCGGTCGGCGGCCGCTCCATCAGGAGCGCCGTGGGCCGGTCCCGGCCGGCCCTCCCGCACGGCGTCCGACTGGAATTGCGGCCAATCGCGACGGCGCCCATGAACCTCAAGTCACTGAAAATCTTCTGCGACATCGTCGTGCGCCGAAGCTTTTCGCGGGCCGCGGAGGACAATGGGATTTCCCAGTCGGGGGCCAGCCAGGTCGTCAGCCAACTCGAACACCGGCTGGGAGTGCAACTCATCGAGCGGTCGAAACGCCCCTTGCTCCCCACCCGCGAGGGGCAGGTGTTCTTCGACGGCTGTCGGAAGCTGATCGCCCGGTATGACGCGCTCGAGGACGAGGTGCGGACGCTCCACGAGGAGGTTGCCGGCCGGGTTCGCGTGGCGGCGATCTATTCCGTCGGCCTCCACCACATGAGCCGGGCCGTGCAGGAGTTCACCACCCTCCACCCGCGGGCCAACGTCCGCCTTGAATACCTCCATCCCGATCGGGTGCTGGAATCGGTCGAGAGCGGTCAGGCCGATCTGGGACTCGTCAGCTACCCCCGGAGCACGAAGACCCTCGAGGCGGAGCCGTGGCGCGAGGAACCCTTCGTGCTCGTCTGTGCCCCAGTCCACCCGCTTGCCTCCCGGGCGTCGGTCCGTCTCGACGACCTCGATCAGCTCCCCCTTGGCGGCTTCGACCCCGATCTCGTCATCCGCCACGAACTCGACCGAATCCTCGCGGCCCACGGGGCCGAGCCGGATGTCGTGCTGGAGTTCGACAACATCGAGACGATCAAGCGGGCCGTCGAGATCGACGCCGGCGTCGCACTCCTCCCGGAGCCGACGGTCGGGCGGGAAGTCGCGGCCGGATCGCTCCGGGCGGTGCCGCTCGACATGCCGGCCGGGAGCGACGTCGTCCGCCCCCTCGGCATCATTCGCGTCCGCGGCAAACCGCTCCCGCCCACGGCCGGTCGATTCCTCGATTTCCTCCGCCAGCACGGGGGAGAGCCGGCCGCCCCGTCCCTCCGCGACGAGGTCGCGGCACCGGCCCCGAAAGTCCGTCGTCCTCGGGCTGCCGCAGCGGCCCCAACCTGATCCCTTCTCGAGCCGGTGGACGGATCAACCTCTCCCGGCTTTCATTCGTCGTAGACAGTCCTGTTGGTCCGTTCGTCCCTGATCCGTCCTCAAGTGCCTTCGCCCTCAAGTGCCTTCGTCGAGCATGCCATGACACGCACCCCAGACCCCCGCCTCTCCGCTTCCCCGATCGCCCGCGGTGTCCCGTCGGCGCCCCGTTCGCCGGGGCTCCCAGCGGCCGAGGGGCTCTACGATCCGGCCAACGAGCATGATGCCTGTGGCGTCGGGTTTGTCGTCAACATGCACGGGCGGCGCAGCCACGCGATCGTCCGCCAGGGGCTCGAGGTCCTCGAAAACCTCACCCATCGCGGTGCCTGCGGGTGCGATCCGCTCACCGGCGACGGCGCCGGCATCCTCATCCAGATGCCGCAGGAGTTTTTCAATGCCGTGACGCCGCAGGCCGGGATCCGTCTCCCCGCCCCCGGGGACTGGGCCGTCGGTAACGTGTTTCTTCCCCCGGCTCCCGAGGAGCAGGAGAGCGCCGAGGAGTTCTTCGCGCGGCTCTGTCAGGAAGAGGGGCAGGAGTTCCTCGGCTGGCGCACCGTGCCGGTCGATAACCGCTCGATCGGTGCCACCGCGCGCGAGGTCGAGCCGGTGGTTCGCCAGGCGTTCGTCGGCCGCGGGAAGAAGACGCCCCGCGACCAGTTCGAATGGAAGCTGTTCGTGATCCGCAAGCGCTTCGAGATCGAACTCGGCGAGCTCGGCCTCACCGGACAGACCTTCGCCTACATCTGCTCGCTCTCGTCGAGGACGATCGTCTACAAGGGGCTGTTGCTTGCCGATCAGGTGGACAAGTTCTACCCCGACCTCTCCGACGCGCGCATGGTGTCGGCGCTCGCGCTGGTCCATCAGCGCTACAGCACGAACACCTTCCCGACCTGGGATCTCGCCCATCCGTTCCGGTTCCTCGCCCACAACGGCGAGATCAACACCGTCCGCGGCAACATCAACTGGATGCACGCGCGCGAAAGCATGCTCGCCCATCCGGTGTACGGGCCCGACATGAAGAAAATCCTTCCGGTGGTTCGCGCCGGCGGGAGCGATTCGGCAACCCTCGACAACGTGCTCGAGCTCCTCGTCCTCGCCGGCCGTCCGATCGAGGATGCGGTGAGCATGCTCGTTCCCGAGCCGTGGAGCGGGCACGAGACGATGGCCGACGACCTCAAGGCGTATTACGAATTCCAGGCCTGCCTCATGGAGCCCTGGGACGGCCCGGCGGCCCTCGCCTTCACCGACGGCACGCGGATCGGCGCCACGCTCGACCGCAACGGTCTCCGGCCGGGTCGCTGGTGGCAGATGAAGGATGGCCTCGTCGTGATGGCGAGCGAAGCCGGAGTGTTGCAGCTCCCGGCCGCCGACGTCGTCCGCAAGGGACGGCTCCGCCCCGGGCGGATGTTCCTCGTCGACACGAAGGAAGGGCGGATCGTCGAGGATGACGAGATCAAGCGGAAGCTCGCCGGCGCCCAGCCTTGGCGCGAGTGGATCAGCTCGCGGCAGGTTCGCCTCGATTCCCTGCCCGATCCGGCGGACGTCGGGGAGGTGACCGCCTCCCGAGCCGTCGAGCAAGCCGATATGAGCGCCGCTTCCGGCACCACACCCCGGGCGGTCGATTCCTGGCATGCCGCCGGCGTGGCCGGGGAGCGCTCGAGCCTCCTCGAACTGCAGCGGCTTCACGGCTACACGCTCGAGGATCTCAAAGTGATTCTCGCGCCGATGGCGACCGATGGCGCCGAGCCGATCGGCTCGATGGGCAACGATACGCCGCTGGCGATCCTCTCCGACCGCCCTCAGCTCCTGGCCAACTACTTCAAGCAACTCTTCGCGCAAGTCACCAATCCCCCGCTCGACGCGATCCGCGAGGAGATCATCACGTCGATGATCACGACGATCGGCTGCGAGGGAAACCTTCTGGACACCTCGGCCGATCAGTGCCGGCTCCTCCGCCTGGAGACGCCGGTGATCACGAATGCCGAGTGCGCCCGGCTCAAAGCCCTCGTCGGCTCCGCTTCCCGGCCGGGCCTCGTCTCCCGCACGCTCACGCTCCTCTACCCGGCCGGTTCCGGGGTCGCCGGCCTCCGCGCCCGGCTCGATGAGCTGCGGGCCGAGGCGTCGAAGGCGATCGCCGACGGCGTCACGATCGTCATTCTTTCCGACCGCGGCGCGTGCCGGGAGATGGCGATCGTTCCGGCGCTGCTGGCGACAGCCGGCGTCCATCACCATCTCGTCCGCGAGGGGACGCGGACTCGCTGCGGGCTCGTCGTCGAGACGGCCGAGGCCCGCGAGGTGCACCACTTCGCCCTCCTCACCGGCTATGGCGCCGGGGCGATCAATCCCTGGCTCGCCTTCGCCACGCTCGACCAGATGCGGGCCGAGCGGATCGTCAGCGCCGACTACCCCCGCGAGAAGCTCCACAAGAACTTCATCAAGGCGGCCACGAAGGGGCTGCTGAAGGTGATGAGCAAGATGGGGATTTCCACGCAGCAGAGCTACCGCGGCGCCCAGATCTTCGAGGCGGTCGGCCTCGAGCCGGCGCTCGTCGACGAGTTTTTCACCCGCACGCCGAGCCGGATCGGCGGCATCGGCCTCGACGGGATCGCCGAGGAGATGCTCCGCCGCCACGAACACGCCTGGCCGCGCAATCAGGTGGCGCAGGCCCTCGAGCTCGATGTCGGCGGCCGCTACGCCTGGCGGCGCAAGGGGGAAGCGCACGTCCTCTCGCCGGACGTCGTCGCCACGCTCCAGCGTGCGACGCAGATCAACAGCCGGGATGAGTTCCGCAAGTATCAGAAGCTCATCGACGATCAGCAGACGAAGCTGTTGACCTTGCGCGGGCTCCTCGACTTCCGCACCGACGGGGCATCTGTGCCGCTCGAGGAGGTGGAG
>CANGGT010000119.1 GCA_947453375.1 Planctomycetaceae bacterium
GCCCTCGTGCTCATCTACTTCCTCTCGATCTTCTCGTTTGCCAACTTCGAAGCCACGCTCGCCCGGCTCACCGAGGAGGCGTTCGGGATGTCTGACGACGACAACTTCCTCGTCTTCGCCGGCATCGGGCTTGTTCTCATGCTCGCCGGCGGCAGTTACCGTCCGCTCGCGAAGCGGGTGTCGGAGACGCGATTGCTCACCATCGGCCTGCTGCTGATGGCGGTCGGGCTGGCGGCGGTCGGTACCGTCGCCGGAATCGTCCACGCGAATGCCGGAGGGGAAGGAATGTCGTCTTCCTGGGTGCGTGGGCTGTTCTATGCCGCGGCGGGGCTGTCGGTGTGGGGGTTCGCGTTCGTCAATCCGTCGGTCTCATCGCTCATCTCCCGCCGTTCCGACCCGTCGGCACAGGGGGAAGTTCTGGGGGTCAACCAGTCGTTTGCGTCGCTGGGGCGCATCCTCGGGCCATTTTGCGGTTCGGTGCTGTTCACCCTCCATCCTTCGCGGGTGCTGCCCTATGCCGTGGCGGTGGTGACGCTCCTCGGCGTGCTGGCCCTCGTCCGCCGGACGACGGTCGTCGATCGTCTCCCGCAGGTCGGAGCGTGAGAGCCAGGGGTGGAGGAGGGGCATGATGGCCGGGGAAAGACTTCCGCAGGGCTGTGGCCTCCTCGTCGTCGGGCACGGCACGGCCGATCGCGTCGGCGAGGCCGAGACCAAGACCCTCGTCGGGCACATAGCCGACGCCTGCCCGGGTGGGGCGGTGGAACTGGGGTTTCTCGAGGTTATAGGCCCGTCGGTCGGTGAGGCGCTCGAACGATTGGTCTCGCGTGGCGTCGAACGGATCGTGGCAGCGCCGCTGTTGCTCTTCACTGCCGGCCATGCCAGACGCGACCTGCCCGAGGCGCTCGCCGCAGCCGTGGCCGTGCAGAGGATTCCCGTGGTCCAGGCTGCCGCGATCGGGCACCATCCCGAACTCGTCCGGCTGTCACGGCGGCGCCGCGAGGAGGCTCGTCGCACGCTGGCGCCGCTCGATCCCAGCGAGGAGGCGCTCGTCTTCGTCGGTCGGGGGGCCAGCGACCCCGCTGCCGCGGCGCAGCTGACGACTTTCCTCGAGGCGACGCGGGCCTGCGGCGCCGACTGTCGTCCGGGGGAGCCGGCGGCGATCTGTGGCCGTGGGCTCTTCCCCGCCGCGTGTGCGGCGTTGCCGATCCCTCCGGGCCCCGGACGGGGGGGCGTGGGATTCGTTGCCGCCGCCCGGCCGACCGTCGAAGAGGCGCTCGAGGAGATCGTCGATCCGACCCGCGCCGGAATCGTCCCGCGGCGTGTCCTCGTTCAGCCTCATCTCCTCTTCCGCGGCCGGGTCGAGGAGCAGGTGCGGGAGGCCGTCGACCGGGCCCGAGCGCGCCATCCGGCGATCGAGTGGATTGTCGTCCCCCGTCTCGGGGCCGAGCCGGAGGTGGCGCGGGCCGTGGTGGCCAGAGCGCTCGAAACCTTGGGAAAAGTCGAGGGATGACTTTTCCATCGGCGATTGCGGTGCCCGCAGGAGCGTGGCGGGATGATTTTTACCTCGTCAGGGAGGGAGGAACCTGTCACAATGCGTGACCGGGTCAAAGGAAACGCGAAGTGAAGGAGCCAGGCGTGGACACGACGGTCATCGATGCGTCCGAAGGTCGGCGGAATGGACGGACGGCAGAGGCTCGCCCCGGGAGGTTGGCTTTCCCAGCAGTCCTCGGCCGGTGGCTGCTCGTCGCGTTGGCTTTCCTTCCCGCCGGGCGGCTGCTCGCCCAAGACCCGGCTCCGGCCGCCGCCCCCGCCGCGGCCTCCAAGCCCGGGCCGAACGACCGCCAGATCACGCTGGCGGTGAAGAGCTACATCGAGCGCGAGCACTTCACCCACCACCCGATCGACGACGAGATCGCCCGCCGCTGGTTCGGGATCTTCCTCGAGGCCCTCGACCCGATGAAGATCTATTTTCTCCAGAGCGACGTCGACGGCTTCGTACAAAAGCGGGAGATGCTCGACGACCTCGTCAAGCGGGGAGACGTCTCTTTCGCCTACGAGGTCTTCAAACGGTTTCTCGAGCGGGTCGATTCGCGCGTGCCGTTGGTCGAGAAGTTTCTCTCCGAGCCGCTCGATTTCACGCAGGACGAGTCGATCATCGTCGACCGCGACGAAACGAAGTGGGCCCAGAGCGAGGCCGAGGCCGTCGACAACTGGCGGAAACGGATCAAGTACGACCTCCTCATCCAGAAGATGGAGAAGACGCCCCCTGAGGAGGCCAAGGACAAGCTCACGCGCCGCTACCGCAGCTTCGCCAAGCGGATGCACCAGATGACGGCCGACGAGCTCCTCGAGTCGTATCTCACGAGCCTCACCAGCTCCCTCGACCCGCACACGAGCTTCATGTCCCCCGGCACCCTCGAGAACTTCGAGATCGGGATGCGGCTCCAACTCGACGGCATCGGTGCCTCGCTGAAGAGCGAGGACGGTTACACGACCGTGGCTGAGATCGTTCCCGGCGGCGCTGCCGACCGGGACGGCCGGCTGACGAAGAAAGACCGCGTCATCGGCGTCGGGCAGGGAACGGAGGGGGACATCGTCGACGTCGTTGACATGAACCTCAACGAGGTCGTGAAGCTCATCCGCGGCAAGCGGGGGACGATCGTCCGCCTCAAGGTCATCCCGGTCGGCCAGACGGCGCCGAAGGAATACGACATCACCCGGGCGAAGATCGAGCTCAAGGACAGCGAGGCCCGCGGCGAGCTCATCGAGACCGGCCGCAAGCCCGATGGCACCCCGTGGCGGATCGGCTACATCAATCTGCCGAGCTTCTACATGGACATGGCCGGCGCCCGGCAGGGTCAGGCCGACTACAAGAGCAGCACCCGCGACACGAAGCGGCTGATCGACGACTTCCGCACGAAGGGGGTCGATTGCATCTGCCTCGACCTCCGCAACAACGGCGGTGGCTCGCTCCCCGAGGCGATCTCGCTGACGGGCCTGTTCATCGACAAGGGGCCGGTCGTGCAGGTCAAGGATGCCGAGAAGCGGGTCCAGCAGTACGACGACGTCGACGCCGGAGTGTCGTGGGACGGGCCGCTCGTCGTCCTCACCAACAAGTTCAGTGCCAGCGCCAGCGAGATCGTCGCCGGGGCGATCCAGGACTACGGCCGGGGGCTCGTCATCGGTGACAATGCCACACACGGCAAGGGGACGGTGCAGAGCCTCATCGACCTCGGTCGGCAGCTCTTCCAGCGGCTCCCCAACGCCCCCTCGCTCGGCGCGATCAAGATCACGATGCAGCAGTTCTACCGCCCCGGCGGGCTCTCCACGCAGCTCGAGGGGGTGAAAAGCGACGTCGAATTGCCGAGTATCACCACCCACCTTCCCGTCGGTGAGGGGGATCTCGACCATGCCATCGAGTTCGACAAGGTGCCCCCCGCCAACTTCCAGCCGAGTGGGCGCGTCCCGCCGGCCATCCTCTCCACGCTCCGCGACCGTTCCGGCCAGCGCGTGGCGGCCAGTGGCGACTTCGACAAGGTTGCCCGCGACATCGAGCAGTACAAGCGGCGCAAGAGCGAGAAGACCGTCTCGCTCCGGGAGGATGAGTTCGCGAAGCAGTGGAACGAAGGAAAGGCCGCCGACGACGAGGAGAAGAAACTCGAGGAGCAGACCGATCCGCAGCGGCCGATCGTGAAGCGCGACTACTACTTCGAGGAGGCGATGAATGTCGTCGCCGATTACCTTGCGGCCCTCTCCGGCGGCATCGACAGCCTCGCCAAGATCGTTCCGCCGGCCGCCAAGCCGGCCGAGGCTCCGGCTCCGGCCCCCGCGATCCAGTGATGATTCACGACACGTTTCTTACCGACAGGGGCTGATCGATGGGGCGAGCGACCATTCTTTTCCTTGCGGTGATGGCGTTCATGCCGTCGATGAGTCGTGGTGCTGAGCCCGGTTCGGCCGGGACGGTGCAGGAAGAGAAGATCTTCGAGAAGGAGATCACGGTCACGGCCCGGCTCAAGTATCTTCTCGCCCTTCCTGACGGTTACGGCGACGAGGAGACGAAGGCAGGACGCTGGCCGCTCCTGGTCTTCCTTCATGGAGCCGGAGAGTCGGGGGATGATCTCGAGAAGGTCAAGGCCCATGGGCCGCCGAAGCTGATCGCCGCCGGCGATCGCGCCTTCCCTTGCATCGTCGTCTCGCCGCAGAGCCCCGGCCGTGGCTGGAATCCTGACGTGCTCGCGGCGCTCGTGGACGAGATCTGCCGGGAATATCGGGTGGACGAGGAGCGGATCTGGCTGACGGGGCTGTCGATGGGGGGCTTTGGCACCTGGGCGCTGGCCGCCGCGAGGCCCGATCGCTTCGCGGCGATCGTGCCGATCTGCGGCGGAGGGAATCCCTCCGAGGCTGACAAGCTCGTCGGCATCCCCATCTGGGCCTTCCACGGCGCGAAGGACTTCGTCGTCCCGCTCGCCGCTTCGCAGCAAATCGTCGACGCGATCAAGGAGAAGGGGGGCGATCCGAAGTTCACGGTCTACCCCGAGGCCGGGCACGATTCCTGGACCGAGACCTACGCCGATCCGGCGCTGTGGGATTGGCTCTTCGCCCAGTCGCGTGGCCACAGCAAGCCCGAATCGACGCCGGCGAAGTGAGCCTGGCCGGCTCTCTGCGCCTCACGACAAGATCGGCGTGAGGATGTGGCCGTGGACATCGGTGAGACGGCGGTCAACGCCGTTGTGTCGCCAGGTGAGCTTCGTGTGCTCGAGGCCGAGGAGCCGCAGCACGGTGGCGTGGACGTCGTGAACGGTCGTGGGGTTTGACCGGTCGAGCGGCTTGTAGCCCCATTGGTCGCTCTCGCCGTGCGTCGTTCCGCCGCGGATTCCCGCGCCGCAGAGCCAGTTGGTGAATACGAAGGGATTGTGATCGCGGCCCCGTCCCGCCTGGGAACTCGGCATCCGTCCGAACTCGGTCGTCCAGAGAACGAGCGTGTCGTCGAGCATGCCACGCTGGTCGAGATCCTTGATGAGGGCGGCGGCGCCGTGGGCCATGCCGCGGGCCAGCGGGCCGTGATCGCGCTCGACGTCCTCGTGGGAATCCCAGTTGCGCCGCGGGAAACCGTTGTCGTTGCCACTCCACACCTGCACGAAACGGACGCCGCGCTCGAGGAGGCGGCGGGCGGTGAGGCACTTGAGGCCGAAGTGGTGGGTCTCCTCCGGGGCGTTGATCTCGGTCGGCCAGTCGGTCTTGCCCGGCTCCACGCCGTACATCCGCAGGACATGCTCCGGCTCCTCGGCCAGTGACAGCGCTTCAGGGGCCGCCAGCTGCATCCGTGCCGCGAGTTCATACGTGCGGATCCGGGCCTCGAGACGCCCGTCGCCTTCTCGGCCGTCGAGGTGGGCCCGGTTGAGCCGCGCAAGCGCGCGCCTGGTGGCGGTGTCGGAGTCGGCGGTGAGCCACTTGGCCGACGCGTGGGGATGGAGATCGGCGATCGGCTCGGCAGCACCGGGCTGGACGACCGTGCCGCTGTATTGGGCCGGGAGGAAGCCGGCATCCCAATTCTTCACGCCGTTGGAACCGTAGCCCCGGTGGTCGGGGAGGACGACGAACGTGGGGAGGTTGTCGTTGAGCGAGCCGAGGGCGTAGCCGACCCAGCAGCCGGCACCGGGAAAGCCGGGGAGAACGAATCCGGTCGACTGCAGGAGCGTGGCTGCGGAGTGGACCCCCGACGTGCTCACCATGTTGTGGAGGAAGGCCATCCGATCGACGACCTCGCCGAGTGGAGCGACGGCATCGGAGAGCATCTTGCCGCACTCGCCATGGGCCTTGAAGTCCCACACCGGCTTGAGCCACGGCCCGAGGCCGTTTTGGAAGGCCTCGACCGGCTCGCCGAAATCGCTCTCCTCGCCGTGCCGCTTGACGAGCTCAGGCTTGTGGTCCCAGAGGTCGATGTGGCTTGCGGCGCCGGCCATGAACAGCTGCACGACCCGCTTCGCCTTGACCGGGAAAACGAGGGCCGGGTGCGCGGCTCCCGCCGTGGAAGTTTCGCCAGCGAGGAGCGACGACAGGGCCATCCCTCCGAGGCCACCGGCGGCGGTGGAGAGCCAACCGCGCCGCGAGAGGGGCGAGCCGTCGCGGTGCGGGAAGGCCGAGCCGTGGTGGGGGGGGGATGTCATGGGGCCTCCGGGGGCTGCCCGCCGAAACGGGCCGTCGAATCGTCGCATCAGTCGATGAACGTGAACTCGTTGAGATTGACGAGCGTCCGGCAGACGGCCGGAAGGCCGTGGGAGCCGACGAGTTCGAGGAGCACCGTCGATTCCTCGTCCGTCGGAGCCCGGCCGAAGGCGAGGCGCAAGGCCCGATCGACCTGCGCTCGGGGATCATCCCCCGCCTCGCGGGCCACCCTTCCGGCAAACTCGAGAGCCTGCGTCGTCATGAATCCGTTGTTGAGCAGGGCGAGAGCCTGGATCGCCGAGAGGCTCTCGTTGCGCTTCTCCACCCGCATCGAAGGATCGGCGCAGTCGAGGCTCGTCATGAACGGCTGCGTCTGGCTGCGGACGATGAAGCGGTAGATGCTCCGCCGCCAGGTGGAGCGGTCGGCCGGGTCGGCAAGGTCGTAGCGGTAGTGGGGAGAGTGTTCCGGGTGTTCGATGCGGAAGTCCTGCCAGCCCGGGCCGCCAGCCGTTGGGTCGAGCGTGCCGGCGGTAGCGAGGACCGCGTCGCGGATCGCCTCGGCCTCGAGTCTCCGACGGTTCTGCCGCCAGAGCAACGCGTTGCCGGCATCGACGGCGGCTCTTGTCGGGTCGTCATCGGCCCGCTGGCGCTAGGTGGCACTGCCGACGATGAGCCGATGAAGATTCTTGAGTGAGCCCCCCCGGTCGCGGAACTCGGCCGCCAGCCAGTCGAGAAGGGTAGGGTGGCTCGGCGGTGAGCCCATCCGGCCGAAATCGCTCGGCGTGTCGACGATCCCGCGGCCGAAATGGTGGAGCCAGGCGCGGTTGACGGCGCTCCGCCAGGTGAGCGGGTTGTCGGGGGAGACGAGCCATTCCGCGAGAGCCTTGCGGCGGGCCCCTTCCGGGGCGTCGGGGGGAAGCTCGAACCGGGCCGGAAGCATCGCGAGCGCCGAAAGCGCTCCGGGGCCGACCTCGCGGCCCGGCGCACTGACATTGCCCCGGGCGAGGAGGTGGATCGGCCGCGGGATTCCGCCGCGCTGCGTCGCGGTCACCGTGTAGAGCGGCCGCAGCGGCGGCAGGGGCTCGCGCTCGCGGGCGACGCCGGCAAGGGCCTCCTCGACCGTCCGAAGGCCGTCGGTCACTTCGGCCGGCACGTTCGCGAGCAGTTCTTCTCGTTCCCGACGGAGGGCGAGCACGTCGGCGCCGGGCGCAGGAAACTCCCCGTCGACGAGATTCGCCCGCTGCCAGCGCGGCGGCGCCTCGATCGAATCGAGGGCCGTGACGGCAGCGCCACGGGCGACGTTCGTGCCGTCGACGTCGAAGATGTCGAGCTCGGCGATCGCGGCGATGAAGTCGTTCTGCCGCGGGGCAAGTCGCGTCGCGGTGACGCGGACATGACGGACCGCCCCGGTTGCCGCTTGATCGACCGTGAAGGCTTGCGGCGTCGTGCCAGGACTGGGGAGATCGTCGGCACCGGAGTCGGCGAGGCGCACGACGTTGGTCGCGAACGTCGGGTCGCTCGAGCCCTCGATCCGGAAACGACGGGGGAATCCGAAGCCGGCGCCGATGGCATTGAAATCATCGTGGCAGGGATGGAGGACCAGACGGGCGAGGGTGACCTCGCGGCCGAGATCGACCTGCACCCATTTCTCCGTGTCGGCCGCCGTCGGGCCGCTGTCGGCGACGATCTCCGAATGCCAGCCGAAGGCAGGGGTGGCATTGCCGCCGCCGGGGGCGGCGAGGGCCTTGTCGATCTCGGCGAGGCGGGGGCCGGCAGCCTCGGCCCGTCGGGCCTCGAGGTCTTTCTTGCGGGCGTCAAGTTCGCTGCGGCGGGCGTCGAGTGCGGTATGAGCCCGCATCACGGCGGGATCGGGGGAATAGGTCCGCTCGGTGCGATCAAGGGCGGCGAACACGGCCTGGAGGGAGTAGTAATCTTCCTGGGAGACAGGGTCGAACTTGTGGGCGTGGCACTGAGCGCACTGGATCGTGACGCTCGCGAAGGTGCCGATCGTGTTGGCGACCATGTCGTCGCGGTCGAGATGGCGGGCGATCTTGCCGTCGGTCTTCGTCTCCGGCACCTCGACGTGGCCGATGAAATCCCACGGGCCGGCTGCGAGCATGCCGGTCGCCTCGAGGGCGCCTGAATCATCGGGGCGGAGGACGTCGCCGGCGATCTGGTCGGCGACGAACCGGGCCCAGGGAAGATCGGCGTTGAAGGCGCCGATCACCCAGTCGCGGTAAGGCCAGGCGTTGGGACGTTGCTTGTCCTTGTCGTAGCCGTGCGTGTCGCCGTAGTGGACGACATCGAGCCAGTGCCGGGCCCAGCGCTCGCCGTAGCGGGGCGAGGCGAGCATCCGCTCGACGAGATTCTCGTACGCCGCCGGGTCGGCGTCGGCGACGAACGCATCGATCTCTTCAGGTGTTGGCGGGAGGCCGAGGAGATCGAAGGAGAGCCGGCGGATGAGCGTCCGTCGGTCGGCCACCGCCGTGGGACGCATCCCCTCGGCGGCGAGCTTGGCCCGCACGAAGGCGTCGATCGGGTTGCGGTCGGGTTCGACGCCAGGAAGGGATTGAAAAGCCTCCACGGGCTTTGGGATCTCGGGGCGGCGGATCGGCTGCCAGGCCCAGTGGTCGAGGCGCGGGTCGCGGTCGACATCCCCTTCGGCACCGGGCCAGGGGAGGCCGTCGGACAGCCAGGCAGCGAGGCTCGCGATCTCGTCGGCCGTGAGTGGGGACCCTGTCGGGGGCATCCGTTCGTCGGCGTCGGCGGTGCGGATCCGGTCGAGGAGTTCCCCTTCGCTGCCGTTTCCGGCGATGGCGACAGGGCCGTATTCGCCGCCGCGAAGGATTCCCCCGCGCGAATCGAGCCTCAAGCCCCCTTCCTGCGCGTCTTCGCCATGGCATTCGACACAGCGGGCCACGAGGAGCGCCCGGGCAGCGTCATGGCGATCCTCGGCGGCGGAGGCGAGCGACGGCCGTACGCCGAGCAGCATGCCGGCGACAATTGCGAACCAGTAGCGGACCGACAACGGCAGAACCATGACTCGCCTCCCGGCTCCCAGTTTACCTTCGGACGGTACTCTTCGGAGAGGAGATTTCCGGGTGACTTCTCCGCGGTCAGGAGAGGATCCCACGGATGACATGCCCGTGGACGTCGGTGAGACGACGATTGACGCCGTTGTGGTAGTAGGTGAGCTTTTCGTGGTCGATGCCGAGAAGGTGGAGGATCGTGGCGTGGAAGTCGGGGATCGTCACCTCGTCCTCCACGACGCCGTAGCCGACGTCGTCGGTCGCGCCGTGATGGTGGCCCGCCTTGACGCCCGCCCCAGCGAGAAAGCAGGTGAAGGCCTTGGGGTGGTGGTCGCGGCCGGTCGCGCCGATCCCTTGCGTCACCGGACTGCGGCCGAACTCCGTCGACCAGACGACGAGCGTGTCGTCGAGCATGCCGCGGTCTTTGAGATCCTTGATGAGCGCCGCGACGGGGCGATCCATCGTGGCGGCCTGCGTGTCGTGGTTGTCCTTCATGTTCTCGTGGCCGTCCCAGTTGATCCGCGGGCTGCCGAATGAGCCGCCGTTGAAGAGCTGGACGAACCGCACGCCCCGTTCGAGGAGGCGGCGGGCCATGAGGCAATTGCGGGAAAAACCCTTGTTCGTCGGATCGTCGATGCCATACAGCTCCCGAACGGCCGCCGGCTCGTCATCGAAACTGGTCGCCTCGGGGATGCTCACCTGCATCCTCGCCGCAAGCTCGTACGACCGCAGCCGCGCTGCGAAGTCGGTGTCGCCGGGGTGGAGCCGGGCGAAGTCGCTGTTCATGTCCCCGAGGAGCCGGAGATTGGCGACACGGTCGGCCGGGGAGAGGCTCGTCGGGGTGCGGAGGTCGGCGATCGGATCGCCGCCGTCGGTGCGGAAGGCGACACCCTGATGGTTGGCGGGGAGGAAACCGCTGGTCCAGTTGATCGATCCGCCGGCCGGCTGGCCACGGGGATCGGGGAGGACGACGAACGCCGGGAGATCTTCGTTGATCGTTCCGAGGCCGTAGCTCAGCCAGGCCCCCATGCAGGGGAATCCGTTGAGCGTGAAGCCGCTGTTCATCTGGAAGGTCGCGGGCGTGTGGTTGTTGCTCTTGGCGACCATCGAGTGAATGAAGCAGAGATCGTCGGCGCAACTGGCAAGGTGCGGCAGGAGGCTGCTGACCGACGAGCCACTCTCCCCGTGCCGGGCGAACGGGTAGACGCTCTTCATGAGCATCCCGGGCTGGCCGAAAAAGCCGAGATTCTCCCCCTTCCCCTCGAGCGACTTGCCGTCCAACCGCTCGAGCTCGGGCTTGGGATCGAACGTCTCGAGGTGGCTGACGCCGCCGCTGCAGAAGATCTGCACGACGCGCTTCGCCTTGGCCGGGAAGTGGAGGCCGGAGCCCGCACCGGCCGGCTGCTCGCCCGACGACTCCCGGGCCATCAGCCAGGAGAGCGCGACACTCGCCAGGCTGCCGCTGGAGCTGGAGAGGAAGTGGCGGCGGGGAACGAGCGGCGTCGGTGCCAAGCGCTCTCCCGATGCCAGGATCGCTTCCGTGGACGCTTCACTGGACCCTTCACTGGACCCTTCACTGGACATAGAGAAACTCGCTGGAATTGAGGAGGGCCCAGCAGACACTTCCCAAGCCGCGGGCCTGGGCCGCGGCGACGGCCCGTTGCCGTTCTGCGTCGGTCGCCCGCCGCCCCAGGGCCCGCTCGTAGGCGCGATCGATCGCGGCGGGCAGGTCGCCCCCCGCGGCCTCGAGTGCATGCTCGGCGAGCCGGTCGGCCTGCCGCTGGACGAAGCTGTTGTTCATGAGCGACAGCGCCTGGAGCGGCGTGATCGTCTCGCCGCGCGTCGGCGTCTTCACGGCGGGACTCGGGCAGTCGAAGGCGTCGAGGAGCGGCTCCTTTCCCGAGTTGACATTCATCCGGTAGACGGTGCGGCGGTTGAACTCGGGATCGTCACGGTCGATCGGGTGATAGAAGGTGGCGTTGAAGCTCGTCGTCGTGAAGGGGCGGAAGCTCGGGCCACCCATCGCCGGATTGAGCTCCCCACTCACGGCGAGCATCGCATCGCGCACCGCCTCGGCCTCGAGCCGGCGCGGTGGATAGCGCCACAGGAGGATCGAGTCGGCATCGATCGCCGCCCCCTTCTCGTCGTGGGTCGAGGCTTGTCGGTAGGTCGAGGAGAGCAGGATGGCGCGGTGGAGGGCCTTGAGCCGCCATCCCGAACGCACGAGCTCGCCTGCCAGCCAGTCGAGAAGCTCCGGGTGGCTCGGCCGGCCGCCGTTGAGCCCGAAGTCGCTCGGCGTCGCCACGAGCCCCCGGCCGAAGTGGTACTGCCAAACGCGGTTGGCGATGACGCGGGCGGGGAGGGGATTGGCCGGAGCGGCGATCCAGGCGGCGAACCGCTTCCGCCGCTCCGCCTCGGGGGCCTCCGGTGCGAGCCCCAGATCGGCATCGACCGCGGTGATGGCCGAGAGCCCGGCCGGCGTCATGATCGGACCGGGGGATGTGACGCTCCCCCGGTGGAGCAGCGCCGTCGGCGGGGGCTCGACACGGACGCCGACATACGACATCTCGGTGGAGGCGGAGGGGGCCTCGGCCTCCTGCTTCAGTGCGTCGATCCGCGCCGTCGCCCGGGCGTGGGTGGCCCGCTCGGCATCGTCGAGGCAGGCGAGGATCTCGGCCCGCGAAAACGCGAAGCCCCCCGCCCGGAACGCGGCGGCCACTTCGGCGTCGTCGAGGGCCCTGGCATGGAGGCCGGCCTGGAGAATCTCGCCATCGAGAAAGCCGTTGCCGGCGCCATGGTGCCGGAGGCCGAGGAGGACCGTCGCCGCCCCCTTCTCAAACGTGCGAAGCGCCGCTGCAGGGACATAGGAGGGGGCGTAGCGCTCGCCGTTGCGGTAGAGCGTGATGCTGTTGTCGGCCCGGTAGACGGCCGCCATGTGGACCGGCTGCCCGGCCGGCACCGACTCCTGCGGGGCCTCGAGGTCGTGCGTCCGGGCGAAGCCGCCGCTGCCGGCGATCCATTTCCGAGGCTGCCGCTCGCCGAACACGATCGCGTCGAAATCCCGGTCGGGGGTGCTTTCGATCGAGATCGCCGCCCCGCCCCCCTGGTCGGGATCGGCGAGCACGACCCAAGCTTCGAGGGTCTTCTCCCGGATCGTCTCGGGGAGCGGATCACTTTCGAAGTACGACTGCGTTTCCCTGCGGAGCCGGAGCCTTCCCTCGACGATCTCGGCCCCCCCGTGAAGCTTGCCGCCGGCAGGCTCCGCGCCGTCCCGGAAGGTCCAACGGAACAGTGGCGCGGGGCCGGGGGGGGCTGCGGTGCGTTCCGGAGAGCGTTCTGCCGCTCGCCGTGCCCCTTCCCGTTCGAGGGCGGAAATGGTCGACCGCTCGGCGGCGATCGCCTCGGCGCGGGCGGCTGCCTTTTGCTCGCGGGCGGCGATCTCGGCCGGCGCGGTGATCGGCCGCTCGCCGTGCTTGACGCCGTCGAAGACAGCCTTGATGCGGAAGTAGTCCTCCTGGGGCA
>CANGGT010000120.1 GCA_947453375.1 Planctomycetaceae bacterium
ACGGAGCGACAGCCACGCCAGAAGCCGACGAAGGCGAAGCCTTGCCACCGACGCGCGGCAGCATGTAGTCGAGGAGATGGCGGAGGGTGCGGAAGTCGTCGAGCGACACGCTCGCGTCAGCCGAGAGGCCATAGCGCTGGCCGATCTCACCGAAGAGCTGCGCCTTGCGGATGCTGTCGATCCCGAGATCCCCTTCGAGGTCGGCATCGAGCTCCACGATCTCCTTCGGGTATCCCGTCTGCTCGACGACGAAATCGACGAGGAAGCTTTCCAACTCGACGGCCGTGTCGCTGCCGACGGCCGGGGCCTCGATCACCGCCGTGGCGCTGACCGCCCTGGCATGCCCGTTGGAGGCATGCCCGTTGGAGGCATGGCCATTCCCCTCGTGGCCGAACGCCGCATGGCCGTTGGCTGAGTGACCGTTGGAACCATGGCCGTTGGAACCATGGCCGTTGGAGCCATGGCCGTTGGAGGAGGAGTTGCTCCGCGACGACCCATTGGTGGCCGCGTGAGCCGACCGGCTCGGAGTCGCCGCGGAATCCGCCTTGCCGCCGACGCGCGGCAGCATGTAGTCGAGGAGATGGCGGAGGGTGCGGAAGTCGTCGAGCGAGACGCTCGCGTCAGCCGAGAGGCCAAAGCGCTGGCCGATCTCGCCGAAGAGTTGCGCCTTGCGGATGCTGTCGATCCCGAGATCCCCTTCGAGGTCGGCATCGAGCTCCACGATCTCCTTCGGATAGCCCGTCTGATCGACGACGAAGTCGACGAGGAAGCTTTCCAGCTCTATCGCCGCTCCGGCTCGGGGAGCCGAGGGCTGAGCGGCGGGCGTGGGAGCCAGACGGTTGACCACCGTGGCCATGGAAACGGACGGTACGGGCACCGGCGTCACACTCACCGAGTGCACCGCGACGGCAGGAATCGCGACGGCCTGGGCCGTAACAGCGGCCGGATGACCATTCGCGATCGGCTGGGCCTTCGGGGAGGTCGGCGCCGGAGGCGTGGGCTTGGAGGACGTTGCAGCCGGGCGGACGGGCCCGCCGCCAGCCCGGTTCCTCGCGCGCCGCCGGGCGGTGGCATCGAACGAGAGCACGGTCGTCGGCCGCGGCGCGGGCCGGGCCACGGTGACCGGGGCCGGGGTCGCCACGGGCACCCCGATCGCGCCGACGGCGTGGAGCTGATCGCGAACCTTGGCGAGGTGGCCGGCGACGTCGCGGCCGCGCTGGTCGAATTGGATGAAGGTCGCGCCGTCGCGGCCCTCGAGGACGCGTCGCGTCAAACCGGTGAGCACCCCCGATGGCCCGACCTCGACGAACGTTCGCACTCCCTCCGCCCACAATTTCTCGACGACGTCGACCCAGCGCACCGTCTGCGTCATCTGGCGAACAAGGCTGTCACGAACGTCGACGACCGTGGCCATCGGGGCCGCCGTCGTGCTGCTGTAGACGCGGCGCGACGGGGCAACGATCGCCATTCCGTCGATCGCCTCGGCGAGCTTCGAAGCCGCGTCGGCAAGGAGCGGCGTGTGGAACGGGCTGGGCACGGCCAGACGCTTCGAGCGGATGCGCCGCCCCTCGAGGAGCACCTCGACCGCATCGACGGCGCGGGCATGGCCGCCAATCACCGACTGCTCGGGCGCGTTTTCGGCACACACCCACACCTGTCCGGCGAACGGTTCGATCGCCGCGGCGACCTCCTCGCGACGGGCGATCACGGAGAGCATCGCCCCCTGCTTCGGACCGAACTCCTCGACGGCCGCAGCCCGGGCCTTCGTTGCCCGCGCGCCCTCGGCGAAGCTCCAGGCGCCGGCGGCGACGAGCGACGGAAACTCTCCGAAGCTGTGGCTGGCGATCATGTCGGGGCTGAATCCCATCCCCTCGAGCACGGTCCAGGCGAGCAGGTCACCCAGATACATGCCCCACTGGGTGTCCCACACCGCCGTGCCCATGGAATTGTCGGACTGCCACGCGACCCCAGCGAGCGTCTCGAAGCCCGCCGACCTGGCCTGGGCGTCGAGACGTTCGGCTGCCTGTCGGGCCGCTGTCGACTCCGCGAGGAGCCCGCGGAACATGTCGGTGTACTGCGAGCCCTGCCCCGGGAAGAGGGCCGCGACGAGCGGGCGCCCTGCCGGCGGCGTATCGCCACGGACTCGGGCCGGTGCGGGGGTGGCGATCGAAGCCGGCGCGCTGGCAGCCTGCTCGCGCGCCGCCGCCGGCACCGGGCGTCCGTTGTCCATGACGACATGGCCAACCTGGGTTTCGTTGACGACGGTGATCGCGCCAGCCCGATAGCCACTGGAATCGATCGTCGGCACGGCCATCGGCCCCGACGAGGCCACTGGCATTCCCGGCTCGGCAGATCCGGCAGCCACGGTCGGCGGCATTTGCCCCGATTCGAGAACATCGGCGAGCTTGATCATCCCCGCCGCGGCAGCCGCCGCCCCGAGATGACCGACGAGCCCCTCGATCGCCCCTGCCACCGGCTCGATGCCGTATTCGTTGGCCAGCGCGCGGAGCTCGGGTTCGTCGATGTCGCGCGTCCCCGAGCCGGCGATCTCGAGGGCCCGGACGGCCCCCGGCACGATTCCCGCCTGGAGGCGTGCCTCGCGCACCGCGCGGGCCGCAGCCTGGGCTACCGTAGCCCCCGCCCCCACCGATACGCCCCGAATCACCCCGTGGATGCGGTTCCCCGCAGCGCGGGCGTCGGTGAGGCGCTTGAGCACCAGGACCACCGCCCCCTCGCCGGGAACCCGACCGCTACCGGCAGCGTCAAAGGCGGAATTGGGGCCATCGGCAAGAACGCCCTGGAGCGAGAAGCCCTCGTAGGCCATGAGGTCGAGGTAGCGCTGGCCGGCAGCGCAGAGCACCGCGTCGCAGTCGCGCTCGCGGAGGAGGTCGACGGCAGCCGAGAGCGCCGAGACGCCGGAGCAATCCCCGGAGTCGAGCGCGAGCGCCCCGCCCATGAGATCGAACGACTTCGTCAGCCGGCTGGCGAGCGTGGAGCTCGTGAAGCTCCCCGTCTCGTCGACCAGCGCCGGCATCTTCTCGAGGAGCTTCTTTCCGTAGCCCTCGACGATCCGCTCGATGTCGCGCGGCGCGATTCCCCGGCGACCGAGAGCGGCGCGGAGGTGGCGCGATGTTTCCGGCAGGCGGAGCCCCATCTGGAGATCGTTGGAGAACTCGCCACCGAACATCGTCCCCACGACGACACCGGTGCGGACGCGGTCGAGCGATGCCACTCCGCCAACTTCGGCGATCGCGGCATCGGCCGCCTCGAGGAGCATGAATTGGAGCGGATTGGCCGCGGCGATCTGCTTCGGCGGCACCTTGTGCCGGCGCCAGTCGTAGACAAATCCCTCGACGAATCCCCCCACTCCGGCCACGGTGTGCCAGGTGCGGGGAGCGCTCGGATCGAGGGCCCGGGCCACGTCGAAGCGCGACGCCGGCACTGGGCCGATCGCCGTCTGTCCCTGGCGGACGAGCGACCGGAAGGCGTCGACGTTCAGGGCGCCGGGGAGCACGCTCCCGATGCCGACGATCGCCACCGCTTCGTCGTCGGAACTTTCCTTCGGCGTCGCCGGCGGCAGCGTGGCTGCAGGGCGGCCGGGAAGATGCTCGGCGAGGGCCAGATGGACGTTGAGCCCCCCGATACCGAAGGCGTTCACCGCTGCCCGGCGGGCTTCGCCGTCGGCCCGCTTCGGCCACGGGATCGACTTGCTGGGCACGACGAACGGGCCCCGCTCCCAGTCGAAGTCCTCGTTGTATTCGCTGCAGGTCGAGCCGGGGGGAATGAGGCCATGCTCCATGGCGAGCACGACCTTGACCAGGCTCGCCATGCCGGCCGTTTCGAGCGTGTGGCCGATGTTCGCCTTCACGCTGCCAATCGGGATCTTCCGCCCGGCCGGAACGTTTGCCGAGACGAGAGCCGACAGCGCGCCGAGCTCGGTCGCATCGCCGACCTGGGTGCTCGTGGCGTGGGCTTCGATATAGTCGAGGCGGCCGATCTCGCTCTTGTCGGGGTAGGCCCGCTCGACGGCGAGTTTCTGCCCCTCCTGACGCGGCGCCCAGAGGCTCTTCCCCTTGCCGTCACTGGCCACGCCGATGCCGCGGATGACCGCCCGGATCCGATCGCCGTCGGCGATCGCCTTGGAGAGCTTCTTGACGACCAGCGCCACGTAGCCCTCGGCGGTCACCAGGCCGTCGGCATCGCGGCCGAACGGACAGGAGCCGGAATTGCTCACCGACTGCGCTGCCGAGAAGAGGACGAGGCTGTCCGACTTGCAGTAGGAGGCTCCGCCGACGATCGCCTGATCGATTCCCCCCTGCTGGAGCGCGCGGGCAGCGATCGCGAGGGCCTGGAGCGACGAGGCACAGGCGGCGTCGACGACGAGGTACGGGCCGTCGAGGCGGAGCGCTTCGCGGACGATCTTGGCGGCGCCGAGGGCGCCGAGATCGAGTTTCTCCCCCGGACGGCGGCCTGGGTGGTCGCGGCGGACCGCGGCGGTGACCTCGGCGGCGACGGAGTCCGCCCCGGCGCCGAGGAGTTCGCGGGCGGCTTCGACGTCGCCGAGCCAGGCGGTGGTGCCGTCGATCCCGGTGGAATACACATAGTCGCCGATCCGGGTGCTCCCGCCGGTGTGACCGACGTAGACGCCGGTGCGCGGCCCGCGGGGCATGGCGAAGGGATCGAGGCCGGCATCTCGGCAGGCCAGCGACGCCACCTCGAGGAAGATGTGGTGGGCGACGTCATAGCGATCGAGCATGTCCGCACGGATCGGACAGACGGCCGGGTCGGCCGGACGCTCGCTCACGATCGCCCCCAGATCGGAGTAGCTTTTGCCGACCTTGCTCTTCTCGGCATCGAAGTAGAGGTCACGGGGAAGGCGGGAGTCAGGCAGCCGGCCCCAGGCGGTGCGGCCGTGCACCACGAGGTCCCAGAAGGCCTCGAGTCCGTCGGCTCCTGGAAGCCTGCAGGCCATGCCGACAATCGCCAATGAATCGTGCAAAGCTCGGTCCTCGTCCTGGAGGGGCATCGTCAACGGCCTGCCCCCCTCGGATGGGGCAGCAGAACCGGAGCGCGTGGTGCGTTCGGGGTGAAGGTCAGAAGGGGTCGATCAGGTCCGTGCGGGCGGGATGTTCGTCGGCCAACAACCCGTCCGTGGGATCAACACCGGCCCCCGCCCGGGATCCCCGATTGCTCGGGTATCCAGCCGGCCGGTCGGGCGGAAAACCGCCCATCACGGCCACGGAGGCACATCCTTTCACCAACATTTCTCACCGCGAAAAACCGGCGCCGACGGACTCCCCATCTCGGTCAACAGCCCCCTGTCAGAGGGCGGGCGAGTGGCGGAATGGGGCGAAGGGCAGGAATGAACGCGGGAAAAGCAGTATGGATTGAGGTCAATGACTGTCAAGAAAACCCGTCAAACCTCTCCCGCACCCGGCGCTTTCAGGGCCATTCCGCCGCGTCCAGACCGTGGATAGAGTGAATCGCCCGGGAGGCGGCGGCCGCCCTTCCCTCCGACGAGCCCGCAAGCCTCCATCCCGCTCCTCCATGTCGACGCTCCGCGCGCTCACCCCCTTCGAGCAACTCCTCCTGCGGGATCAGCGTCCGGGGTTTCCGATGTGTTTTTTCCTCCTCTGCGAGGTCGAGGGGCCGCTCGATCTCCACCGCCTCCGGGGGGCTCTCGAGGGAGCGGCCGGACGCCATCCGCTCCTCTGCAGTCGAGTCCGCGACGCTTGGTGGCGCCCGACCTGGCGAGCCCCCGACGTTCTCCCGGCCTTGGAGGCCTTCCCCCTCGGATCCCCCCCCCCGGGGATCCGGAACGATCCCTGGCGATCGATCGACATCCGTCGCACCAGCGGCGTCCGGATGGTGGCGATCGAACGGGCGCGTGACGCGTGGGAGGTGGTGCTGATGATCCAGCACGCCGCCTGCGACGGGCTGTCCGGACTCGAGTTTTTCGGAGACGTCTGGTCGCGGTATCACGGGAGCGAACCGGCACCGTTCCGAACCCCGGCCCGGATCGTGAGGCGCCGGTCCGATTCGACCGCGAGCGTCGCCGCCCCCTCCGCTCCTCTCCCGGAGCCCCAGTCCAACACCGAGCCGACGGCCGGCGTTCTCGGCGGGGAGACAGCCCGGTTTGCCGGATTCCTTCCGGCGATGGTGGCCCGCGGCCCGGCACGTCCCCCTTCCCCGTCCCTGGCGTCGGTTCCACGGTGCGCCGGGCCGGCGCTGCCGTTTGTCTCCGTCAGCCTGACGCCGGAACAGACCGCCGCGATCAAGCAGCGCGCGGCCGCCGACGGCGCTTCGCTCAACGACGTTGCGGTCGCGGCCGTGATGCGCGCCGTGGCGACCTGGAACGAGGACGCCGGGCACCCGGCCCGGCAGATCCGGATCACGATGCCCGCGAGCCTCAAGCCCCCAGGGACGAGGGCTCCGGCCTGCAACGACATGGGCTATGCCTTCCTCGACCGGACCGCGGAGGAATGCCGGGCGCCTGTCGACCTGATCCGTTCCCTCGCCGTGGCCAGCCGCTGGATCCAGGAGCACCGCGCTGCCGGCATATTCCTCGACACGTTGGCGATCATCGACCGCTTTCCGCCGGGACTCTGGCTCCTGACGCGGCTCCCCGTCCCCCTCTCCACCGCCGTTGTCAGCTTCGTCGGCAATGTGGGGCCGAGGCTCCGGGCGAACGTGCCACACGACGGGGGCTGCGACCTTCCCGGAGACCTGCGGATCGGCGCCGTGAAGGGGGTTCCGCCAATCCGACCGGGCACCAGACTGGGCGTCGGGTTGGTGATCTACGACGGCCGCCTCCACGTCACGGTGCAGTGCGACACGGCCGCGCTGGGCGGAGCGGCGCCTCCCCTTCTGTCCGCAGCGATCCGCACCGCGATCCTCGACGGCGCAGCCTCCCTCCCGAGCTCCCCCGCGCCGGCGACCGTCGCCACCGGCTCACCTTGCTGACGGGCCGGCCCTGATAAGGCCTCGGCAACTCGGTTGTCGCGCGGGACGGTGGTTTACGAGGGGGCATTGCGACAGGCTCCGTGAAACTCCTACATTCTCTGGCTTACCACCGTGCGATGGGCCGCATGGGGGTTCCTCCAGTCGCAACACCGACCAGCCATGATCGACATTCCCGCGGTGGATCGCCAGCACCTGCTCGTCACGGGCGCCACGGGGCTGCTCGGCTCGTACCTCGTCCGCGATCTCCTCCTTGACGGTCAACCCCTGGCCGTCGTTGTCCGGCGCAGCCGTCGGGAGTCACCCGAGGCCCGCATCGAGCGGATCGTGAGCGACTGGGAGATCGAACTCGGCAAACGCCTCCCCCGTCCCCGTGTGCTCGCCGGCGACCTGACGGCACCGCGCTGTGGGCTCTCCGATGCCGATCTCGGTTGGGTCGCCCGGCACTGCTCGGGTGTCCTCCACAACGCCGCGAGCCTCAGCTTCCGGGGGAGCGACCGCGCGGCCGAACCGTGGCTCTCGAACGTCACCGGCACCGCGAACATGCTCGACGTCGTCCGCGCCACCGACATCGAGCATCTCCACCATGTCTCGACGGCGTATGTCTGCGGGCTGCGGGCCGGCACCGTCGCCGAGGACGATCTCGACGTCGGCCAGGATTTCGGCAACGACTACGAACGGAGCAAGGTCGAGGCGGAGACGATGATCCGGGCGGCGACAGGCCCGGCGAGCGTGACGGTCTATCGCCCCTCGATCATCGTCGGGGACTCGCACACCGGGTTCACCTCGACCTACCACGGACTGTTCGCGGTCCTCCGCCTCGGGCACACGCTCCTCACGAAGGTCGCCCTCGGCTCGACGAGTGGTCCGGCCATCCTCCGGCTTCTCGGGGTCGCGCCGTCGAGCAAGAAGAACTTCGTCCCGGTCGACTGGGTGTCAGCGGTGATCGCGCACGGTGTCCAGAAGCCCGAGGCCCGCGGCCGGACGTTCCATGTCACCCATCCAGAGCCGGTCTCGAACGTCGCCATCGGCGCGCTGGTGCAGGAGGCGGTGGAGCGCTATTCGAAGGCTGCCTCGCCGGACGATCCGGAACTCTGCGACGAGCAGTGGTTTGCCGACAATCTCTCGGCCCAACTCGACGTCTACCGTTCCTACTTCCGCAACGACCCCACCTTCGATCGGGCCAATACCGAGGCCATCGCTGGCCACATCCCCTGCCCGACCCTCGATCATTCCCGCCTGATGAGGATGGCGAAGTTTGCCATCGACCAGGATTTCGGTCGGGCTCCGCGCCCCGCCCGCCGCACTGCCGATCCCGTGGCGGGGACTCTCGGCGCGTCGGTCGGCTGAGCCCCGTCGATCCTCGCTGTCCGTCGATGCTCGGGTCCGCCTGTAGGCATCGTGCCGGCAACGCGCCCGGTGCCGACGGCAACGGCCCCACCGCCGCGAGTGGATCTGGCCGGCCGCATGGTCGATCAACTCCGCAGGCAGCCCTCTGCCGCTCCCCGACGGGGAGCGCGGCGGGCCACCAGGAGCGGCCCCCCGCCGCGGCAGAAGGAGCGACGACGGCAATGGCAAAGAACACATGGCGGATCGTGACGAGGGGTGCCGACGGTGAACTGCTGATCCGCGACTTCGATTCGCCGGAACCGCTCCTCAAGACCCACATCCAGGTGGGAATCGACGACTGCAGCACCGACCTCGAACTCCGCGGCGCGCCGGTCTTCCGTTCGCTCGTCGGGCCGATGCCCGAGGGGAGCGACGTGATCCGCTACGAGACTCCCGAGGTGTTCGAATGCCTCACGAAGGAGTGGGCGCTCCCCAAGGCCCCGCGCCGGCGGATCCGCAAATCGGCCGCCACCGCCGCCACCCCGGCCACGGAACCGCCCGCCGCAGGTTGAGCCGGGCCGTTTCCGAGTCATGCCGACGGAGTGATGCCGTGTCCGAAACGATCTTTTCGAAAATCATCGCCGGCAGCATTCCGGCCCGGATCGTCCACGACGATGATCGGTGCCTGGTGTTCCACGACGTGAACCCGCAGGCTCCCGTCCACCTCCTCGTCATCCCCAAACGCGGCATCGTCAACGTCGCCGCGCTCGGTCCGGAAGACGCGTCGCTCGTCGGCCACCTCGTCCTCGTGGCCGCCGAGGTGGCGAGGAAGCTCGGGATCACCGACGGTTACCGGCTCGTGTTCAACTGCGGGAGGGATGGCGGCCAATCGGTCGACCACCTCCACCTCCATCTCCTCGCGGGCCGGCCACTCTCCTGGCCCCCCGGCTGATCCCTGCTCCGCCCCCGCATCATTTCCACCAGCGGCGGACCTGATCGAGGAATCCGGTCCGAGTCCGATCGGCCGCCGGCTTGGTATCGGCCGCGGTCTCGGTCGTGCCGCGGGCCTCGGGCCCCCCACCGTCCATTTCCGGCCCGCGGCCGGAGCGAAGGCCGGCAGCCAGCGCCGCCCGCTCGGCGGCGTCGTCGGTGACGAAGGTGTCGAGAAACCGCGGCCAGTGACTGTCGAGATCGAGGACGCAGGCGCCGAGATCGCCGGACGCGAGGTGGTGATCGGCCAGCGCCAAGACCTTCGACAACTGGACCCGCTGCGACTCGTCGAAGGCGAGATCGAAGATCCGGACATCGTCGACCTGTACCGTCCCTCCGGCGAGGAGGTCGAGCCTGACGCGAAGCGATTCCATCCCGCGCGTCGGCAGATCGTCGACCTGGAGAACGAACTGCGACCATTGCGGGGCGAGGGACCGGGCTCCTGGGCCGTGGCCGACCGCGGCAAAGCGATAATACTCCCGGTCGTCGTGGAGCCCCTCGAGGGCGATTCGCAACACCGGCTGAGGGGCGCCCGGCTCGATCCGCAGCCACAGCGCGATGCTCAACCGCCCGGTGTCGGGCGGGGCGAAGGGATTGCTGCGGAGGGTGGCAAGGCCGTGCTCCGAGCCGAAGGCCACGCCACGGCCAGTGCCGTCCGGAGCGCCGGGCACGATCCGCAGACTTCCCCGCTGTGGCTCGAGGAGTTCCCATCCCGGTACGCCACCGTCGTGGTCGGGAAACTCGAAGCCGGGATTGTCGAGAACCTCGATCGGCGCCGGCATTTCCAGGGCGGCCCGCCGCTTCCGTAGCCGGACAAGGTCGCGCTCGATCCGCTCGGCCAGTCCGGCATCAAACCCCACCCCCGCGCCCCGGAGCGTTGCCGGCCCGACGCCAGTCACAACCCGCGTCTGCCATGGCGCGAGTTCGAAGCCGATCTCCCCGGCCGGATCGGCAGAGAGCGCGCGGGTGTCGACGCCGTCGAAGAGCCTGGCCGTGGTCGCGGTCGTGTCGAGGAGGGCACGGCAACGAACCGGCGAGAGATTCGTGACGACAACGGCCGTCCCCGCCGGCCCCGACACGGCCCGGGCCACGAGGGGACGGGGGGCATCGGGAATCGTCTCCAGCCGGCTCTCGGGGAGGGCGGCGAGCATCCGGGCGAGACGATGATCGAGATCGTCGGCCTGCCGAAAGGCGAGCGCCGAATCGTAGACCCGCTCGCAGTCGGCAGCCGAGACGATCTCGGCGAGCATCCGCTCGCGGGCGACCCCGGTGCGGACGGCATGGACGCGGGCCGGCGCGGCGGTGGCCGTGCTGCCGAAGGCACCGGTGGCGACGACGGGCCTGAGATCGATCGCGACCGACTGTTCGATCGCCAACGCCGCCCGACGTTGGGCGCGCGCCGCCTCCATGCCCGATGTCCGGTTCATCGCCCGGAGCGCGTCCCGTTCGACCATGGTATCGCTCGCCACATGGACATGCGGTGACACCCAGACAACGCTGCCGGTGGCGGTGAGCCTTGCCGGATCGAGCCCGATCTCGCGGCTGATGTCTGCCGTTGCCGGTTCCTGGGCGAGGACGGGGCGGAAGCGGCTGGCGAGATCGCCGGCGGTGAACAGCGTCGTGGGAACGATCGACAGCGTCCGCGCCGAGTCGCGGGCGGCGACTTCTCCGGCAAGGCGGTCGACGAAGGAGGCGATCTCCTCACACCGCCAATCGAGCCACAGGTTGCGGAGGGGGCCTTCGACGAGCGCGGCCCGAACGGCAAACCGCAGATCATCGGCCCGCATCGCGTCGGGACCCGCGGCCGCTACCGCCGCCGCCGCTTCCGGATGCGTGGCCGTGAAACGCGAGAACGTCGTGTCATCGAGTCCCCACGCCACGCCAGGGAGATGAAACCAGCCATCGTGCGGCAGGAGCAGGGCGATCCCGTCGACGGCCTCGCGCCCCTCGAGACGATTCGCGAGTTCGAGCACGATCTCCGCGATCGCCTCCTGGACCCGCGGATCGAGGATGTTGTAGAGGGGCGATCCGCCGCGCCGCGGCCGGCCATCCCGACCGACACACACCAATCCCGTGGCGTCGAGCGGGGCGGCGAGCCGGGCCTCGATGGCGAGAAGGGGCCCGTGACAGTCGATCGCCGGCACGAGCCGCAGCCCCTGGCGGCGATAGGTGCGGCAGAGCAGTTCGACGACGTCCTTCGGCACCGGATCGAAGGGGGTGTCGAAGCTGCCAGTGCCATCCCAACGCGGGGCCGCCGCGGTCGTCGACGACGGCCAGGCCGCCGCACCGTCAGCGTAAACGGTGACCATCGCCCCGGCGGCGCCCTGCGCCGCGAACCATTCCGCGCTCGTCCGCGCCGCGACGAGTGCCGTCCGCCAGTCGGCATGGGTCCTGCCGCCGGCTGAATCGACGCGAAACGGCCCTCCGAATCCGTCGAGATCAGGCAGACCGATGACGCCGTACGTACTGCGACGCGGGCTCTGCCCGATCGGCAGCGTCGTTGCCATGGGAAGATGGGCGGGACCGGCGAGGATCCGCACCGTGCCGAAGGAGGCAGGGGTGCGCAGCGACCCGTTGCCGATCACGACCAGCGGCGTGCGCGTGTGCGGCCAGAAGGTGCAGGCATGGCGGCCGACCCCGGTCGAGCCCGACTGCCCCTCCACCGCGAAGCCCCCCTGATAGGTCGCAACCACGCCCGGCCCAACTTCCTCGAGCACGGTGATGGAGACCATCTCGTCGTCGGCGAGCGGATGATCGATCTCCAGCCGGTGCGGTGCGCCGGGCACGACACCGGAGAGTTGGATCCCCTCCCAGGATGGCTCGTCGGCCGACCGGGATGGCGGAAGCCGGAACAGCGCTCCCACGGGGTGCGGCTCGAGCATCGAGTGCCCGGCGGGGAGCAGCCCGGTGAGCCTGGGGACGACCGCCCCGACACCGGGAATCCGCGGGATCGACACCGACGGCAACGGCACCTTGGGAATCGTAACCGGAAGGGTGACGTGAGGCAGGCTCTGCGCCGCCTGACGCCCCATCGTCGGCAGGCGACGGAGACGCTCCATGAGGCGCGGGCTCGTCGGATCGAGCTCGTAGAGCACCCGCCAATCCCCCTCGCCCCGCGGCCGCGGTGCGGTCGCCGTGACGGCGACGAGTTGGATCGTCCGCGAAGCCAACGGCCGGGCCCAGCGCAGCCCTCCGCGCTCGGTGATCTCCGTCGTGACATCAAACGCCCCTTCGCGCGGCGGCAGGGGGACGTCGACGGTGAGCGGATCGAAACGCTGCGGGGGCCCCGACGGGCATTCCTCCCCGGCGATCGGGGCCATCTCGTGGAGGAGATAGGACCGTGTGTGGGTC
>CANGGT010000121.1 GCA_947453375.1 Planctomycetaceae bacterium
GAGCGACGGACGGGCCCGGAGGGTGTCGAAGCCGTTGGCCTCTATTGCTTCGGCCACAGCGCGCCCACCGGCGAGAAACATCCCGATTGCCGCGCGAAGACTCCTCGGCGCCCGACGGGCAAGCGGGGCGCCGGAATCGAACAAGCTCCGGGCCCATTCGACCTCGTCACGGATGAGGGCCTTGAACGCAGGACTGCCGACCGGCGCGTCGAGCGCCGCTTCCTCGACTCCGTACCGCGCGAGATCGTCGGCCGGAAGGTAAACCCGACCGGCACGCCGGTCCCGCCGGACGTCCTGCCAGAAGTTCACCAACTGCAGTCCCGTGCAGATTCGATCCGACATCGCCACCAACTCCGGATCGCGGCATCCTTCGAGCCCGAGGACGATGCGGCCGACCGGATCGGCGGATCGCCGACAGTAGGCGACCAGGTCGTCCCGCGTGGCATACCGCACCGTGGCTCCGCGGGCATCGAAGCGCTGATCCTCGTCGAAAGCGTCGAGGAGGTGGGCGAAGGGCTCGATCCCAAGCCCGGTGCGCCGGACCGTATCGGCCAGTGCCACGAACACCGGATGATCGGGCCTGCCGGCGAAGCAGAACTCCAGTCGGCGCCGCCACGCGACCAGCGCTTCCTCCGCCGCCGCGGGGGAGGAAGCCTCGTCGGCGAGGTCATCGCTCCACCGGGCATAGGCGTAGACGTTGGCGAGGTCCTGGCGGAGCCGGGCGGGGACGATCCGGCTGGCGACGGTGAAATTTTCGTAGTGGCTCTCCGCGATCTGGCGACACCAAGTCTCGGCGGTGGCCAGATCGAGGTCGCCCGGCAGCTCGTGGAGGGCCCACGGGGTGGCATCGCGAGAGTCGGGATCGGTGTCCCGGACGCCAAGCGTCGGCTGGATGGTGCGGCGGACCATGGGGCAGACGGCTTTTTCCGGGGTGCACTGCGGAAACAATAGCCATGGATGGCCACGTCCGCTGAAAGCTAGGATAACCGCTTCCCTTCCGGACCGCCCCCCGCGCCCGCCAATTCCAGCCTGGAACGCACGATGAAAATCCTCCTTGCCGGCCCCCGTGGTTTCTGTGCCGGCGTCAACATGGCGATCGAGACGCTCGAGACGGCGATCCGCATCCACGGCACCCCGATCTACGTCTACCACGAGATCGTCCACAACAAACATGTCGTTGACCGGTTCGTGCGCGAGGGAGCGGTGTTCGTCGATCGGGTGGAGGAGGTGCCCGAGGGGGCGGTGCTTCTCTTCTCGGCCCACGGCGTCGCCCCGGAAGTTCGAAGGGTCGCGGCCGAACGCCGGCTCCTGGCGATCGACGCCACCTGTCCGCTGGTGACGAAGGTCCATCTCGAGGCGATCAAGTACGCGAAGAGCGGCCATCGGATCGTCCTCATCGGTCACGAGGGGCACGACGAGGTGATCGGGACGATGGGGCAGGCTCCGGAAGCCTTCACCCTCGTCGATTCCCCGGAGGAGGTCGACCGCCTTTCCTTCGGACCGGAGGAGCGGCTCGCTTACCTGACCCAGACGACGCTCTCCGTCGACGATGCCTCGCGGATCATCACCCGCTTGAAGGACAGGTTTCCCCAGATCGTCGGCCCGCCCAAGGACGACATCTGCTACGCCACGCAGAATCGCCAGGAGGCGATCCGGACCCTCGCCGACGATGCCGATGTCGTCATCGTGCTGGGAAGTCAGAACAGCTCCAACAGCCAGCGGCTCGCCGAGCTCTCCCGCGAGCGGGGCATCCCCTCCCACCTCATCGACGGTGCCAACGAGATCGACCCCGCCTGGTTCCGTGGCACCGAGACGGTGGTCATCACCGCCGGGGCGAGCGCCCCGGAGAGCGTTGTGCAGGATTGCGTTCGCTGGCTCCAGGATCGCTATCAGGCGAGCGTGGAGGAACGATCGATCCGCGAAGAGGATGTCTACTTCCCCCTCCCGAAGGAACTCCGTTCCGGCGCCGCGTCGCGGCCCCAGAACTCCTGATCCGCAGCCTCGAACGAGGCAGCCGGAGTTGGACAGTTCAGTGTTGGAGCTTCTTGTAACGGAAGCGGTGGGGCTCGTCGGCCCCCATCCCTTGCCGCTCGCGGCGGTTGGCCTCGTAGGCCTCGAAGTTCCCCTCGCAGACGTGGACGTAGCCGTCTCCCTCGAAGGCGATGATGTGGGTCGCCAGGCGATCGAGGAACCACCGGTCGTGGGTGATGACCACCACCGATCCGGCGAAGCTCGTGATCCCTTCTTCCAAGGAGCGGAGCGTGTCGACATCGAGATCGTTGGTCGGTTCGTCGAGGAGAAGGAGGTTGGAACCACCCCGGAGAAGCTTCGCGAGATGGACGCGGTTGCGTTCACCACCGGAGAGCGTGCCGACCTTCTTCTGCTGGTCGGGCCCCTGGAAGTTGAACTTGGCGACGTAGCTGCGGGCGTTCACCGTCCGCTTGCCGAGTTCGATCGTGTCGTGTCCGCCGGAGATCTCCTCGAACACGGTCTTGGCTGGATCGAGCGCATCGCGGCTCTGATCGACATAGCCGATATCGACGGTTGGCCCGACGCGGAGCGTGCCCGTATCGGGCTTCTCCTGGCCGACGAGCATCCGGAAGAGCGTCGTCTTTCCGGCGCCGTTGGGGCCGATGATGCCGACGATGCCACCGGGGGGGAGGCGGAAGGAGAGGTTTTCAAACAGCACCTTGTCGCCGAAGGCCTTCGAGAGCCCCTCTCCCTCGATGACGAGATCACCGAGCGGACGGCTGGCCGGGATGAAGATCTCCACCTCGGAATCGCGGGTGGCGGCCTGCTCGGCGGCCAGCTTCTCGTAGGAAGCGACCCGCGCCTTGCTCTTGGCCTGCCGCGCCTTCGGCGACATCCGGATCCACTCGAGCTCCTTGTCGAGGGTCTTTTGGCGGGCGCTGGCCTGCTTTTCCTCGAGCTCGAGCCGGGCCTTCTTCTGAAAGAGCCACGACGAGTAGTTCCCCTCGAAAGGGATCCCCCGACCGTGGTCGACCTCGAGGATCCATTTCGCGACATTGTCGAGGAAGTAGCGGTCGTGAGTCACGGCCACGACGGTGCCGGGATACTCGGCGAGGTGCTTTTCGAGCCAGTTGACGCTCTCGGCATCGAGATGGTTCGTCGGTTCGTCGAGGAGGAGCATGTCGGGGCGTTCGAGGAGCAGTTTGCAGAGCGCCACCCGTCGCCGCTCGCCACCGGAGAGATTGGTCACCTCCCAATCGCCGGGAGGGAGGTTCATCGCGTCCATCGCGATCTCCACCTGCCGGTCGAGATCCCAGGCTCCACGGGCCTCGATCTGGTCCTGAACCGTGGCCTGCTCCGCGAGCAGTTTCTCCATCTCCTCCGGCTCCATCGGCTCGCCGAGTCGGGCGTTGATCGCCTCGAACCGGGTGAGAATGGCCCGCGTCGGGGCGACCGCCTCCATGACGTTCTCGAACACGGTCTTCGTCAGGTCGAGCTTCGGCTCCTGCTCGAGGTAGCCTGCGGTGTAGCCGTCGGCGAGGCGGGTCTCCCCCTCATATTCCTTGTCGATGCCTGCCATGATCTTCATGAGCGTGCTCTTCCCCGCGCCGTTGCGGCCGAGGAGCCCGATCTTCGCCCCGGGGTAGAAGGCGAGGTTGATGTTCTTGAGGAGTTCCCGCTGTCCGAACTTCTTGGTCAGGTCGGTGATCTGATAGATGAAGGCGGCGCCCATCGGGAATGCTTCTGTGCGGAGGAGGGGGGGATCGCGGCCAGGCCGCGGGCAGGGAGGAAGCGGTCATAATACCACCCCAGGGCCGGATCGTGGACGGCGTCAGGGCGGAGCATCCCCCCGGCCGCCGCAGCCGCTGATGATCGCGGTGGCGGGGGGCTGATGGACTGCGGCATCCCCATCCACTACGATTCCCGCGGCGGCATCGATCCGAGGTCGCCGCCCCCCGAACGGCGAGGAGAATCCGAATCCATGGCTGGCTACGCGAATCCCGATGTCCTGGTGAGCACCGAGTGGGTGGCCGAGCACGCCCACGATCCGAACGTGCGGATCGTCGAATCGAACGAGGATCGGGCGCTCTACACCCAGGGGCACGTGGCCGGCGCCGTCGAGATCGACTGGCAGGTCGACCTCCAGGATCAGGTGCGGCGTGACTACGTCGACCGGGCCGGATTCGAGAAGCTCTGCCGCGACAACGGAATCTCCAACGACACGACCGTCGTGTTCTACGGCGACAAGAACAACTGGTGGGCGTGCTATGCGTTCTGGGTGTTCAAGCTCTACGGCCATCCCGACTGCCGGATCATGAACGGCGGCCGGAAGAAGTGGCAGCTCGAGGGGCGGGCTTGGTCGACCGACCGCGTCCACGTGAAGCCCGGGCACTACACGGCCCCCGAGCAGGACGGCTCCGTGCGTGCCCTCCGCGACGAGGTGCTCAAGCACCAGAAGGGGGGCAGGCCCCTCGTCGACGTCCGCTCGCCCGAGGAGTACTGCGGCGATCGGCTTCACATGCCCGATTATCCCAATGAAGGGGCGCTCCGCGGCGGCCACATCCCCGGCGCCGTCAACATCCCCTGGCCGCTGTCGGTCAACGAGGATGGCACGTTCAAGTCGGCCAAGGATCTCGAGAAGCTCTACGTGAAGGAAGCGGGCCTCAAGCGCCGCTCTCCCACGGTCGCTTATTGCCGGATCGGGGAGCGGTCGAGCCTCACCTGGTTTGTCCTCACCTACCTCCTCGGTTTCGCGAAGGTGAAGAACTACGACGGCTCGTGGATGGAATGGGGCAACTGCGTCGGGGTGCCGGTCGTCAAGGGCACCACCCCCGATGGCACGCCGGCGTGACCGGTCATGCCGGGCAGCCGTGCCGCCGCTGGTCAGCCCCGGCAGCGCCTGCCGTTGTCTTGCGTCCGCAGCGATTGATCCTGCCAACCCTGTCCTCTTGAAGCGTTCGACATGAGCACCGTTCCCCAGCGGATCGACGCGGTCGTCGAGGATTTTATTGACCTCGAGGGACGGGAAAAACTCGAACTGCTCCTCGAATACGCAGCCCGGCTTCCCGCACTCCCTCCCCACATCGCCTCGCAGCGTGCCAGCGGGGATCACCGCGTCCACGAGTGCCAGACGCCGGTCTATCTCTGGCCGGAATTGACCGCCGACGGCGCGAAACTCCATGCCGAGGTCGCGGCCGAGGCCCCGACCGTCATGGGATTCGTCGCGATCCTCGCCGAGGCAGTCGAGGGCCGTCCGGTCGACGAGGTGCTGATGATCCGCGACGATCTCCTCGAGCGGATGGGATTGGCGCAAGTCCTCGGAATTCTCCGCACGCGAGGCCTGAGGGCCATTCTCGGCCATATCAAACGCGGCCTCCTTGCCGCCTCCACCCCCGCCGGGAAGGAATCCCCATGACCCGTCGTGTCGTCGCCGGTATCGATCTCGGGGGAACGGCGATCAACTACACGTTTCTCGATTCGGACGGGCGATTCCTCATCGATGGGCTCTGCGAGCACCCCGCCCGCAGTGTCGAGGGGCCCGATGTCTGTCTCGGCCAGATCGTCGACGGCCTCGCCATCGCTGCCGGCCGGGCGGGGCTGGAACTGTCGGACGTTGCGGCCATCGGCCTCGACACACCCGGTCCTGCCAGTGCCGATGGTGTCCTCAGCCGCCGGGGCTCGACGAACTTCGCCCATGCCGCCTGGGCCGGCTTCGATATCCGCGCCGGCGTCTCCGCACGCACAGGCCTTCCGGTCACCTATCTCAACGACGGCAACGCGGCGGCGCTGTGGGGCCATGTCGCCCTCTTCGGCGACGACGCCGACGCCACGAGCGTCGCGGCGATCGTCGGCACCGGACTCGGTGGCGGCGTGATCCATGGCGGCAAGGTCGTGGCAGGGCGACGTGGATTTGGTGGCGAACTCGGCCACGTTCTCATTCCTTGGACGTTGATCCCGGGGATCGAAGGGATTGTTCCAGCCTGCAATTGCGGCCGGACAGGGGATCTCGAATCGCTCTGTTCGCTGACGGCGATCCGCCGCACGATTCTCCCGTGGTTCCTCTCCAAGAACCCCGGCCACGAACTCGCCCGGCTGGCTGATCCCGCCGAAGCGGCCAAGCGGGTTCGCGGGTTGGCAGAACGCGGGGATGATCTCTGCCGGGACGTGTTCCGGGTGCAGGCCCGGGCCCTCGGCCTGTTCTTCGACGAGATGGTGAACGTGTTCGACCCCGACGCGCTGATCGTCGGTGGAGGGGCGGTTGAAACGAGCGCCGCCTTCCGCGACTGGTTCGTCGACGAGATCCGTCAGGGAATGCCGACCCAGCGGGAGGAACAGGCCGGGATTCCGATCCATGTCATCCGTGATGGTGACACGGCCGGTGCCCGGGGCGCCGCGATCGAAGCGGCGCGGACGCTCGCCTGAAGGCTGGCTGCCCCGCCCCCGTCTCGGGCTACGCCACCCGGCCGCAGGCCGGTTCGGCGCCGTCGACGTTGACCGGCGGTTGGCCGAGCACAGGGAGCGCATGGAGGCCGTTGGTCTGAACCCGGAGCGGGGCAGGGGAGGCTGGCTCGGGGAGCGGCGGCAGGGGGCGCTTCGGGGCTCCGAAGAGCGTCAGCCTGGCTGTGGCGACGAACCCGGCGATCGAGCCGAACGTCGCCTCGACCGCAGCCGGCTCGTATCCGCAGTGGACCATGCAATCACCGCATTTCGGATTGCCACTGGCCCTGCCGTAGCCCTCCCAATTCGTCTCCTCCATCAAGCCACGGAAGCTCGTCGCATAGCCTTCGTCGAGGAGATAACAGGGCTTCTGCCAGCCGAAGAGGTTGTACGTCGGCGTGCCCCAGGGGCGGCATTCGAGATCCCAGTTCCCTTTGAGAAACTCGAGGAACACCGGCGACTGGTTGAACTTCCAACGCCGCGGAGCATTTTCCAGGATGCGGGCGAAGAGCGATTGGCTCCGACGCCGAGCGAGGAAGTGTTCTTGGTCGGGCGCCTTCGCGTAGGAATAGCCGGGGGAGATCATCATTCCCTCCACCCCGAGCGCCATCACCTCGTCGAAAAATCGCCGGTAGCGGACGGGATCGGCGTCGGTGAAGAGCGTCGAGTTTGTCGTCACCCGGAATCCGGCCTTCCGCGCGGCGCGGATCGCGGCCACGGCGACGTCGTAGACCCCGTCGCGGCAGACGGCGTGATCGTGCTCCTCTTTCGGTCCGTCAAGGTGCACGGAGAACGCCAGGTAAGGGGAGGGTGTGAAGTGGGGGAGCATCTCCTCCAGCTTCAGGGCGTTGGTGCACAGATAGAGGTATTTTTTCCTGGCAACGATCCCGGCCACGATCTGTTCGATCTGCGGATGGAGGAGCGGTTCTCCTCCCGGGATCGACACCATCGGCGCCCCACACTCGTCGACCGCGCGGAAACACTGCTCGGGCGTGAGGTGCGAGCGGAGAATCTCCGTCGGGTGCTGGATCTTGCCGCAGCCGCCGCAGGCGAGATTGCAGCGGAAGAGGGGCTCGAGCATGAGCACGAGCGGGTAGCGATGATTGCCACGCCACCGTTCGCGGAGTACATGCCGTACGACGGCGATCATCTGCCCGACAGGAACGCTCATGCCACCTTCTCCCGAACCTGGCCCGCGCGGCGGGCGGAGTGAATGATTTCATCGGACGGGGCGCCATCGGCATCACCCGTCGCTCGGGCCATCGACCACCGCCCCAGGGCCATGAGGGGGAAATAGATACGGTACCAGTGGTAGCGGAGATAGAAGACCTTCGGGAAACCGGTTCCGGTGAAGTTCTCTTCCTCCCAATCCCCGTCAGGCGTCTGGTGGTCGACCAGCCAGGCAACGCCACGGCGGGCCTCCGGGGAACCGGCATACCCGGATGCCAGCAACCCGGCCAACGCCCAAGCTGTCTGTGACGGTGTCGGCTCCCCCTGCCCGGCAAGGCTCGGGTCGGCGTAGCTGTCGGCCGATTCCCCCCACCCTCCGCAAGACTGCTGGTGCGCGAGAAGCCAGCGGGCCGCTGCCGTGACGGCAGGGTCGTCCGCGGAGACCCCGACGGCCCGCAGTCCCTCGATCGCCTGCCAGGCCCCGTAGATGTAATTGACTCCCCAACGCCCGTACCACGCCCCGCCTGCCTCCTGCGTTCGACGCAGGTAGGCCACCGCCCGATCGACCGGCGGATGCCCGAGGCGGTAGCCGATTCTCCCGAACGCCTCCAGCACCCGGCCAGCGAGATCGGGGGAACTCGGATCGATCATCGCGTTGTGGTCGGCGAACGGCACCTTGCAAAGGAGTTCGCAGTTGTTGTCCTTGTCGAACGCTCCCCAACCGCCGTCGGAGTTCTGCAGGGCCTCGAGCCAGGGCCTGGCTCGATCGATCGCAGCGTCGACCAGAGCCCGCCGCCGCTGCGACGCGGCATCGTCCGAACGCTCTCCCTCGCGCCACGTGGCCAGCGCGATGAGAACCATCGCCGTGTCGTCGACGTCGGGGTAGAAGCGATTGGCATACTCGAAGCACCAGCCTGACGGGGCCACCGGGACGGTCCGTCGCGACCAATCGCCGTCGGTGCGGATCTCCTGCGAGAGGAGCCAGTCGACCGCGTCGTTGAGGGCCCGATCGGAGTCGCCGGCACCAACCCCGTCGGGCCGTGCCAAACGATCGACGGCGAGGGCACGGAGGGTCAGCGCGGTGTCCCAGACAGGGGACCGGCAGGGCTCGATCCGCGTCGTGCCATCCGCCTCGTGCTCGATGAGCCCTTCGAGTTGCCGCCAGCATTCACGGACCTCGGGGGCGTCGTCGGGGCACCCGAAAGCGCGGAGGGCGACGATGCTCCAGAGGATCGGCGGAAAAATCGCCCCGAGCCCGTCACTGCCGTCGAAGCGCTCGAGCATCCAGCGGCGGCATTCGGCGACGGCACGGCTGCGGAGCGGTCGGAATCCGACCGCGTCGCACGCCTTGAGGACTCGATCGACCCCACGGAAGAACCGCGCCCAACCGTCATCGCCGCCGAGACGCCTGGCGTGCGGGGCACGGGGCGAATCGGCGAACAATTCGTCGATCCGATGTTCGGCAGGGAGATGCCTGACCGGCTTGAAATCCCAGATCAACGACAGCGGAACGATCATCGTCCGCGACCAAGCCGAAACCCGGTGGAGATTGACGGGGAACCAGTCTGGAAGGAGGACGATCTCGGGAGGGACTGCCGGGCAGTCGTCGTACGACATCTGCCCGAGAAGGGCGAGGTAGAAGCGGGTGAAGCTGTTGACGGCCCAGGGCCCCCCGGCTGCCGCGATTGCCCGCCGCGCACGGGTCATCGGCTCGGAATCGGGGGATTCGCCGAAGATCTTCAGGGCGAAGTAGGCCTTCACGCTGGCACTGACGTCGACGGGACCACCGCGGTAGATAGCCCAGCCACCGCTTTGAAGTTGCTCGCGGAGGATCCGTCGCACGGCCCCGGCGACATGCGGGCCGTCGAGGCGGCCCTGCCAGGCAAGAATGAGGAGATACTCGCTCTCGAGGATCGTGTCCCCCTCGAGCGGCCCGCGCCAGTGCCCATCGGCAGCCTGCCGCTGCAGGAGCCAGTTGGCCGTCGCGCTGCACACCCCGAGGACCTCTGCCTCAGGAGAACGGCGCTGGGGGGGCATTGCGGTTTCGGAGGGACGACGGGACACCATCCCGCCATCGGCCGGGGCAACCGGCGTGGGTTGGGCAAAGTCGGCCTCGACCGCTGATCCTCTGTAGCTCATGGGGGCATCCATGCTCCGAGCAGGGCTGTTCGACCGGCGACGGTCCTACGGACTGCGGCCACCGATCCACGGAGGGCGATCCTTCGCCACCAACAAGACTCTCCGCTGTTAGCGGAGAATAGGGAAACCCGGGAAGTCCCACAAGGTCCGCCGTACGCCCACCACCGCGACGGCATGGCCATTTTCGCCGTCATTCGGCCCCCGAGCCGTGCGCAGGTTACGCCGGGGGCTCTGGGGCAAGTTTATCGGCTCACTTCCGGCTGACTGGAGAGAATGCGCAAGATCGCTAAGGTGCGGCAGACGGGCGAGCTTCGGAAAGAAGGGAGGGAACAACGGCCGCAGGGCCCCCCTCGCTTTCGGCCAACGGGAGCCTGATCAGCACGCGGGTGCCCCGACCAGCGCGGCTTTCGATTTCAATCGCGCCCCCGTTGGCCTCCAGAAAACGCCACGCCTTGGAAAGCCCCAGCCCCGCGCCACGCCCCGCCTCGCGACCGCTGAAGAACGGGTCGAAGACCCTGCGCAGGGTGGTCGCATCGATGCCGGGCCCATCGTCGGCGATCACGAGATCGCAGTCCCCCGAGGCCCGACCGGCCGACACCGACACGGTCACACGGCCGCCTTCCCCGACCGCTTCGAGGGCATTGCTGACGACGGCTCGGATCGCTTCTTCGACCTGCGAGCGGTCAACCGCCACCGCGAACGGGACCGATGGCGGGCCGTAGTCGAGGCGGGCGAGCCGCTGTCCTGCCAGAGGACCGAGGCGATCGACGACGGCGCCGACCATCTCGTTGAGGTCGTTGGCCACACGGTGGGGACGGGGCGGCCTCGCGAACAACATCAACCCGCCGATCAGATCGCGGGCCCGGAAGGCCTGATCGACGATCGTCGAGAGCCGCCGGCGTCGCTCCGGGTCGCGCTCGTCGAGCAGCAGCGTCTGCGCTCGGGTGGCGATGTTGGCCAATGGATTGTTGATTTCGTGTCCGGCTCCGTAGGCAAGCTCGCGCATCGCTTCGAGGCGGGCCTCGCCGAGGGCGTCCTGGAAGGAGAACGCGAGGCGGAGATGGTCAGCCGCCAGGCGGACCGTGGCGAGAAGTTCCCCCCCCTCCGTCGAAATCGCGGCAGCCCCCGGCACCTGCGGAACAGGAAGATCGCCCCCCCGCAGTCGATCGGCCCAGACCGCCCCCTGAGCCGACGGCGTGGCCTCCGTTGGCCCCCGTGCGATCCAGGCCCGCCAAGCCGACTCATCGACCTCGGTCACATCGTCGGGGAGCGTTCCCGCCACCAAGTCTCGGGCGAGGCTCACCAGCGGCACACCTCCCGGGCGACAGCCTCCGGGACGGATTTTGGACCATACCGCCCCGTCAGCGCTGGCGGCCCCCGCAGCAAACTCGTCCCGGGCTGCGTCCATCCCGACAGACGGAAGCAGACGCGCCCACAGCCAGATCAGAGATTCCTCACCGGGGAGACCGACGACGGCAGCCCCCCCCGTCGCCGCATCGCCGGCAACGACGGCATGCCCAGGGCCGGAAGCAGGGGTGGCCCAGACCGGATCGTCCAGCCTTCGGGGCCAGGTGATCCCGGCCAAGAGTTCGGCAAGGCTTGCCTCCGTGGCGGATAGCCACGGCCACGCCGGCGATCGAAGCGGTCCTGGCGCCGCGACTGGCCCTCGGTACTCCGACGGTGGGTCCCTCGGCACACTCCCGCCGGAGGCCGAGACTCCAGAGGGGGAAGCCGGAACTCCAGATGCGGCCGCGAGCACGGCCCGCGCCAGGCCCAAACAGGCCTGGCGCGGAACCGGCAATGCGAGAGACAGGAAACGCCCCGGACGCACGATCAACCGCACGCCGGACGAACGACCCTGCGACACTGATGCCCCTCACCACCACTGGTGCAACCCCGAAGGGGCCGACAGCGGGGGGTTCGTGATCAGGAACCGGTAGCCACAGACTCGATGTCGAGCAACGTGCAGATGCGATCGACAAGCACCTCGGCCTCGAAAGGCTTCTGGAGGAACTCATTCGCCCCAGAGGCCTTCAGTTCCTCGATCTTGTCAGCCTCACACATGCCGGAGATGCAGATGATCCGCACCTCGTCCATCGTGGAGTCGCTCCGGACCCGCTGGCAGACTTCCTTGCCATTGATATCCGGGAGCATGACGTCGAGCACGATCAGATCGGGACGGTAGTCCTTGACCATCATGCCGGCGTCGAAGCCGTTGTTGACGCTCCGCGTCTCGAAGCGGCCGTCCCGCTCGAGCACGTCGGTGATCAGTTCGACGAGATCCTGATCGTCGTCGACCACGAGAATCTTGCGACGGCCGCTTTCGAGGGCGTCGGTCGGAATCCCGTTGTCCCGCATGAACAGGAACAACTGATCACGGGGAATCCGCCGGAACCGGCTGCCCGGCACCCGGAAACCCTTGAGCTGCCCAGAGTCAAAACACCGGATGATCGTCTGCTGGCTGACCTTGCAGATCTTGGCAGCTTCACCGGTCGTGTAGACAGTCTTCTGCATGTGCTTTACCACCCTCTCCCTAGCCGTGGTGCAGCTAGTCGAAACGGCTTCCCGGGAAACGCCTCTTCCACAAAGGCCACCCCGGTCGCCTAGGCCTCCTTGTTGCCTGATCAACGCGTTGCCACATCAACGCGTGCTGAACCCCGCACGTGACCGGTACCGCTGCCGGTTCTCCGGTCGCAAATCACCCGTTCCGGTCGACTGGGCGCTCGAGGCACTCCCGGCCTGACGGAGCGGGGCAGGAGGGGAAAGATCGGGGGGAAATCCATTTCCCTCAGACATCCTCCCTGCTTACCGTCCTTACCTGCGGCCAACTCTAACGCCATCTTGCGCATTGAGTCAATATCGATACAGTCAGCGCAAACACTGTTCGCGCAACA
>CANGGT010000122.1 GCA_947453375.1 Planctomycetaceae bacterium
CTGGATCTTGACGAGTTCGGAGACGACCTGTGCGTCGGCGAGAGCGTTGGTGGCAGCACGGGTGTCGTCGAGGAGATAGGTGACGACGTTGGTGGCGAGGTCGAGCGTGGCGGTGCCGTAGGTGCCGGCGAAGGCGTAGGTGAGGCCACCGTCGGCGGTGTTCCAGCCGTTGGCTTGGAGCCAAGCGGTGTCGTAGCTGACGGTGCTATCGACGCTTGCGATTGTGACCGTGGCGGTGGCGGTGTCGACGCCGGCGACAAGGGCACCTGCTTCGACGAGGTCGTTGGAGACGGTTCCAACAACGATGGCAGGGGCATCGGCCGCTCCAGTGATCGTGAACTCGGCCGTGGATTGGGCCGTGATTCCGCTGGCAGTGATCACCTGGATGGTGACGAGCTCGGAGACGACTTGGCCCTCGGCGAGGGCGTTGGTGGCAGCACGAGTGTCGTCGAGGAGATAGGTGACGACGTTGGTGGCGACGTCGAGCGTGGCGGTGCCGTAGGTGCCGGTGAAGGCGTAGGTGAGGCCGCCGTCGGCGGTGTTCCAGCCGTTGGCTGCGAGCCAGAAGGTGTCGTAGCCGACCGAGCTGTCGGCGCTTGCAAGCGAGAGGCTTGCGGTGGCGGTGCTGACGCCAGCGACGAGGGCGCCTGCTTCGATGAGATTGTTAGAGGCCAGGGCGACGGCGATGGTCGGAGGAGTGTTGGAAGCGTCGTCTGTGCCGTGGATGACAAACGCTACTGAAGCGTCGCCTGTGGCGCCGAGGTCATCCGCCACTCTGACGAGAAACACATCTCTTACCGTCTCGCCCGTCTTCAGGGCATCAGTGGAAGGACTTGTGTCATCGAGAACGTAACGGATGGTGTCGGTCGCGACGTTCAGCGTCGCCGTTCCGTAGCGGCCCGAGTGTGTGTAAGTGCCGTTGCTGCCCGTGCCTGTCCATCCATTGGAAAGCATCCAATTCACGTCGTAGTGGATCGAAGTGCCATCAACATCGGATTTCGTCAATGACAACGTTGCGACATTGACGCCAATGGTCTTCGGAGAGGCCTCGACGAGGTCATTTGATGGACTCCCCACGGTGACCGCTGGAGCGTCATTGACGGGAATGATGCGGACCGACTCTTCCAACGTCCTGGGAAGCAGGGGATGGTCGCTGCCTGTGGCGGTTCTGGCGATCACCCAGGAGAACGTCCGCTGGCCCGCGATTGGGGCGGCCGTCGTGGACTCATACTGAATCTTCCGAAGCAGATTCTCAAACGCGGTGAACGATGTTGGTCCAAGGGCGGACGACGAGGTGAATGTGTAGGTTCCGCCGGCAGTTACTGAGCCGGTGAAACGGTCGAATCCACCGTTGGGTGCTGGCACCCAGAAGTCAGCGGTTGTGGTCGAACCGGATGGCACCGACACGCCCGTGTCGAAGATCGAAACCGCGGTGCCCGCGGCATCGCCCTTGGCGCCCAAAACGCGGAGCCGGTCGGAAGTCAACGCTTCAGGGATGGTGAGCGTGACGGTCTTGATCGTTTCCGGCGCATTCGATTCAGTGCCCGTATTGCGATTGAGATTGATGGCGGGCTGCAGAAAAACCGGTTCGCTCTTCTCGGTGTAACTGACAGACTCTGTTGCGTCGGCAGCCGTTGTGAGATCGCTCTTGCCAAGGATCCGGAACGTCAACTGCGTGAGCGATGACTGCGGTTTGCCTGACGAACGGTGGTTGGCAACACCGTTGTCGACGATCTGGACATCGAACCTGTCCTCCGCCACGTCGCTGTCGGTGAGCGTGTCGGTGGCTGGAAGGTAGTTGTCGAGTTGGTAGGTAATCGTGTCAGTGGCAACTGTCAGGGTTGCTGTGCCATGAGCACCATTCGCGGTAAAAGTCTGTCCGCTGTCCTTGGTTGTCCATCCATGGTCCTGGAGCCATTGGCTGTCGTACGTCACGAATGTGCTGTCGATGTCCGACTTCTTCAGCGTTGCGGAGGAGTGAGCCACTCCATCGCTGTTGAGCCCCGCTTCAATCAGATCGTTCGGCGGGGTGGCCACTTCAAGCAGAGGAGCGTTGTTCGCCGGAATGGTCGTGACGGTCTCGCTGGCACTTCTAGCGGGAGTCTGGACACCGTTGGTGGTGACGACGCTCTTGATGTTCCACGTGAACAATCGCCCGGCCATCGCGGGTGCTGCGGAGGTGTTGTCGTAGCAAACGCTGCGGATGAGTTGCTGGAATGCGGTGAACGAGGCCGTTCCGGTTGTTCCCGGCGACGTGAAGGTGAACGTACCCGAGGTCGTGACGCTGTAGGTGAATCCGATCGAGGTGCCGTCCCCAAGTCGTACCCAGAACGCGGTCTTGGGGATGTTCGATTCGGGGAGAGCTACGCCGCTGGCAAGTTGGGATGGAGTATTGCCGGCAGCGTCGGTTGTGGCGTCGATGACCCTGATTCGGTCGCTGATGGAGGCCGAGGGAATCGTCAGGGTGACGCTGGTAATCGTGTCGGGAGCCGAGAGGCCAACGCCGGTGTTTCGCTGGAGGGTAAGGTTCGGTTGGAGCGGCACGGCCAGTCCGTTTTCCGCATACTTCACCCACGTGGCTGAGCTGCCGATGGTGTTGAACTCGACCGCAAGCGGTTGGCCGTCAACGGTGATGATGCCATGGTCATTCTCGTCCAGAAGGCGCGTCTGGTCGGCTGGAGTGAGCGACACGCCGGTGACGAGATCGGAGAAGTACTCCCCCTCGTCGCCACGGGAGTCGACGCCATGATTGAGGATCGCGTCGATGTGGTGGCCAATTTCCTCGAAAACAATCGAGCGGGCGATCTGCGGAGCCCCAGCCAAAATGTCGGCTCGAAGATAGATCGTCGGACCGCCGGGGGCCGCGGCGGCGTAGGCACCCCCGTGGTCGCCCAGCACCGAGGGATCAACGATCTTGAAGGAGACCCCAATCGCCGACGTTCCGGTGAGCAGTCGCTGCTCAAGCGAACCGGCCAACTGGTCGAACGCCACGGCGTCGACCGCAGCAGGGGAAAATACCCTGTGGAGGATTGTGTCGATGCCAGGCGTGTGGCCGATCACAATCGACGGATCGTCGCCAAGTGCGTTCCTCAGGTCGGCCGGAGTAAGATCTCGGGCGCCGACGATCGTCACTGCGGCCGGGGCGTCAGTGCCTTGCTCCGAGCCGATGGAGAACGATGTGCTCTCGAAGGTCGAGAAGGCGAGGGCAAGACGCGGTTCGAGCGGTTGAGTTGCGAGTTGGAATCGTTGGCCGTTGGCAGACAGAAATCTGGATCGCCGAGGCCGTTTGCGGTTCCGAGATGTTACGAAACAGCGGACAGGCCAGACTGTCTGGAGCGAGCGCAGCCGGCGGAACAGTTGCGTCACGATCCGCATGGGGCGTCCTGACTGTGAAGAAAACAAACCGACTGGGGGGACGCCCGTCGAAGGACACTCTCAAGAGGGGGGCAGGAGGATGTTGGAACTCTACAAATCTTTCGGGAATTATAGCCAATACGGAGCAGCGGGGCGTTTTGGGCGAAATTCTTTCCAGATTGAAAGCCGCCCGTGGCGTGGGGGTGGCTTAGCGCTCCAGAAACCGTCAGAAATTGGGACGGGTCGGGCAGGGATCGAGGGATACAAATGCTTCGGGGAGATGAGCTCATGAAAACCCCCTCCTTATGGGTGGCCCTTCGGCTGTTTGTGCTCTTCACGCTGCCGGCCGTGATCTCGCGGGCTTCTGAATCGGATCTTGAGTTGGCACGGGCCGTCCAGCCGATCCTCGCCAACCATTGCTGGAGCTGTCACGGACCGGACGAGCACTCCCGCGAGGGGGGCTTGAGGCTCGACGTCCGGAGTGCCGCACTGGCGGCCCGCGATGGCGGTGCGGCGGCGATCGTGGCCGGTGATGCGGCGGCAAGCGTGATGGTGGCGCGGATCCACGCCACGGACGGTACGCAGATGCCACCGGAATCGTTCGGCAAGCCACTCACCGGGGACCAGCGGGCCCTCCTAACCCGTTGGATCGATGCCGGTGCCCCGTATGCCACCCATTGGGCCTTTCTTCCTCCGCGGCGTCCGCAGCTGCCGCAAGTCAAGCGCAGCGATTGGCCCCGCGGCGATCTCGATCGGTTCGTGCTCGCCCGGCTCGAGGCGGAGGGGGTCGAGCCCGCGCCCGAAGTCGACCGGGCGACTTGGCTGCGGCGCGTGACGCTTGATCTCACCGGGCTTCCCCCGACGCCAGAGGAGATTGCGGCGTTCCTCGGCGACTCGAGCCCCACTCCCTACGAGGCCGTCGTCGATCGGCTCCTGGCGTCGCCGCGCCATGCGGAGCGGATGGCGATGCAGTGGCTCGACGTCGCCAGGTACGCCGACACCAACGGCTACAACAACGACGAGACCCGGACGCTCTGGCCGTGGCGTGACTGGGTGATCCGGGCGTTCGCCGAAAACATGCCCTTCGATCGCTTCGTGACCGAGCAGGTGGCGGGTGACCTGTTCCCAGATGCGACCGTCTCCCAACGGGTGGCCACGGGCTTCAGCCGCAACCACGTGCTCACGACCGAAGGCGGGATCATCGACGAGGAATACCGTGTCGAGTACGTCGCTGACCGGGTCCACACCACCGCCACCGCCTTCCTCGGTCTTTCGCTCCAGTGTGCCCGGTGTCATGACCACAAATACGATCCCTTTACCCAGATCGACTACTACCGGTTCGCGGCGTTCTTCGACAACGTTCCTGACAAGGTCGTGGGCTACAGCCAAGGGCGGATGGCGGAGCCGCTCCTCGAGGTCCCTTCGCCTGAGCAAGCCGCCGAACGGCAGCGGCTCGAGATGCGGCGGGCCGAACTCGCCGAACGGTTGGCCCAGCGAGCGACGGACTGCGCGGCCGATCAGGAGGCCTGGGAGGCCACGCTGACACCGGAGCGTCTGGCGGCGGCCGAGCCCCCGGGATTGATGGCCTGGTTTCCACTCGATGACGTGGCCGGGCCGAGGGTCGCCAGTGCCCTGCCCTCGGGCATTCCCGGCGAGGTGGTCGGGAGATTCGAGCCTGCCGAGGGGCGGCTCGGCGGAGCCGGGCTTTTTGACGGGCAGACCCACATTGCCGCCGGTGAGACCGGGGCGTTCGAAGCCGACCGCCCGTTCTCGATCTCGGTGTGGGTCCATCCGACGAGCAGGGAGTCGAGTACGGTTCTCTCCAAGATGGATGAAGCGGATGCGTTCCGGGGTTACGACTTGATTCTCGAGGAGGGGAAGGTGGCCGTCCATGTCGTTCACCATTGGCCCGACCGGGCCTTCAAGGTGATCACGAACGAGCCGCTCGCGCTCGATCATTGGCACCATTTGGCCGTCACCTACGACGGCTCGCGCCGCTCGTCGGGGATGCGGGTGTTTGTCGACGGCGTCGCGCGGCCGATCGCCGCCACGACCGACAACCTCGTCGACGGCACGATCCTCACGTCGCGGCCGTTCCACATCGGCCGCCGGACTTCGAGCGCGCCTTTCCGGGGGCGGATCGACGACCTTCGGCTCTACGGCTGCGTGCTGCCCGACGCCGACCTGAAGTCGCTCGCCGCCGGGGAGACTCCAACTGGACTCGCCGCCCTCATCGGCGTGCCGCGAGCGCAACGCTCGCCGGGTGAGGCTATGCGGCTTCGAACCCACTTCCTCGAGACTGTCGACGAGCCCTCGCGCGGGTGGCGCGAGGAGGCGGCTGCCATCCCGGCGAAGCTCGCAGAACTCGCGAAGCAGATTCCGGTGACGATGGTCATGGCCGAGATGAATCCGCGCCGCGAAACTCGCTTGCTTGTCCGGGGTCGGTATGACCAGCCGGGTGACGTCGTCTCGCCGGGCGTCCCTGGATTCGGGCCGGGAGCCGCGGAAGTGCCCGTGGAAGGGGGCGATCGGATGGCGCTGGCCCGTTGGATGACGCATCCCGATCACCCCCTCACCGCCCGCGTCGCGGTCAACCGTTGGTGGGGCATGTTCTTCGGGACGGGGATCGTCGAGACGGTCGAGGATTTCGGCATTCAAGGGAGCGCCCCGAGTGATCCGCAACTCCTCGACTGGCTGGCGACGGAACTCGTCGCCAGCGGTTGGAACGTGCGGAGCCTCTTGCGCGAGATCGTCCTCTCGGCGACCTACCGGCAGTCTTCTCGTGTCTCGCCGTTGCTCGCGGAGAGAGATCCCGCCAATCGCCTCCTCGCCCGTGGGCCGCGTGGCAGGCTCCCGGCGGAGACGGTGCGCGACAACGCTCTAGCGATCGGGGGATTGCTCGTCGAGAAGGTCGGGGGCCCGAGCGTCAAGCCGTGGCAGCCGGCCGGGCTCTGGGAGGACGTGTCAGTGGAGCGACGCGACACCTACGTTCCCGACAGCGGCGAAGGAGCGCATCGCCGCAGTATGTACACCTTCTGGAAGCGCACCTGTCCGCCCCCAGGAATGACGACCTTCGATGCACCGGACCGGGAGACGTGCGTGGCCCGTCGTGGTCGGACCAACACCCCTCTGCAGGCGCTCGTGTTGATGAATGACCCGACTTACCTGGAGGCAGCCAGGGGACTTGCCAACCGCCTTCTGGCTGAACCTGGCGACGACGCCGATCGTGTCTCTCAAGCCTGGCTGCGGGCCGTGGGGCGGATGCCGACTGGGGATGAGACGCGCGTCGTCATGACCGTCCTCGAGGCAGCGCTGCGGCGATTCCAGGGGGAACCGACGGCCGCCGAGCAATTCCTCGCCGTTGCCGGAGGGGCGGCGCCGGAAGGCGTCGACAAGCCGACGCTCGCTGCCTGGACGACCGTTGCCAGCCTGATCCTCAATCTCGACGAGACGATCTCCAAGCCCTGAGTGCACCGACGCGGTGGTCGACCTACCCCGAGTCTTCCTCTTCCCACTCCCGGATCGAAATGCCAGCCATGCCCGCAAGCCCCACGCTGTTCCCGGCGCTCAACCGTCGCGTTTTCCTCCACGGCAGCGCGTCGGTCGTCGGCACCGCCGCCCTGGCCGGACTGTTCGCTCAGGATGGCTTCACAACGGCTCCGGCTGGGCGGGCCACCGGGGCCGTGGCGCCGCATACCGTTCCGCGGGCGAAACGGGTCGTCTACCTGTTCCAGTCGGGCGGGCCATCCCACCTCGAGCTTCTCGACCACAAGCCCCGGCTGCGGGAGTTTCACGGACAGGAGCTCCCCGACTCGATCCGGCAGGGACAGCGTCTGACCGGCATGACGAGCGGGCAGACGAGCTTTCCGGTGATCGCCCCGAAGTTCGGCTTCGTCCAGGCAGGCAGCAACGGCACCTGGATCAGCGAACTGCTTCCCCACACTGCCAAGCAGATCGACCGGATCTGTCTCGTCCGTTCGATGCACACCGAGGCGATCAACCACGACCCGGCGATCACCTTCGTCCAGACCGGATCGCAGCAGCCCGGACGGCCCTCGCTGGGGGCGTGGTTGTCCTACGGCCTGGGGAGCGAAGCGGAGAATCTCCCGGCGTTCGTCGTCCTCATCTCGCACGGGAGTGGCAAAGATGCCAATCAGGGGCTCCTCGAGCGCCTCTGGGGGGCCGGTTTCCTGCCGTCGAGCCATCAGGGGGTCAAGCTCCGCAGCGCCGGCGACCCGGTCCTCTTCCTCTCCGACCCCCCGGGCATCGATCGTGGATTGCGACGGACGATGCTCGATGGGCTCTCGGCGCTCAACGACAGGCAGCGGCTCGAGACCGGCGATCCCGAGATCGCCACGCGGATCGCGCAGTATGAGATGGCGTTCGGGATGCAAGCCTCCGTCCCGGAACTGACGGATCTTTCGGATGAGTCGGCGAAGACATTCGACGACTACGGCGAGGCGTCCCGCCGGCCGGGCACGTTTGCTGCCAACTGTCTGCTCGCCCGCCGGTTGCTCGAGCGGGGGGTGCGCTGCGTGCAGCTCTACCACCGCGGCTGGGACCAGCACGGCGGTCTACCGACGAACATCCCCAAACAGGCTCGGGACATCGATCAGCCACAGGCGGCGCTTCTGTCCGATCTCCAGGCTCGGGGCATGCTCGACGACACGCTCGTCGTCTGGGGGGGGGAGTTCGGGAGAACCGTCTATGGCCAAGGAGGGCTGCAGGACGACTATGGCCGCGATCACCATGGCCGCTGTTATTCGGTCTGGATGGCCGGCGGGGGGATCCGTCCCGGGGTTGTCCACGGGGAGACCGACGACTACGGCTACAACATCGTCCGCGATCCGGTCCACGTCCACGACCTCAACGCCACGCTCCTCCAAGCCCTCGGATACGACCACAAGCGACTCACCTACCGCTTCCAGGGGCGCGACTACCGGCTCACCGACGTGGAGGGGAACGTGGTCAAGGAGATCCTGGCGTAAGCCCGGGGGAAGCCGGAGAGGCGGTGGATTTCGGCCACGTCCAACCTTGACTTTGCTAACAAATCACGAACAATTCGCCTCGGGGAAACTTTTTTGAATCCGGGGGAGGCGCCGCCATGCTGGCAAGCCGTCCGATGTGGCTGTCGCGGGGTGGGGTGAAGAGTCTGATCGAGCGGGTCAGGCCCGGGTTCACGCTCGTTGAGTTGCTCGTGGTGATCGCGATCATCGGCGGGCTCGTCGGTCTTCTTCTACCGGCCGTTCAGGCCGCCCGTGAGGCCGGCAGACGCACTCGTTGCGCCAATTCCCTCAAGCAGATCGCCATCGGCCTCCACAGCTACATGACGGCGAAGGGGAGATTTCCCGCCGGATATCTCGCCACGACCACCTCGCCGAAGCGCGATCCGACCACCCACGACGGCCCCCCGGGGACCGGTTGGGGGCTGGCCATCGCCGCATTCATGGAGGAGTCGGCCCTCGTCGATGCCTACAACTCGATCGACGGTGTCGGGGGGGCCTCGAATGCCGCCGTCGTCAGTCGCCCGATCTCCACCTTTCTCTGCGCCTCATCGACCGGTCCGCGGACGCCGTTTGCCGTGGCGGGCTCCGATGGCACGGCGCTCCCCACCGGGGTGATGCTCGGTCGCAGCGACTATGTCGCCAATGCCGGTCAGGCCGACGTCTGGAACTCGAAGCCAGTTCGGGATGAATGGAACGGCGTTGCCAATGGGCCGATGTATCGAAACTCGATGGTCCGCCCCGGCGATGTGATGGATGGTCTCTCTCAAACGGTGTTCATCGGTGAACACTCCCAGGCGCTGTCGCAGAAGTCGTGGGCCGGCGTCGTGCCTGGGGGATGGAGTCAGGTCGACCGGTCGATGAGTACGGCTTCGGCAGGGCCAGGGGCGACGTTCGTTCTCTCTCATTCCGGCCCGACAGCCGACGGCCCGGTCCACACCCCCAACGATCCCAGCGGCCACTGCGACCAGATGTTCTCCCAGCATCCCGCCGGCAGCAACGTGGCCTACGGCGATGGCGGAGTGCGATTTGTCGTTGCCGATGTCGATCCGACGATCTGGGCTGCGACCTGCACGATCGCCGGTGGGGAAAAGGTCTCCCAAGCTCCGCAGTGAGCCCTGGCAACGGATCGTCTGGCCCCTGTCTGGGGGGGCTATACTGCTTCCGTGCGGCGGCGGGCGCGTGCTGCCCTCCCCAGAGACGGAGCCCCCCATGCTCGAGATCCTCGGTCGACCCGGTGAGATGTCGAAGCGGTTCGGTCGTCGCGCCATGCTGCAGGTCGGTGGCGCAGGTCTCCTCGGAGTATCGCTCGGGAAGGTACTCGCCGCCGAGGCGATGGCGACCGGCTCGAAACCTCGGGCGAAGTCGGTGATCTTCCTCTTCCTCTTCGGCGGCCCGAGCCAGTACGAAACGTTCGATATGAAGCCGGACGCGCCGGCCGACATCCGCGGGCCGATGAGCCCGATCGGGTGTCGGACTCCGGGGCTGCGGATCAGCGAGTATCTCCCGAAGCTGGCGGAAATCTCGGACCGCTACTGCGTCATCCGCTCGATGACGCACGACTTCAACGACCACAGTGGCGGGGCGCACTACATCCAGACGGGCAAACGCTGGCAGGTCCCTGTCGGCGGCGGATTCAGTGCCACGCCACAGGACTGGCCGTCGATCGGCTCGGTGGTGGAGCACCTCGAGCAACGGCGCACCCACGCTGAGCCCCGCGATCTCCCGGCGTATGCGGTCGTGCCCAACCGGCTCGGCCGGCTGCAGGAGAATGGGCAGTATGTCCGTCCGGGGGAATACGGCGGCTGGCTGGGTTCATCGGTCAATCCGCTCACCACGCGGGTCGACCGCAAGGACATCACCGACAACCCGTACTGGCGCGATTGCACCGACGATGAACTCCGCTGCCGCATCGAGGGGCTCGATCCGGTCTCGGCCGACGACATCGCGCGGATTCGGCGCCGGGCCACGCTCCTCGAATCGTTTGACGCCCAGCGGCGGATCATCGACGGCCAACGATCACTCGAAATCGATCGGATCCGGGAGCGGGCCTTGGGCCTCGTCACGAGTTCCCGGACGCGCGAAGCCCTCGATCTGGAACGCGAGCCGGCGGCACTCCGTGATGGCTACGGCCGTCATCTCTTCGGGCAGGCCTGTCTGATGGCGCGGCGGCTCGTCGAGGCGGGCACGCGCTTTGTGACGGTGCACTACGATTGTTGCGACGGTTACAGTTGGGATTCGCACGTCCATTCCAACGACGTCCGCCGCTCGCTTCTCCCGACGTTCGATGAGGCGCTGTCAGGGTTGCTTGTCGATCTCGAGCAGCGTGGTCTCCTCGCCGAGACGCTCGTCGTGGCCCTCGGCGAGATGGGGCGAACGGCGAAGCCGACGAAGGACTGGGGGCGGAACCACTGGAGCACGCTCTTCCCGGCGGTGATCGCCGGGGCCGGGGTGCAAGGCGGCACCACGTGGGGGGCCTCCGACAAGAACGGCGAGTATCCAACCGAGCACCCGACGTCGCCGGAGGACCTCGCGGCGACGATCTACAAGACGCTCGGTATCGATCCCGACACGGTCCTCACGATGCCCGACGGCCGCCCGGTACCGATCTCGACCGGGCGGCCGATCGACGGGATCTTCGGATGATTGATGGGGTTTGGCTGGTTGGCGGGGCCGACTCGGGAAGGTGTTGCTGTTGAGGGATGCGCATCGATGCCTGACTGGACCTATCGCCCGATCTTCCGTCCGCTACTCTTCCGACTTCCGACGAGGCTCGGCCGAGATCTTGCCCTCGCTGCCATCGGCGGTGTGGCGCGGATGCCCGGTGGACGCCATCTCATCGAGTTCATGGGGCACATGCGTCCGGCCAGACCGCTACGGTCGCGACTCGCCGACACGCTCCTCGACGGGCCTGTTGGCTTGGCGCCAGGGATTGATCCCGGGCTGATCGGCCTCGCCGGCCTCAGTCGATTTGGATTCGGGTTTGTGGGGATCGGGCCGGTAACGCCAGATCCGGTGGCGGAGGTGGAGAGCGTTCGTGACGACTCGACCGAGTCAATCAGGCTCGTGCCCTCCGACACCAATCCCGGGTTGGCCGCCACGTTGGATCGGCTCGATCAGTTGCCGGAGCCCCGCCCTGCGATCATCGTGCATCTCTCAGCAAGAGCTCTCGGAGAAGAGAGGCGGGCGGTGGTGCGAGGCGTGCGGGGCCATGCTACGGCGATCGCGCTGCCGCTGGTGACCGACGACGGCGATGCGTGGCAACGGCAGGTCAGAGAGATTGTTGCCGAGGCGGACGGAATCCCGGTCTTGGTAGTCGTTGCGGCCAATCGTCCCACGGGCATGGTGTCCAGATGTGTGGAAGCCACGGATGCCGGGGCGCGCGGGGCGATCGTCGGTCGTGCGGAGAGCGAAGAGGCCGCATGGATGGGGAACTCGTTGCTTGAATCGGCCGAGGCGTGGACACGGATTCTCCGCCACTCTTTGGGGAGCACGGCTACCGTGATTGCGGCGGCGGGGATTCACACGCCAGGCGACGCCGAAAGGCTCGTCGCCGCCGGAGCCGACCTCGTGGCGATCGACAGTGGTCTCGTCTTCTCCGGCCCCGGTCTCGCGAAGCGCTGCAACGAATGTCTCCTCGCCCGGCGGCTGGGGGGCGGCATGGCGGGGCAGGGTATTGAGGACGATTCCGAGACGTTTCTCCGCGAGTCATGGCTGTGGACGTTGATGCTCGGGATCAGCCTTCTCGTCGGCGGAATCATGGCGCTTGTGATCGCCTGCACACGCGTGGTGATGCCCTACGATGAGGTCATGTCCGGGCTCACCCGGGCCCGGCTCGCCGGCATCGGCCCGAGGCTGCTCCCCTTTATGACACACGACCGGGTGACGCTCGCCGGGGCGATGCTCGGCGTAGGCATCCTCTTCAGCGGCTTGGCGTGGTGGGGGGTGCGCCGCGGGTACCACTGGGCTCTGTGCGCCGTGATCGTGCCGGCGTCCGTAGGATTCCTCTCCTTCTTCTCATTTCTCGGATTCGGCTACTTCGATCCGCTCCATGCCTTTGTCAGCGCGATTCTCTTCCAATTCATGCTTCTGGCGATGGTGGGGCGAGCGAGCCCGCTGCGGATCGTCGGCAGCCCTGACAGGCGCAACGATCCGAAGTGGCTCCGCGCCCAATGGGGGCAGCTCGGATTCGTGGCCCACGGCGCGACGGTCCTCGTAGCCGGGACCGTGATC
>CANGGT010000123.1 GCA_947453375.1 Planctomycetaceae bacterium
AGCCACGCCGGGCTTTCCGTCGGCACCAGCCTTGCCGTCAAGGCCGTTCTTGCCGTCGAGGCCGTTCTTCCCGTCCTTGCCCGGCGCGCCGTCCTTCCCGTGAAGGCCATCCTTTCCTGCAGCGCCTGCGGGGCCCGCCGGACCACGCTCGCCAGCCGGGCCAGGCTTCCCGTCGACGCCGTTCTTGCCATCAAGGCCGTTCTTCCCGTCCTTGCCCGGCGCGCCGTCCTTCCCGTGAAGGCCGTCCTTCCCAGCGGCGCCTGCGGGGCCCGCCGGGCCACGCTCGCCAGCCGGGCCAGGCAAGCCTCGTTCCCCCTGCACGCCAGTGGCACCAGCGATGCCACGATCGCCGGCGATCCCCTTCTCCCCCTTCGCGCCGTGAGTTCCGCCGCCGAGGCCGACGAGACTGGCAACGCTGGCGGCAAATCCCTTGCCGTGCCAGAGGTTCAGTTCCTGCCACTTCTCGAGGTCCTGATCCCAAACCCACAGCAGGCCGGCGTGCTCCTCGTACCAGGCATCGCCCACGGCTCCATGGCGGGGCAGGCTGGTGTGATCGTCAATCAATCCATGAACGGTCTTGATCGGGGGAAACTTCAACACGGACACAGAACACTCCTCATTTTCGAGAGATTTTTGGCAAGCACCGGTGTCAGATTCATGGGGCTAAAACACGCAAGCACCGAAGCCAGCACAGCCCCCGCAGACCCCGGAAATTACCAAGCTCGCCTTGGAAATCAATTGAAAAAGTTGGGCCAGCGTGGCCTGATCCAAGGCGGGGCGGAACCAGCCTGCAGAGGGGCGACCCAAAGGGGTCGCTCCGACAGGCTACCAGCGTCCCTCGACCGCCAGACCACCGAGATCGGCGATCGGCAGGGGAACGACCCTCACCACCATTGAGTCGAAGTGCATTTCCGTCCGGCTGACGGCCACCGAACTGGCAAACGCCAGATACCAGCCAAGGAACACTTGCGACGGATAATGGGCGTTGTCGGTCATCCGGGAAAAGCCAACGAACGTCGAGCAGACGTAGAGTCCTCCCTTCGCCCAGGGATTCTCCACCATTTCGGCGGCGGCAAGGAAGGGAATCGCCCCGATGAACGCATGCCCGCTGACACCGTTGTTGTCATTGAACATGTGCCACTGGCTGCCATACCCGTCAACCGGGCGCGACGCGCCGGTAGCGAGCTGGAGAACGTAGAGGGGGGGAGCCCCGACGACGAACATCCGCAGCGAACGCGAACCCCATTCCCCGATGATGTCCCCGGTTGGATTCCCCTCGAGGACGATGCCGGTGACTGCGGCGACGCCGAACACGGGGAGGGCGTAACGCCCCTCGCCGATGTCCTTGCAGTTGAGGAAAAACGTTCCCACGTCGGTCGGCTCAACGCCGTTCATCCACGCCGTCTGCATCGTCGTGTCGAAGCCGGTGTTGGCCATCAGGGCCCCGGCGCCGAAAGCCGCCGTGAGGCAGACGAGACTCTCGCAGGAGTAGAAGTTTCGGTAGTCCTCGACCACCTTGTAGCCCGTCCGCGCCAGACGCGGATGGGCGCTGTGGGCCCAGGGGGGCTCGCGACCCGCGACCCCGTCGATGCCGTCGCTGGAGAGCCGAGGAAGAGGGTAGATCGGTTCGGCCTCCGGAGCCAGTCTGGCGACGAGCATCGTCGTCACATCCCGGCTCCCGGACAGCGGCTGTTCTGTCTGCCATCCTCCGCTCAGTTCGACGCGTCCCGGCCCTCCCGGGGCGTGGGCCTCGGCGATCGACTGCGTCTCGAGCATCGCTTCGATCCAGGCCCCGGCCGACCCGGGAGAGTAGCGGACGATGAGTCGCTGTCGGCGGGGCTGCGACAGACTCGGACTGGTGGGGATCACGCCTGGCACCAGCGGCTCAGCCGGCGGCTCGACCCAGGCCGATTCGATGACTCCCTGCCCCGATGACCGAGCCGCGAAGTCGGGCTCAACGACCCTGGCCAGCGGCCACTCGGCAGCCACCGCCGCCCGCGTTTCCTGCCACAGTTTGCGCGGATCGCTGTCGGGGATGAACATCCCCCCCGCCTCCATCGTCGCGGCGGAACGCTCCTCGGCCCACAGCATCGGCTCTCCGGCACCACCGGCCAGAAGCAACAGGCACGCCACAGCCAAGCCCCGTGAGGGGCGGCAGAGGGCGCGACGGGGGCGAAAAGGGGGACTCATGGGGCGCGGAGTGTTTCAATCCCCGCGCGGTCTGGCAAGCCTGGAATCGGTGCGGTCGGGTCGTTGGGCGCCCTCCTTGCTCAGTCTCCCCCGTTCTTTCCCGACGGGCTTTCCCCACCCCCCTGCCCTCTCCTCTCACCCTCCACCCCGCTCGCCTCACCCACCATTCCTTTTCTCCCCGCCCCCTCATCAACCTCGATGAACACGTCGACCTGCTGCCCTACGAAGAGTTTCTTCCCTTGTCCGGGAGGGCCGTCCCGTTCGGGCGAACAGCCATAGATCACCTGGAGCACGCGGGTGTCCACCCGCTCCGAGTTGTCCCCCGTGAGCGACTTCTTCGGCACGACAAACGGCTCGACCCGGACGAAGGCGAGCGTGTACTCGCTGCCAGCGCTTCCCCGCGGCACCGCGCGGGCTGCGAATGCCCGATCGAAGCGGTCGATCTCGAACTCATCGATGTCGACACGCACATGGAGCCGATCGACATTTCCGAGGACGATCAGCGGCTGTCCGGGAGGGGCACCGACAAACTCCCCTGGCCGCACGTTGACCTGCAACACCTCCCCCTCCACGAACGACCGCACCGTGAGACGATCGAGGTCGACCTCCATCTTGGCGAGATCGGCTTGCGCTCTGACAACGGCGGCCCGCGACACATCGCGGTCGTAATTCCAAGACCCCGCCTCGCAGAGGGCAAGTTCCGCCTCCGCCTTCTGGAGGGCCGCACGGGCGAAGGCATCGGCCTCGCGTTTCTCGATCACGTCCTGCTCGGTAATCACCTGTTTGGCAAACAGATCCTCGGCCCTCCGCAGGGCATCCGCAGCCGCGATCGCAGTGGCTTTGGCTTCATTGACGGCGGCCACGAGCGGCGGAATCGTTTCCTGCCGGGGCTCCGCCTCGAGGCGGATCACTTCAGCTTTGGCCTGCGACACCGCCGCTTTCCCCACCTCCAACTGACCGCGCAGATCCCGGTCGTCGAGGCGGAACAACGGCGTTCCCGTCTCGACCCTGTCGCCGACCTTCACGAGCACCTCGACGACGACGCCGGGAGTCGGGGAACCTACGGCGATGTTCTCGGACTGTGACTCGACGATCCCCGACCAGGCGAGGGTCGCGGCGAACGGGCTCCGCGGTGGCATGGCCGGCGGGGCGGGCGAATGCTCCACCCGTCGGTTGTTCCAGACGAACCAGCCGGCGAACCCCGCCAGCGCCAAGGCGGCCAGAGGGAGAGCAATCTGCGTCGCCAGATCGGCGATGCCCCTCGGGCGTTCGAGACGGTGGTGGACGGGCGCTCGAGGGGAAGAATCCGCGCCGGGGGCCTGGGTCTCGTTCATCGTTTGCATCCTATTTGTGGTGCGACGGCGCACCAATCTCTCCCCTTCGCCGTGCCTCGATCGACACGATCTGTCCGTCCTCCATCGTCGCGATCCGGTCGGCATACGGATACACGCGCTGGTCGTGGGTGACGACGATCACGACCCTGTCCGGTTGGACGGCGATCCCGGAAATCAGTTCCATGGTGATCCGCCCGTTCTCGGCATCGAGGGCACTGGTCGGCTCGTCGCAGATCAGGAGGCGGGGCTCATGAACGAGCGCCCGCGCGATCGCCACGCGCTGCTGCTGCCCCCCGGAGAGTTCGCTCGGCAGGTTCGTCAGCCGGCTGCCGAGGCCGAGCCTGTCGAGCAGGGCCGCCGCGGCCGGCAGGGCCCTTGCCCGTGACCAACCGGCGATGATCAACGGCACAGCCGCATTCTCCACGGCCGTGAGGGCAGGAAGGAGATTGAATGACTGGAAGATGAAGCCGACGTTCGTCCGGCGAAACCGCACCCGCGCCGGCGGTGACATGGCGACAAGATCCTCTCCGAAGACCTGAACTTCTCCACCGGAGGGCTGGAGCGTGCCGGCAATGATCGAGACGAGGGTCGTCTTCCCGCAGCCACTGGGGCCGACGAGCATGAGCAACTCGCCGTGGGGGATGTCGAGGTCGACGCCGCGCAGCGCCCGCGCCACGGCATCACCGGAGCCGAAGTCGCGTGTCACGCTCCGGACCTGAACGGCGGGCGACTGGGGGACGGAGGAGGGCATCAGGATTGAGCCGTGGCGGCGTGGATGGGGGTCAGCCCCGGAACACGATCGCCGGGTCGACAACGAACACCCGGCGGATCGACAGGAGGCTCGCCAGGAGCACGATCAGAAAGACCGCCACGCCGGTTATCAAGAGGACCTGCCAGGGCATGTAGAAGGAGAGCTTCGAAAACGATCGCGTGGCCCATCCGAACAACGCCGCGAGGCCGACGCCGACGCCGAGTCCGACGAGCCCCACATGGAGGGCCTGGGCGAGGACCATCAACAGAATCGTCCCGTTGCCGGTGCCCATCGCCTTGAGGGCTCCGAACTGACGGAGATTCTCCACGATGAACAGGTAGAACGTCTGCCCCGCGATCGCCGTGCCGACGAGAAACCCGAGCCCCACCGTGATGCCGAAATTGATCGGAATTCCGGTGTTGAGCAAATAGTAGCGGATCGTCTTGGCGAGGAAGTCATCGCGCGAGAGCGCCTGGAGCCCGGTCTGCGCGCTAATCCGCCGGGCCAATTCTGCCGGGGAGATGCCGGGGGCCGGTTCGGCGAGGACGAACGACAGCACCTTGCGCTCCGGCGGCGCGAACCGGACGGCCTGGGAATATCGCGTGTAGACCACCGGAAAACTCTGGAACGTCTTGCGGACCTTGGCGAGGCCGACGATCACCGCCCGCCGGTCGTTCATCTCGATGACCCGCCCCCGCTGGAACGGCTCGTCCGGCCAGAGCTTTCGGTAGCCGACGACGTCCATGATCACGGCGTCGGGGGAGCGGAGATCGTCGATGCTCCCCTCGATCATGTTCAGCGGAGCGCCGATGAACGTCGCATCATCGAGGCCGAGGAGGATCACCTGCTCGTAGGAGCCACCTTCGAGCCGGGCTCGGGCGATCCCCTTGTAGAGTCGGACGGCCCAGTCGACGCCCGCCACTCCCCGCACCCGGTAGAGGTGGGTGTCGGCCATCGGTTTGACGTCATCGACATATTTCACCTTCGGATCCATCGCCCACACGCCCGCCCCCTCGACATCGAGGATCTGGCTGACCGTCAGGGCCATCAAGCCACAGAAGATCGAGGACTGCTGCGCGATGAGGAGCGCGGCGAAGGCGACGCCGAACACGATGCCGAGATATTTGGCACGGTTCCCGATCAGCATTTTCCAGGCGATCCAGAGCATGGCGGCGATTGTACCGGGCGGTGAGCCTGCACGGGATCACCCCGCAGCATGGCGAAACTGCTGCCGAAGGCCCCTCCGCTCCCGGGGACGCGATCCACCGGGAGGCTGTGGTATCCTGCGACTCCGCACCACGAGCAGGTATCCACGTGCCAGGGCAGGCTGCCCCCCCACCCTCCGATTCGCCCGGTCCGTCGGCAGGGCAACCCTTGCCGACCGATCCACGCATCTCTGCGGTGCTCGCGCGCTGGTGGGGCTTCGACCAGCTTCGCCCCCTCCAATCGGAAGCGATCGCGGCGGCCCTCGACGGCCACGACTCGGTCGTCGTCATGCCCACCGGAGGGGGCAAGAGTCTCTGCTACCAGCTGCCTCCGCTGGTCGGAGAGACCACCGACGTCGTCGTCTCGCCGCTGGTGGCGCTGATGAAGGATCAGGTCGACGCCCTCGAAGCGATCGGCTATCCCGCAGCCGCCCTCCACTCGCAGATGTCCCAGGAGGAGCGAACGAATGTCCGCGACCGGCTCGCCGCGGGAGAGTTGCGGCTCCTGTTCACCGCTCCGGAACGGCTTGTCAACACTGGGCTCCTCGACCTCCTCGCCCGCGTCGGCGTGAAACGGTTCGCGATCGACGAGGCTCACTGCATTAGTCAGTGGGGCCACGACTTCCGCCCCGAATACCGACAATTGGCCCTCCTCCGCGATCGCTTTCCCTCCGCGAGCGTCCACGCCTTCACCGCCACCGCCACGCCGCGCGTCCGGGCCGACATCGCCGCCCAACTCCACCTCCGCTCGCCGCGGATCCTCCTCGGCACGTTCGACCGGCCGAATCTCTGCTACCGCGTCGTCCCACGCACCGACCGGATCACCCAGACCCTCACGACGCTCGGCCGCCACCGTGGCGAAGCCTCGATCGTCTACTGCATCTCGCGGAAGGAGACCGAGCAACTCGCCGCCCGGCTCGCCGCCGAGGGAATCCTCGCCAAGCCCTATCACGCGGGGCTCGACCCGACCAAGCGGCGTCGCACGCAGGAGGCCTTCGCCCGGGAGACGATCGACGTCGTCGTCGCGACCGTCGCCTTCGGCATGGGGATCGACCGCTCCGACGTCCGCCTCGTCCTCCACACCTCGCTTCCCAAGAGCCTCGAGGCCTACCAGCAGGAGACGGGGCGGGCAGGCCGCGACGGCCTGGCGGCCGAGTGTGTCCTCCTCTACTCCTCAGCCGACGTCTTCAGCTGGGAATCGCTCGTGCGGAAGAGCGCCGGCGAATCGGATCTCGATCCCGAAGAACAGGAGCGGCTGATCGCCGGTCAGCTCGAGCACCTCCATGCCATGCGCCGGTATGCCCAGGCCGCACGCTGCCGGCACGCGGCGCTCTCGGAGTATTTCGGCCAGGCCTACGGCGCCGAGCCCTGCGGGGCGTGCGACGTTTGCCTCGGCGAGACGGAAAGCCTCCCCGAATCGACCGTCATGGCCCAAAAGCTGATCTCCTGCGTGGCCCGGGTCGGCGAGCGGTTCGGGGTCCGTCATGTCTGCGAGGTCCTCCGCGGGGCGAAGACCGACGGTATCGTCCGCCACGGCCACGACCGTCTCTCGACGTTCGGATTGCTCGCCTCGATCGACCAGAGAACCGCGGAGAACCTCGTCCACCAGCTCCTCGACCAAGGCCTCCTCGACCGCAGCCCGGGGGACCGCCCGGTCGTGTTGCTCAACGCCCTCTCCTGGGAGGTGATGCGGGGACAGCGGCCGGTGGTGCTCCTCGAACCGCGATCCGGAAGGGCCAAAACCTCGAAGGCCGACGCCGATGACTGGCAGGGGGTCGACCGCGATCTCTTCGAGCGGCTCCGATCCTGGCGGCGGCGGGTCGCCGAGGCCCGCGGCAAGCCGGCCTGGACGATCCTCGACGACAAGGCGCTGCGCGTGATCGCCCGCGACAAGCCGACGAGCCCGGCGGCCCTGCTGCGGGTGAAGGGGATCGGCGAGAAGCGTCTGGCCGACTTCGGGGACGCGATCCTCGATCTCGTCGCTGGCAAGCCGGCCTGAAGGGGCCTCGTTGGCCCCGCCGGCGGCAATCCGTGAAGTCGCTCTCCGCGATCGGGATGCGGCCTGTCACAATTGATCCGATGGGAAGCCCGATCCGCACGCTCGTCGCCGCTGCCGCCTCGCGAATCGGTTATTTCGCTTCCAAGCGCACGCCGCTAGCCGATCTGCGCCGGGTCGCCGATCTCCTCCGGCCGGTCGATGCCGGCCGGAGGCTCGTCCGAATCGGTGCCGACGGGGACGGCGGCTATCTCCTCCCCGATGACCTCGATCGTATCTCCGCCTGTTTTTCTCCCGGCGTCGACCGGCAGGCGACCTTCGAGAACGCGCTGGCCCTTCGCGGCATCGGCTCGCACCTCGCCGATCGCTCCGTCGCCGCCCCGCCCCCCGGATGTGCGCCCCTGAGCTTCGAGCCGGTCTTCCTCGGGACCTTCGACGGCGAGGGGACGACAACGCTCGGGAGTTGGGTGGCTCGCCACGCCCCGGCCCAGACCGGCGACCTGCTCCTCCAGATGGACATCGAGGGGGCCGAGTACGGCGTCATCGACAACACCGATCGTGCCGTGCTCAGCCGGTTCCGGATCCTCGTCATCGAGTTTCATCACCTCGACGCGATCGGCCAGCCCTTCGTCTGCCGCCGCATCGGCGAGGCGATCGAGAAACTCCGGCTCGATTTTCTCCCGGTCCACCTCCATCCCAACAACTACGCCGGGATTGTCCGGATCGGTGGCTTTCCGGTGCCGCCGCTCCTCGAGGTCACCTTCCTGCGGAGGGATCGCTGCCTGTCGGTAGGGCCGCGGACCGACTTCCCCCATCCGCTCGACTGCGACAACGTGCCCCGGAAACGTCCGGCCGCGCTGCCGCGGGAGTGGTATGCGTGACAGACCGGCTCGCGGCGGATCAGCCTTCGCCGAGGTAGGCCTCTCGGACGCGCCGGTCTCCGGCGAGTTCCTTGCCGGGCCCGGAGAGAGTGATTCGGCCGGTCTCGAGGACATAGCCGCGGTCGGCGAGTTTGAGCGCCGCGCGGGCGTTCTGTTCGACGAGCACGACGGCGATCCCCCGCTTCGCAAGGCTGGCGATGACCTCGAAGATCTTCTGCACGATCAGCGGGGCGAGCCCCAGCGACGGCTCGTCGAGGAGAAGGAGCTTCGGCCGGCCGATGAGGGCCCGGGCGAGCGCCAACATCTGTTGTTCACCACCGGAGAGCGTCCCCCCCATCTGACTCATGCGCGTGCCGAGGACCGGAAACAGGGCGCACGCCTCCTCGATGTCACGGGCAACGGTCGCCCGATCGGTCTGCGTGAAGCCCCCGAGTTGGAGGTTCTCCCGGACCGACAGCCGGGGGAAGATCCTTCGCCCCTCCGGGGCATGGCCGATGCCGAGCTTCGCGATGGCGTGGGTGGGGAGCCCGACGATCGGCCGGCCCTCGAACGAGATCGCACCGCGGCGGGCGGGGACGACTCCGGAGATCGCCATGAGGAGCGTCGTCTTCCCGGCCCCATTGGCGCCGATGATCGCCACGGCCTCTCCCTCGGCGACCTCGATCGACACGCCCTCGAGCGCCCGGATCGGGCCGTATCCCGCCTCGAGCTCCTTCACTTCCAGGATCGGCATCGACTTCTCCTCCCTGCCCCGCTCCGGCCACGGGAATGGTGTCAGCCCTCGCCGCCGAGGTAGGCCTCGATCACTTTTTCGTCGCGACGCACCTCGGCGGGCGTGCCCTCCGCGATCTTCGTGCCATGGTCGAGCACGGCGATCCGATCGCTGACACGCATCACGACATTCATGTGATGTTCGATGAGGAGCACGGTAACGCCCCGGTCCCGGATCCGCTCGATGAGCCCGGCCAGATCACCGGCCTCGCTCGGATTCATCCCCGCGGCAGGTTCGTCGAGGAGAATGAGCTTCGCCCCCGTGGCCAGCGCTCTGGCAATCTCCAGCCGGCGTTGATCGCCGTAGGGAAGCTCACCCGCGATCCGGTTGGCGTCGCCGGAGAGCCCGACGAACTCGAGGGCCGCCAGTGCCTGGCGCCTCGCCTCTGCCTCATCCCGACGGTTCTTCGGGGTGCGCAAGAGCATCGAAAACACGCCACCGGGGATCGTGCGGTCGAGTCCGACAAGCACGTTCTCGAGGACGCTCATGCTGGAGAAGAGGCGAATGTTCTGGAAGGTGCGGGAGATGCCGGCCCGCGCGACGACGTGCGGCGAGCGCCGACCACGCTGCCAGACGGCGAGCGTGCCGGCGGCGCCGAGGATGAGCCCCGAGAGCAGGCCCAGCCAGCCCCGCCACCGGATGCGGCTCTTGCCGCCGGCGAGGCGGTCGAGCACCTCCTCCTTCACCGGAGGAAGCGCGACCACCGGGGCGGCGCCATCATCGCGTAGATCGAGATCGGTGGCATCGGGAATGGTGCCCGGACCGGTGCGCCGGGCGGTGACCTTCGCCTGGAGAGCGTCGCGCACGAGCTTCGCCTCCCCGAGATCGCGCTTGATCGCCAGAACGTCGCTGCCGTCGGCGCTCACCACACGCCATTTCCCCGCCATCTGGTCGATGGCCAGTTCGGAGCGGAAATAGCCCCGGAGACGCTCCATCGCCCCCGACACCGTGAACGGCTCGCCGGTGATCATTCCCCGCTTCACCACCGCCATCCAGAGCCGATCGACATCGACGGCCGCGGCGGCGAACAGCAGACCGGTGAGGAGGCCGACGGCGAGCGCCCGGAGAATCGTTCCCGGGGTGAAGGCCCGCTCGAGGCGCTTTCCCCGAAACCGCACCGATCCCGACGACGGCGTGTAGATGCCGCTGACGCAGTTGAAGGCGGTGGTCTTGCCGGCGCCGTTGGGGCCGATGAGGGAGACGATGCTCCCCTCCGGGACATCGAGATCGAGCTCCGACACGGCGACGAGGCCGCCGAAGCGCACCGTGACGCGATCGACGTGGAGCAGGGGCGTCGCGGCGGGACCTGCATTCTCCTTCATGATCCGGTTCCCCCTTCGTGGAGCTCGGCCGCCAGACGCCGCGACGGGATCAGTCCTTCCGGACGGTACCGCATCACGAGCACCAGCGCGACGCCGAAGATTGCCAGCCGCCAGCCGCTGAAGGAGAGATAGCTCAGCCCCTTGGGATTGATGTTCATCTGCTGGATCCAGGAATCGGCCCACGGCGCGAGGACCGTGTCGAAGCCGACGAGGATCGCCACGCCGAGGAGCGTGCCCGGAATGCTCCCCAGGCCCCCGAGGATCACGGCACAGAGGACCATGATCGAGCGATTGAAGTCGTAGGCGTTAGGATCGGCGGTCGTCGACAGGCTCGCTGCATAAAGGCAGCCGGCCAGCCCGGCGACAGCCGACGACATCGCGAACGCCGCGAGCTTCACCTTCGTCGCAGAGATTCCCATCGCCTGCGCGGCCAGCTCGTCCTCACGGACGGCGACGAGCGCCCGGCCGAGGCGGGAGTTCTCGAGTCGTCGCATGCCGACGACGACCGCAGCGAGCGCGAGGAGCGCGAGGTAGTAAAACCAGCGCGGATCGATGGCGAACTCCTTCCCCAGATCGATCCCCGACAGCGTGACCCCGGCGCCTGGTGGCGGGACGGGATTGAGCCCTTTCATGCCACCGGTGATCTGCTCGAGATTCCGCAACGTGACCTTGACCACCTCGCCGAAACCGAGCGTCACGATCGCCAAATAGTCGCCACGAAGCCGGAGCGTCGGGGCGCCGAGGGCCAGCCCGGTGCCGGCGGTTACGAGGACGGCGATCACGGCCGCTGCCAGAAAGCCGATTTGGAACGGGTACATCGGCACGGTGAGGATCGCGAGACAGTAGGCCCCGATCCCGAAGAACGACGCAATGCCGAGGTGGACGAGCCCCGTGTAGCCGACCATCACGTTGAGGGCCAGGGCGAGGATGCAGTAGATGAAGAGATTCGTCACCTGCCCGCCGAGGGCGCCGCCGAGCGCGGGGATCACCAGCGGCGCGATCGCCAGAACGGCGAGCGTGACCAGTTCCCAACGCTGCGCGAGAAAGCCCCAGAGGCCGGCGGAAGGGGCCGGCGGGGAGGATGTTCGGGGGGCTTGGTTGGTGGCCACGGGTTCTACACCTTCTCCTTCACCCGGCGGCCGAGGAGGCCCTCGGGACGGAAGACGAGGATCACGATCAAGATCGCGAACACGATCGCCCCGGTCCATCGCTCGCCGACATAAGCACTGGCCAACGCCCGCACCAGACCGATGACGAGCCCGCCGAGGACGGCGCCGGGGATGCTGCCGATTCCGCCGAGCACCGCGGCGGTAAAGGCGTAGAGGCCGTTCTGGAACCCCATCTGAAAGCCGATGGTGTTGATGTACAGGCCGTAGATCACGCTCGCCGCGCCGCCGAGGAAGCCGCCGATGAAAAAGGTGGCGGCGATCACCCGATCGACGTCGACGCCGACGAGGGCCGCGGCCGTCGGATCCTGCGACACCGCCCGCATCGCCTTGCCGAGCTTCGTCCCCTTCACGAGCACCGAGAGGCCCACCATGAGCGGCCCGACGATGAGGACGACGAGGAGATCCTTCCACGTGAACTGAAGCGCGTCGTTGTGAAGGAGATTGGTCGAGGGAAGGAGTTCGGGGAAAGACTTGTCGGCCGGCCCGAGCCAGAACAGGCCCACGTTCATGAAGATGAACGACACGCCGATCGCCGACACCAGCGGCGCGAGCTTGGGGGCGTTGCGGAGCGGCTTGTAGACGATTCGATCGACCGCCACGTTGAGCAGCCCACAGAACAGACCGCAGACGAGCACCAGCCCCCCGATCCCCACCCAGGTGGTGGCCGGCCCGGCGGCAGTCATCCCGAGAGCGCCAACGAGCGACAGCGCCAGGCAGGCCCCGAGCATGATCAGGTCGCCGTGGGCGAAATTGATCAGGCCGATGATCCCGTAGACCATCGTGTATCCCAGCGCCACCAGCGCGATGAGCGCGCCGTTGGTGAGGCCGATGAGGCACTGTTGGAGGAGGAACTGAACGGACACGCGGGTGGATTCCAGAAAAGGATCGGACCGGTCAGGGGGGCCCGCCTGACGGGGCATCGGCCGGGGGAGGAACGGCCCCGGTCGGATTGGCG
>CANGGT010000124.1 GCA_947453375.1 Planctomycetaceae bacterium
GTTTGAACCGAAATCCCCGGAGGGCGCTGCCGACCGTCGGCAGGTGAATCGATCGAGAAAACCAGGCCTTTGGACGAAGTGGGCGGCACAGGATTCGAACCTGTGACCTCTACGGTGTGAACGTAGCGCTCTAACCAACTGAGCTAGCCGCCCGGAAATGTGGCCGGCGAACCGGGCACGCGCAGAATCCTAGCATCCATGCCGCGGCTCGTCACGGGCCACCCGGCGGATCACTCCCCGTGACCCCCATCCCGACGATTCACAGCGTGAAAGACAGATCCGGCCGAGGGATGATCGGCCGAAGGGGGCGTCAGGCTTGATCAGCCGCCGCCGGGGGAGGATCAAACCGGGGAGCCTGGGTCGTCGGCCCCGCCCCGGCGTCATCGAGACGGCGCGAGGCCGGCCGACGCGACGAACTGGCCATGGGATCGAGGTGGGAGGAGATGTCCATCTCCCGCTGGAGCGTCGTGAACTGCTTCCGCAGCTCGCCGATGCTCTGCCCCACCGAACGCCCCACCTCCGGCAATCGCTTGCCGTAGAGCATCACCGCAATGGCGCCGATGACGACGATTTCAAGAGGACCAAGGCCGAACATCGATCGCTCCGTCCGGGAAGATCAAACTGGACGACTGGAACTGGGCGACTGGAAAAAGACAGGCCCACCGGGAGCCACAGCCTCGGTCCCCTCGAGCCACGGACGCCGAGCGGACAGGGAAGGGGAGAGAGCGGGTCAGACAGCGCCGTCGCCACGGCCGCCCGTGCCGTCGTCCTCGATCCCCTGCACGCCACGCTTGAACTCCACGATTCCCTGCCCCAGCGACCGCATCACCTTGGGGAGACGGGAGCCGAAGAGGAGGAGGATCACCGCGGCCACGATCACCAGTTCAACCGTGCCCAAACCCATGATCGCGAACATGTGGAATACCTGAAACCTTCCGTGGGAGCCTGAGTGAAACCTTCTCCTTGAAGTCTAATCCCGGGGGGGTGGGGGTCAACTTGCCGGACCGCAAGGGGGGCGCGATTCCCGCGGAAAAGCCGGGCGAGATCCCCCTCGCAGGCCGCCGGACACCTCATGACAACAAAAAAACCGCTGGCCAGGGGCCAGCGGTCGTTATCGCGTCGGTTCGGTCGCCGTCGCTCCCGGTTTCAGGCCGGGGGTCGGTGGCCGGTCCTGGGCCCGTTAGCCCCAGGACCGGCCACCTTGACCGTCCCGATCAGAAGTTCGCGTCGCAACCCGGATCGACGTCACCGACCATGTGGAGGTGGTCATGGTCGATGTAGATCACCTCCTGGGTGTCGTCGTCGACGAGCGTGTGGGGCACCGGCCAGCCGACGCGCTTCACCTCTTGGAAGTACACCGTGCACTTGTAGTGGGCATGGTGGAGTTGCGTCGGGCCGACGAGCGGGAGATGACGGGGCGGATCGATGTAGTCGGCGATCTTGCACTTCGAGATTCGCACGTGGTTGCGCTGGACCTCGTAGAGGAACGGCCAGTTGCCCTGGACGGGGCGGGCCTTTTCGAGGGCCCGCATCACCTCGTCGTCGCTCGGCTCGTCGAGGGCCTCGCACGGGCCGCCGGGCTGGAGAGCCCCGAGGATCGGCGTCCGCTCGTAACGTTCGTAGTTCCAGTACTGGTCCTCTTTGTTCTTCTGGATCCCGACAGGCACGGGGATCGGGAAGGCAAGGGGGCCGAGATTGGGGCCCTGCTGGGTGAGCCAAAAGCAGCCGCTCTGGGTGATGGTGCCCGCGGCAACCAACAGGGCGAGCAGGAGGTGGCGGGGGGAAACCATCATGAAAGACTCCTCGAACTGTCTGGAAAGGCGGTCGAGTGGCGAAGGGCCTGCGGGTTGTATCGACCATGCCGGGGCCGGACTTGCGGATTTCTCCGACAGGGAAAAAAAAACCGAACGTGCCGGCAGTGCGGGCCAGGGCGGCGGGGTGGAGCAGAGGAGGGAGAGCAGCTGGGGAGGGGCCCAGGGGGCAGCATCGGGGCCGCGGGCCCGGGCAAGCGAGCCCCACCAAATGCCGCGACCCACCCCCGCGGTGCGGGGATGGGTCGGTCGGCGGAATCTCGTGGCCAGAGGCCTGAGTGTGTCGCTCGCTCAACGATGGTGGCTGTGGATGTGCCGATCGTCGAAGTCGAGCCACCACCAGCCGTCATCCCACTCGAGCGACACCCGCCGCCAGCCGAGCGGCACCTGCGGGTAGGGATAGAACGGCCCGATGTAAGGCCAGGCGGTCGGGGAGTATTGCGAGGGATACTGGACGGCCGCGTAGTTGGGGGAAGAGGCGTAGCTCGGCCAGGCGTAGTTGGGCATGTTCGGCCCGTCGCCACGCATCGGCACCGCACCAGCCCCGACACCCATCCCGCGGGCTGGCATCGGAGCCCCCATGCCACCGCCAGGACCGGCCATGCCAGGTCCAGTCGGTGCCATACCGGGAGCCCCCACATAAGGGGCCCCTCCGCCGTAGGGAGCCTGGCCACCCGGGCCCCCTTCGGTGTAGCGAACCGAGCCGGGAACGACCTGGCCGTCACGGAGACCGCCAGGCACGCCCCCCATGTCACCCATGGCACCGTTGACCGCCCCCTGGTAGGCCCCGGGGCCGGGGATGTTCATCGGCTGTCGCATCGCGACCGTCTGCTGGCCGACCGGGCCCCGCTGGGCCGCGTGGGGCTGCATCGGCCGGGCCTGCGGGGCACCGAGCGGACGGGGGCCGGCCTGCGCCCCACCACTGCGAGGCATGCCGACAGCTTGCGTCAGCTGCACCTCGCCCGGCCCTTCGGACTGCGGCGCTTCGGCCTTCGCCTTGGCACCCATTCCGACCGCGGAACGGATCGAAGACGGGATCGCGAACGTGTTGAGCAGACCGCTGGAGCCGGCCTCTGCGACGGTGAGACGGTTGACCACCATTTCGACCCCGTCGGTCGATTTGGCAGCAGCCTCGGCGGCCGCGATCTGGCCGGCACTGCCGACCTGACCTTCGAGGAACACCGTGCCGGCCTTGGCCCGCACATTCACCTTGTGCCCCTTCACCGCTTGGCTCGCGCTGAGCTTTCCGGCCACGGCGGACGCCAGATCATCGGCACCGGCGGCCGACGTCACCGCGGACGCCACGACCACCGCGACCAGGAACGTGGACCTCGAAATGGACATGAATGACTCCTTGGCTCGGCAGCATTGCCCGGACTGTCGTGACCCACGGTCAGACCGGTCGGGGCATGCGTGGATGCTCCTGCCCTGTATTTCGGCTGTCGGTCGCACCGGACGGGAGTCTTTTTCCGGTTTGCACGGAAAAGACACCAGTGACGGGAATGCCGGCAGGAGAGGCAAGCCGGAGAAGGGCCGCGGGCGCGCCGGGGAGAGGCCTGCACCTGCAGCAAGTGACGAGCGAGCAGCAAACCTGGCCGGATCAGCAGCGTTGCCGGACGTCGATCACGGCGATCATCGTCATCATGAGGAGCGTCACCGCCGAGGTGGCGGCCGCATGGGGCCCGAACTGGATCGAGTAGCCAACCAGCCCGCCGACCAGCCCGAGGGCCGCGACACAGCCCCACTGACAGGCCAACTCGTAGCGGGTGCCCTGGGCCAAACGGGCCAAGGCCGCGGCTACGAGCCCGAGCAGTTGGATTCCCCCCAGCACGACAACCGCCGGACTCACCGGCCAAGCAGCCAAAGGCATCGACAACCTCCCGCCCATGGGAAACCGTATCGTTCAGGTACCGGAGGAGTGCCGGGGTTTGCCACCACAGGCGCTCCTCCGGCCCCCGATCATCACAGCTGATTCGGTCCAGCCGATCACTGGCCGACCATCTCCTCGAGCTTCTTTTCAAGGTCGGCAATGACGAGATTGCGATCGACCACCTTCCCCTCGGCATCGAGGAGGAACATCGTCGGGAGCGTGAGGACGCCGAGCTCCTCGGCGAGCCGGCCGTCGAGCCCGCCCGCCTCGTGGAGCTGCGGCCAGGGGATCGGCTTCTGGCCGAGGTATTTGGCCAACTGGGCCTTGTCGGTGTCGAGCGCGATGCCGACGACGGCAAACTTCTTCGGCCCGTACTTCGTGTACAGCTCCTTGATCTGCGCGATGTCGACCTTGCAGGGCTCGCACCAGGTCGCCCAGTAGTGGACGAGTACCGGCACGCCCTTCAGCGATTCCAGCGACACGCTGCTCCCGTCGACGGCCGTGCCGGAGAGGGCCAGCGTCTTCCCCACGCTCTGGAGGCGACGGGAAGCCCCGCGAGCCTTCTTCGCCGAGCCCGACTCGGGAAACTCCTTGACGATCGCCTCGTAGCGGGAAAGGGCGTCGTCCTCGTTGCCGCCGAACTCGTCGGCGATCCCCATCTGCAGGAGCGCTTCAGCGGCATCCGGCGCCGTCGGGTGGTCTTTCACGAAGGCGGCAAGCTCCTCGAGCCAAGCCGTCTGCACCTTGCCGACATCGGCCCCGGGAGCCTGCATCGCGGCGGCATAGCGGGCCGAGGCGAGCCGGAAAGCGGCAAACGCCTGGAGCGGCTCGTCGTCGGCACTGCCGGCCACGATCGCCTCGAGCTTCTCGGTGCCGCCAGCGAGCGCCCCTTCCTGAACGGAGGCGGCGATCGTCTCGGCAAGCTGACGCGTCCAGAACGACTTCTGATCGGCCTCCGCCGCCGCCACCACCTGCTCGAGGACCTCGACCTGCTCGGCGGCGACCGCCTCGCGCTCCTTGCCGGTCGCGTCGCGGAGGGTTCCTTCGATCTCCCGAAGCTTGGCGAGGAGCGGTTTGAGGGCCTCGTTTTCCGCGGGAACCTCGCCGTTGGTCGTGCCGGCCGACATCCGCGGCGTGAAAAACCCGAGCGTCTCGGCGATCTCGCCCTGCGCGCCCGGCACCTGCGGAGCATCGATCGGCCGCCAGACATCGCCGCAGCGGAGCAGGGAGCCGACGTAGACCTGCCCGGAGGCCCCCTTGGCGCCGGCGTCGATGAGCGCGACGACGTTGTCGTAGGCGAGGACATCCTTCGCCACGCCCGGGGTGCCGGCCGGCAAGACGCCAGGCTGGGCGGCGAGCATGTTGTTCCACTGGACATCGGCCCCGATTTGCTGCTGGGCCTTGGCCAAGGCCGCGAAATCCTTGCCCGCCTTGGCGGCACGGGCCACGAGCTCGGAGAGCATCGGCTCTTCGAAGCCGGCCGCGACGAGATCGTCCTTCGCCGGGAGGAGCCGGGTGAAAATCGCCGGATCACGGGCCTTGAGGGCCGACACGATCTCGGCGGTGGCCTCTTCGGCAGACAGGCTCTTCCAGGCGTCGAGTGAGCCGTTTTCGTCCTCGTCGAGCCCCCACCGACTGCCGCCGATATTCACCCACCTGGCCTGATCGGCCTTGGCGTTGAAGTCGGCGTCGATGTCGCGGTAGACCTCCATCCCGTCCTTGAAATAGCTCCACCGGTCGACGACCTTGTCGGCATTGGTGTCGGCGAAACTGCGGAGCACCCCCCCACGCGGCCCGCGCACCACCCAGGCATTGAGCCCCCCCTCCTTCTCCATCTTGAGCGTCGCCCCCTTCGCCTGATCTGGCGTGAGCTTGTCGTAGTCGACGTTCTTCTGAAACGGCGCGAGGCCGAGGGCGTAGTCGACCGTCGGCTGGGCTGCCGCCGGCAGGGCGACGGCCAACACCGCCGCGGCGGCGAAGAGCGTCACGGCAACGGAACGGCAACGGGGCAGGGAGGGGAGGAGAAGTTGCATGGAGATCATGGGGTGGATTCCTCGAAGGTCGAATGCGACGAGGAACGTACCGGGAACCGCGCTCGGCGCCACCCCCATTTTCAGCCCCCGGAACGCCGCCCCCCCAAGCCCCCCGAGGCCCCTCCCCACCACGCCGAAAGCGGGGCAATCTGCGACGACTTTGCGGGCGCGGGAGGCGGGCTTTCCGCTCCCCGCCCGCCCCTCACCCCCCCCATCTCCCCGCCCCGAAGGAGAGGGTTGCATTCCGCACGGGACGGCCGATACTTTTGCTCTCGAGCTTCGACGCCGTTCCGAGAGCGGCGTCGTGGCAGCGAGCGCGCGTAGCTCAGTTGGTTAGAGCGCTACCCTGATAAGGTAGAGGTCCCAAGTTCGAATCTTGGCGCGCGCAGTTTGAGGCCGCGGGCCCGGCCGCGGCGGTTGGGCACGAGAGAAAGCCGGTTGGTGGTTCGGGCCCGGCCGCGGCTGATGGGCACGGTCCATGTTCGGGGACGTAGCTCAATTGGCAGAGCACCGCGTTTGCAACGCGGGGGTTGAGGGTTCGAGTCCCTCCGTCTCCAGTTGATCGTCGCTGGGGTGGATCCCTTCCGCCGGACACAGCCCGGAAGCCTTCGCTGACCATGGGTCGTGCCATCGCCATGACCATTCCCAGCCACCGCGATCCTTCCCGCCGCCCTCAGGGGCCGGCCTGCTTCCGCCGCCGGACGGTCGTTCACGGCTGCCACCACGATCACGGCCCGGCCCTCGATCCGCTGACCGGGCTCTCGGCGCGGGATGCCCTCGAATCGCTCCTCGGCGAGGATAAGGCGGCTGCCGCGGCTGGAATCGCGTGTCTCCTCGTCGACGTTGTCGGCCTCAAGCAAACCAACACGCTCCAAGGATTCTCCGCCGGCGATGCCCTCCTCCGGCTGGCCGCCGAGCGGTTGCGCTCGCTCGCTCCCGATGCCCGGCTCCTGGCCAGGCTGGGCGGGGATGAGTTTGTCGCGGTGTTTGTCGGCCCCGCCGCCGCAGCCCGCGCCGCGGAAACGTCCACCGTCGCGGCCACCTTGGAAGCGCCCCCCCTCCGCGCCGCCTGGACAGAGCTCCAGGAGGGGGAACCCCCGACCGACCTCTTCGACCGGCTCTACGCCGCCGCGCGGCAGGCCGACTGACGGGAAGGGGCTGGCGTGGCCAACACGCCTTCCTCACTGGACGGGAGTACCTCCCGTCAGGGATACTGGGAGGTTTCCCCTCCACGTGCCCGTTCCCCGCCCGCTCCCGATCCCCGCGAGCGCATCCCCTCCCGCCCCGAGAAGCCCGGTCCGCCGGGCAGCACCCCATGTCCGGCCCCTCCGCCTCCGACGCCCCCGCCGTCTCGCTCCCCCGCCGCTCCGACATCCGCAACATCGCCATCATCGCGCACGTCGATCATGGCAAGACGACGCTCGTCGACTGCCTCCTCCGCCAGAGCGGGCAGTTTCGCGCCAGCCAACTCTCCGGCGAGCGGATCCTCGATTCCAACGACCTCGAGCGGGAGCGCGGGATCACGATCCTCGCCAAGAACATCTCGGTCGACTGGAAGGGGACGAAGATCAACATCATCGATACTCCGGGCCACGCCGACTTCGGCGGCGAGGTGGAGCGGGTGCTGCGCATGGCCGACGGGGCCCTCGTCCTCGTCGACGCCGCCGAGGGGCCGATGCCCCAGACCCGTTTCGTCCTCTCCAAGGCACTCGAGGCCCGACTCCGCCCGGTGGTCGTCGTCAACAAGATCGATCGCCCCGACGCCCGGCCGCTCGAGGTCCTCGCCGAAATCCTCGGCCTGTTTCTCGAACTGGGCGCCGACGACGATCTCGCCGACTTCCCCTTCGTCTATGCCTCGTCGCGGCACGGCTTTGCCTCCCACGACGTCGATGCCCGCGAAGGGACGATGGCGCCGCTGCTCGACCTCGTGATCGAGAAGATCCCCGGCCCGGCGGTCGATCCGACGGCCCCGCTGCGGATGCTCGTCACCACCCTCGACTGGTCCGATTACGTCGGCCGGATCGCGGTCGGCAGGCTCGAGTCGGGGAAGATCACCAAGGGGCAGCAGATCGTCCGTTCGACGTCGAGCGGCACGCTCGTGCCAGCGAAGGTCGTGGGGCTGCAGCTGTTCGACAAGCTCGGGAAAGTGGACGCCGAGGAGGCCACCGCCGGCGACATCTGCGCCGTCAGTGGCATGGAGAACGTCGAGATCGGCGACACGATCTGCGATCCGGCCGATCCCCGTCCGCTCGAGCGCCTCTCGGTCGACGAACCGACGCTCAACATGGTTTTCGGCGTCAACAGCTCGCCGCTGGCCGGCCGCTCCGGCAAATACCTGACGACGCGCCACCTCCGCGACCGGCTCATGAAGGAACTCGAGCGGAACGTCGCCCTCCGCGTCGAGCCGATCGCGGGCTCCGACAACTTCTCCGTTTCGGGCCGCGGTTTGCTCCATCTCTCCGTCCTCATCGAGACGATGCGGCGCGAGGGCTACGAGCTCTCGGTGGGGAAGCCGCGAGTCATCCTCCACAAGGAAGGGGACAAGACGCTCGAGCCGTTCGAGTCGCTCGTCGTCGAGGTTCCGCACGACAAGCTCGGGCCGGTGATGGAACTGACCGGCTCGCGCCGCGGCCAACTCCGCCACATGGGCAACCGCGGCGAGTTTGCCCATGCAGAGTTTTCGATCCCGGCCCGCGGCCTGATCGGGCTGCGGACGCGCGTCCTCAACGCCACGCAGGGGACGGCGATCATGCACCACCGCTTCGAGAAGTGGAGCCCGATGGAGGGGGATGTGTCGGGGCGGGCCAACGGTGTGCTGATCTCGATGGTTCCCGGGAAGGCCGTCGCCTTCGGGCTCGACGGCCTCCAGGAACGGGCCGACCTGTTCATCGAGCCGGGCGACGAGGTCTACGAGGGGATGGTGGTCGGGGAGAATGCCCGCAGTGACGACATGATCGTCAACCCGACGAAGGAAAAGAAGCTGACGAACATGCGGGCCAGCGGCAGCGACCGCAACATCCTCTTGAAGCCCCCGCGCCGGATGTCGCTGGAAGAGGCGCTGGAATACATCGAAGACGACGAGCTCGTCGAGGTGACCCCCGACGTCATCCGTCTCCGCAAGACCCTCCTCTCGGAACACGACCGGAAGCGCCAAGGCCGCTCGAAGGGCTGATTCGAGAGGCGGCGACCGAATGACCGACGTCAGAACTCGTAGCCGTAGCCCGGCCGGACGAGTTCCACGTTTTCGAGGCCGAGGGCGGCAAGCTCCGCGGCGATCTCGGCGGCATATCGCACCTTGCGGTGGACGACGATCTTCCGCACCCCGGCGGGGAGCTTGGCCGCCTCGACCGGGAAGGTGCGCGTGCACAGGTGGCCGGTCAGCGCGGCGAGGTCGCTCAAGCTCGACGGGAAGCTCGCCTCGAGGAACACTGCCTTGAGGTGCGTCATCGCGCCGAGATGGCACCAGAGATGTTCGGTGGGGCCGGTGTCGGAGGGAAAACCGACGGCAGTCCGACCGTCGTCGACGACGAGGCCGAGGGTCTCGACGCCATGCGACACGGGCACCGGCGTGACGGTCAGTCCGCCGCGCACCACCGGCACCATCGGCTCGAGGACGGTTGTCCTCAGGAAGGCGTTTTCCGGCCCCGAGAGCTCGAAGAAATCGGGCCACACCCGGCCGTTGAAGACGTCGCCGTGGAGAAACTCGAGAACATCGGCCGCGGCGAGCAATTCGACGCAGTCAGGCCCGGGCTCGTAGACGTTCTCGAGGAAGATCGCGAGGCTGGCGATGTGATCGAGGTGCTCGTGGGTGATGAACACGTGGCGGATCGCCCGCTGGCGTTCCAGATCGGCCAGGAGGCCGATCGAACCGGCGTCGATCGCCACGCTGTCGTTGATGATGAACGACACGAGAAACTGCGCATCGGAAGACGGGATGCTCGAGGGGAGAAGTTCGATCCGCATGGCGCGGGTGGCTCCGGGTGGGGGAGGGCGAGCAGTGGGCGGGGGTGGGTGATGACAGGCCTCCGCCGGTCACATCGCGAAATAATCCCTGATCCTCTGGAACAGATCCGGCTGCGGGGGATCCTCCCGCCGACCGTCGCGGGCGAGGGCCGTGGAGCGTTCGCCGGCGCGGGCGGTGAGGGCGCGCCCGAGCGTCTCGACGAGGGTCGGTTGCTCCTCGAGCACGCGTCGCATCGTTGCCTTGTCGATCTCGAGGAGGCACGACTCGGCCTTCGCCGTGATCGTGGCCGACCGCGCTGCCCCGGTCATGAGTGACATCTCGCCGAAGAATCCCCCCGGTCCGAGCGTCGTGATCACCACCGGCACTCCGTCTCCCTCCTGGGCACTCACCTCGACGCCCCCCTCGAGGACGACAAACAGGCTCTCGCCCGGATCCCCCTGGCGAATCACCGGTTCGCCGCCGGCAAACCGCCATTCCCGCCCCTCCATCCCCAGCCGATCGAGCTGCCCAGGCGACAGCCCGGCGAAGATGCCGACCCGCTTGAGCGACTCGACCCGCCTGGCAACCCGGGCCTCGGCGGGCTCCGGGAGGGCCGGGGAAGGGAGTTGCGTCAGCCGGATCGACTGCGTGGCGGTCGGGATCTCGATCCCGTTGCGGGCCAGCGCGAACCAGATCCGGTCGCGGGCCATGCCGTCGACCCGATCGCGCTTGTCGAAGTCGTTCGTGAACAGCCGCACCCAGTGCTCCACCCCTCGGTCGGTGAAATTGCTCGTCACCACCGACGGCGCCGGATGTTCGAGGACCCCGAAACTCCCCCGGATCGCTTCGAGGATGATCCGCTGCACCCGCTGGGGAGAGACGTCGTAGGGCGTGATGAGGTAGATCGACCGCCGGGACCAGGAATCAGGCTTGGTGAAATTGCGGATCGAGGCCTGGGCGAGCTGGCCGTTGGGGACGATGACATAGGCCTCGTCGAGCGTGATCACCTTCGTCGCCCGCCAGTTGACCTCAACCACCCGGCCGATGTGGGCCTGATTGGCGTCATACTGGATCCAATCACCGACCTCGAACGGGTGCTCGGCGTGGATCGCGAGGCCAGCGAAGACGTTTCCGAGGGTGTCCTTGAGAGCGAATCCGAGGACCGCGGTGACCAGGGCCGAGCCGGTCACGAGCTCGCCGGCGTCGATGCCGGCGTCCCAGAGAACCATCAACAGCGCCAGCGCCAGCATCACGCAGCGGAGGATGTCGACGAAGATTTTCGGCATCGCCCGGGCCACGCGTTCCCAGATGCACACCACGACCAGCAGGAGGCACGACTGGAAGAGCGACGCCACGAGGAGAAAACGGTGGACGTGGTGGGCATGGCCGAGCCCGTGGCCTCCCCCGCTGTCGGCATCAGCGCCTGCGGGGAACGGGAACACGATGACCGCGATCAGCGGGATCACCGACAGGGCGAGGAGCGAGATCGAAAGCCAGGAGAGCCAGCGCCTCCCCCGTGGGGCGGTGACGAGGAAGACCACGAGCGCCGCCACCGCCAGGATCCCCTCCCTGATGGCCGTGGCGTCGGTCCAGAAGAAGAGTTGGTTGAGCGTGCCCGGCGGAACGATTTCGGCGATCATCGGTGGTTCCGTCGGCCCCACGATCCAGTGGCCCGATGGGCTGGAGAGGGCAGGGGGGGTAAAAACGTTGGAGCGTCGCCGGTGGCGCCACTGACTGGGCACGGCCCCGACGCCGGCGGTGTCCGGTCGGGAGCAATTGTGGGGCCGGAGCCTGGAACGGGCAATCCAAGCCTTTTCGCCCCCGGCATGGAGGCCTGGCGGCGGTCGATCCGACGGCCGGAGGCCCGATGGCCGACGCATCGGAAGGGCCGCCGGCCATGGCGGGATGGACTTTCCGGCCTGCTTTCGCTACGCTCTGGAGCTTCGTTCCAGGTATTTCCAGCTCATCGGGATTCGTATGGTCAAGCTCACGGTTCGTGAACGGGAGAGCATTCAGGAGGCGGTCCGCCGCTTCCGTAAGTTGGTCGAGCGCAGCGGCATCAAGAAGGAGATGCGGCGGCGTGAGTTCTTCGAAAAGCCGAGTGAAACGCGTCGCCGCGCCCGCCTCCGTGCGGAACGCCGCACGAAGCGCAATCGCCTCCTCGGCGTCTGATCGCCGCAGAAACGCTTCCGGATCGGACGCTGCGCGTCCGATCCTCGTTTTTGCGCGCCCAGTCTGCTCCCTAAGCGCTCCGCGTGGCCGTTCCCCAGTCGAGCGCTACGTCGAGCCACGGTGATCCGTGGGTCGGCCAGCCACTGCTCACCCGATCGATTCCAGTCGCGGCGATCGCGCTGACGGTGTCGGGCGAGATGCCTCCCGATGCCTCGAGGATCACCTCCGGACGGAGCCGGTTGCGGATCGCGATCCCGGCAGACAAGCTCTCGAGGGGCATGTTGTCGAGGAGGACGATATCGGGGCCAGCTTCGAGGACGGCCGGAAGCTGATCGAGGGTGTCGAGTTCGATCTCCACGACCGTGGCTGCGGCCCGATCGCCGGGAAACGTCCGGGCGACGAAATCCCTTGCCCGGCGGACCGCCTCGGCCGGGTCGCCCCCGGTGGCCGCCATCGCTGCGAGGTGGTTGTCCTTGATGAGAATCGCGTCGTAGAGACCGATCCGGTGGGTCCAGCCGCCGCCGGTCCGAGCGGCGTATTTATCGAGGAGTCGCCAGCCGGGAACGGTCTTTCGCGTGTCGTAGATCCGACAGTGCGTTCCGGCCACAGCATCGACGAGCCGGCGCGTGGCA
>CANGGT010000125.1 GCA_947453375.1 Planctomycetaceae bacterium
ACCAAGCCGCCCACTCCCCGTCGTCGAAACGGGTGTCATCAGTCACCACTGGTGAGTCGCTGTTGGTCGCCATGCGCATGACGAGATTCTAGCTTGCAAACGAGCAAAGGAGCCGGGAGAAGGCATCGTCCGGCGAATGGAGGCGGGATGGGTGGCGGGCGCTTATCGCTCTTCGCCAGATTTGGTGGCTGGCACCTTTTCTGGCGAGTCCACCGGCACGATCTTCCCGAACATGTGGCCGCCGACGGCGTCGTGCTGCCAGGTGCCGGCGTAGAGGGGGCCATCGATGACGACGCGCGAGGAGAAGGTGCCAAGGCCAGGGATCGTGACGCTGTCGAGCGTGATCACCGGCGTCTTCCCCGCCCACTTCACCTCGACAGGCACAGGCACCGTGAGATCGACGCTGCCGTAGCGGATCCTGGCCGACACGATCCACAGATCGGCCTCACCGACTTTTGCCACCGATGAGATCGTGTATTCATCGCGGATCGGATCCTTGTCGTCATCGCCGGCGATCGTGAACCGGCCGACGAGCTTGACGTTCGTCATCGCCTTCGTGAACGCGGCAAATCGGGCGGCCTCGTCGTCGGTGGCTTCGACGTCGGCCGCCGGGGCTTCCTTGGCAGGCGCCGCAGGCTCCTGGGCCCGGGCCGGCGAAGCGACCGGGTGGGTCAGGCCCATGGCCGACATGAAAACCAGGGCCGTGCCGAGGACGCGGAGCGGAAATGGGCGCATGACAAATCTCCGGGGCGACAGGGCTTTGGGGTCTGCACCATCTTAGCAACGCTCGCTGCGCCGAAGCCGCTACGGCGCCTTGATGCCGAGCCAGATCGAGTCGACACCCTCGGGGCCGAAGCGGACCGGGAGTGGCGCGGCGTCGGCGGCCCCCGCGATCCTTGCCGCCACGCGGAGCGGCCCGGAGAAAGGCTCCGTAGCCGTGATCAAAAGCATGACCTTCTTCGCGGCATCTCCCTCTGGCGGCGACTGCACCGCTGCTGCTGTGATCCCCGGCGGCGGATCGACAAGGACGATGTCGAGGGAATCCTTGAAGCCATGCTCCCGGCCGATCGCGATCGCAAGCTCGACCGGCTTGCCCGGCTCGCCCGAAGCCCGATCGACGTCACAGCTGACCTTCACGCCCGGCAGATCGGGGCGGATCGTGAGCCGATAGCCATGGGCCGGGCCGAAAGAGCCGCGCCGGTCGCGGACGATGGCCGTATAGACACCATCGGCCGGCGCCTTCCAGGAGAGGGTTCCCGCTGGTTCGTCGGTGATCGCCAACCGCTTTCCTTCCCCATCCTCAATCGACAGGAGGGGATCGACGGCCGTGCCGATCGCGATCCCCTCGACGAGGAGCGTATACGCCACGTCCTTCGTGGCGGTGAAGCGGTGCGCGAGGCGCTGCTTCGGTGCGGCAAGCGACCCTGAGAACATCACCGGCGGTGGGACGCTTCCGCCCTCGGCCTGCGGCACGACCACCACCGGCATCTCCACGACCGGCAGGCTCACCGCGCCGCCGATGCCGTCGAGGGCGACGGTGATGCTGCGCCGGGCGCCGGTGGCCGTTGTGGAAAGGAACGCAGCGGGCACCGGAAGCGGGGCGTTCTCTGCAGGCAGCTTCCACCCGAGCGGCGCGATCTGCGCTTCGGCCCCTTGAGAAATCGCCGACGGCAGCGTGGCGACGAGAAAGCCTCGCTTCGAAAGCGTGAGCCGATACACAAAGCCTTCGCCACCGGCGAGGCCGATCGTCGCATCGGCGGTCTCGGGGAAGCCGTAGACGCGGACGAAATACTCTCCCGCAGCAGGCGCCGTGAAGACGACGCGCGGATCGAGGCCGGCGGCGTCGAGATTCCGGGCGAGGAGCGAATGGCGGGCGTCGGCGACGTCGAGCGTGAGATCGGCCGCGGTGCCGAGGAGCCGGTTGGCATCGGCCTGGGCGACGAGCGTCTCGCCGGCCGCGAGGGCGACCCGGTAGAGATCGACATCTCCACCCTTCCCGAGCACACCGTTGACGACGATCGCCGGCTCGCCGACGGCGGTCGCCGCGGCAGGCTTGTCGTTGGGCTCTGTCTCTTCGATCTCAGGCAGATGGCCGACGACGAACCGGCGTAGGGCTGTGGCCCCCTCGGGGGTTGTGAAGCGGACGAGATGGGCCCCGAGCGCCGCGTCGGGCGCCACCGTCACGGCAAACGTCCCCGAATCCGGCTGGGGCTCCCAGAGCGTGCCCGGCCGCTCCGTCCACGCTGCCGCCGGCCAGACGGGGAGCGACCCCGAGACTTTCACCGTGACTTTTGTGCCACGCTGTGCGCCGGGGGGAAAGAGCCGCGTCGCCTCTGGCGGCGCGGCCGATGCGGCGGAGGCAAGTGCCAGGAAAAGAAAAAGAAAAAGGTGCCAGCCACCAAATCTGGGTGGTTTGCGGCGGCTGTTTACCCATCTTCGCCAGATTTGGTGGCTGGCACCTTTTCTGCAACCCACGTCAAAACAGCTCGCGGATCGGCGTCGGATCGCTGACGAGGAACGTCGGCCGACCGGCGGGGGTGAGGAAGCTCTTTGAGGGATCGATGCCGAGCTTCGTGTAGACGGTGGAGACGAAGTTTTCGGGAGAGAGGACGCGCTCGCTTGCCGAATGGCCGAGCCGGTCGGTGGCGCCGATCACCTGCCCGCCAGGAGCACCGCCACCGGCAAAGAGGATCGACATGGCGCTTGCCCAGTGGTCGCGGCCGGCCTTCGTCTGCCCGGGGAGCGTGGAGAGCTTCGGCGTGCGGCCAAACTCACCCAGGGCGATCACCATCGTCGTCTCGAGGAGCCCGCGGGCGTCGAGATCGTTGATGAGCGCGGCGACGGTCTTGTCCCAGGTGGGGAGCCTGTTTTTCAGGGCGTCGAAGAGCGCGCTGTGGTGGTCCCAGCCGCCGTCGTTGATCGTCACGAACGGCACCCCCGCCTCGACGAGCCGGCGGGCGAGGAGGGCCTGCTGACCGAAGGAGTTTCTCCCATAGGCGTCGCGGATGCTGTCAGGCTCGGCGCCGATGTCGAAGGCGGCCTGGGCCGCGGGGGAGGTGACGAGGTCGTAGCCGCGGGCATAGTGCTCGTCGATGCCGCGGACCGGGTCGCCGGCGGCCGGATCGTCGAAGCGAGGGAGCCGATCGGTGAGGGCGCGGAGGTCGCGGCGCTCGGCGAAGCGCGTCCCTTCCACGGAGCGCGGCGCGGCGAGATCGCGGATCCGGAAGTTCGCCGCATTGGGATCGTCGCTGACGACAAACGGGGCGTATTTGGCGCCGAGGAAGTTCGGGCCGCCGGACCGGGTCATGCCCGCGAGGGCAAAGTAGCCGGGGAGGCCGTGCGGCGCCTGTCGCTCGTGCCAGGCGACCGAGCCCATGCTCGGGTGGAAGCTGACAAACGCGCCGCAGCCGACCGGGATCCGCGGCGGGGCGCCGGTCATCATGTAATGATTGCCGGCGCCGTGGTTGCCTTGGTTGTGGCAGACGGAACGAATGACGGCGAACTTGTCGGCGATCTTCGCCAACTCCGACATGTGCTCGGAGAACTGGATCCCCGGCACGCTCGTCGAGATCGGGGAAAACTCGCCGCGGATCTCGGCCGGAGCATCGGGCTTCGGATCGAAGGTTTCAAAATGGGTCGGCCCGCCGTCCATCCAGATGAGGATGCAGTTGGAAGGGGCACGGCCGGCCGGATCAGCGGCCCGCGCTTCGCGGACGAGGCGGAAGAGATCGAGAAAGCTCCCCCCGGCAAGGCCGCCGATGCCAAGCTGCACCCCGCGGCGCCGGCTCATCGGCCGCGCCCACCAGGGGAGATTGGTGTCGAGGGAATCGTGATTGGTCATGATCAGTGCCTCTGCGTGAAAAACCGGCTGCTGACAATCAATCCTTCGATCAATCCTTGAAGACGAACTCGGGGGAATTGATGAGCGACCAGAGTATGTCTTCGGTCACCTGCCGGCGAGATCGTCCTTCCCGGCCGAAAAGTGCGACCAGCGGCTCGCGTTCCGACGAGGTCGGAAAGCGGGTGTAGCAGGCGAGATAGAGCTCCTCGACGATGCGCTCCGGAGGGAGTTCGGAGGCGGCAAGGGTCGCGGCCCGGCTTGAGTCAGCGGCGATCTTCCCCTCGATCGCCGTGCTGTTCATGAGATGGAGCGCCTGGACGACGGTAGCGTCGGGATCGCGCTGGCAGGGGGGATCCTGATTGGGATCGGGGCGGCCGAAGACGTCGAGGAAGGTCGCCGGTGTGCGGTGCGTCCAGAGCTGGGTGGCCCGCGACTCCTCAGGGAGGCCGGCGTAGGAGGTCGGCACGCCGGTGACGTCGTCGATGGCGTCGGCGAGGACCTCCGCGCGGAGCCGCTGCCGGTAGTGGCGGGAGAAGTTGCGGAAGTCGCCGGCGTTGGTGGCGTTGGGGAGACTTGAGCGATCCCACACCGCCGAACGGAGGATCGTGGCGAGGAGCTTTTTCTGGTCGCTGCCGCCGGCGCGGAACTCGGCGACGAGGGCATCGAGGAGGGCCGGGTTTGTGGGGGGATTGGTGGCCCGGAAGTCGTCGATCGGATCGACGATGCCGACGCCAAACAGATCCCCCCAGATTCGGTTGACGGCGGCGCGGTGGAAGAAGGGGTTGTCGTGGGCGGTGAGCCAGTCGACGAGCGCCACGCGCGGATCGTCGCCTGAGGGGATCTCGAGCGCGGTGCCGAACAGCGGCGTTGGCGCAAGGACCGCGCCTGAGAGGGGATGACGGACCTCCCCCGACTCGCCGACGGTGACGATCTCCTCGCCGCCGGAGATCGGCGGAGAGAGACCGGTGCCGCGGTAGGCGACGCGGCCGAAGAAGGCAGCCAGGGAATAGAAATCCTTCTGGCCGTAGACCTCGAAGGGGTGCTGGTGGCACTTCGCGCACTCGAGGCGCACTCCCAGAAAGAGCTGGCTGACGAGGGTCACGATCTCGTCGGGGGAGCGCCGGTCGCGAAAGACCGTCGTGGCGCCGTCGCGCCAGGTGCTCCCCGTCGCCGTGAGGAGGCGACGGACGAACTCGTCGTAGGGGAGATTCTCCCGGAAGGCGTCGCGGAGGAACGTGTCGAGGGAGAGGGTCGCCTTGATGCCGACGCGGTAGGGATTGGGGCGGAGGAGATCGGCCCACTTGTTGGCTTGGAAGTCGGCATATTCCGAGCGGTCCAAAAGCGCTGCCACGAGCTTCTCGCGCTTCGCTGGATCGGGATCGGCAAGATACGCGCGGGCCTCGTCGGGGGTAGGGAGGCGGCCGATGAGATCGAGGCTCGCGCGCCGCAGCAGCGTGCTCTCCGCCGCCGGCTCGCTGGGGAGGATGTTCATCGTGGCGAGCTTCCGCCACACCGGCTCGTCGAGGGGCGTGGGGCGGGGAAGGGCGGCGACCGCCGCGGCATCGATGCTCCCCGGCGGGACGATCCCGGTGCTCCAGGTGGCGATGTTGCCCACATAGCGGGCCATGACCGTCCCCTCGCCAGCGAAGGCCCCGGCGCGGACTTTTGCCTCGGCGGCATCGAGGACGGCCGGCTCGCCGGCATGCCAGGCGCTCGTGGCGGTGACGTCGCGCGTCGAGCCGTCGGAGTAGTGGGCGGTGACCTTCAGGTCGAGGGTTTCGCCCGGCGCGAGGGGCCGCGGCGCGGGCGAGAGCGAGATCCGCTCGAGCTTCGGGTCGTCGGGCCCCGCCTTGGGTGTCCCCTGCTCGATCCAGCGGACGAGCGTGCGGACATCTTCCCCGTTGGGATCGAGCTTCTTCCCGCCACCGTGGGGAACGGCGCCAGTCCCTTTCTGGATCAGGAGGCTTTCCAGCGGCGAGGCGGGGGCGAGGCGACGGCCGCGGGCGGCGGAGACGATTCCGGCATGATCGAAGGCGGGATCGAAGGCGAACAGCGACAGGGCAAAGCCGTTTTGCCCGCCCGACTTCCCGTGGCAGCCGCCGCTGTTGCAGCCGCGGACGGTGAGGATCGGCTCGATGTCGGTCTCGAAGAGGAGCCGGTCGGCCGCGGGCTGGGGGCCGGGATCGGCGGCGCATGCCGCCGAGAGTCCGGCGCCGAGCAGCACGATCCAGAGGATGCTCGTGGTGACGGCCCGCAAAAGTAGGGTCGACCTCAGGGCACGGCGGTGGTTGGCGGGCGTGGGCATCGGCGTTCCAATTCCCCCAGAAACTGAACCCACAAGTCTACCCTCCCGCCGGCCGCCGACGTTCACCCTGCCGAGCACCGGCCATGGCGGCCCAAGAAGGCCGAAATCTCGGCAAGATCCATGACAAATCCCTTCCACCGCGGCCCGATCGAGCTTGTCGACTGCGAGGTTCATGGCGCCGGCTCGGGGGCGGAGCTGTTTGTCGTCGAGGGGGAATCGGCCGCTCTGGCCGTGGCCCGCGTCCGCGATCCCCGCTTCCAGGCGGTGCTGCCGATGCAGGGGAAGCCGCTCAATGCGGTGAAGGCGACGCCCAAGCGCGTCGCCGCGCAGCCGCTGTTTCGGGAATTGACCGCGGCCCTCGGCACGGGAATGGGGGCCGACTTCCGAGCCGGCGCCCTCCGCTTCGAGCGGCTGTTGATCCTCACCGATCCCGACGCCGACGGGATCCACTGCGGCGTGCTCCTCCTCGCCTTTCTCCATCGGTTTCTCCGTCCCCTCCTCGACGCAGCGGGGCCGAGCCCCGGGCGGGTGGGATGGGTGCGGGCCCCCTGGGGGGAGGTGACGCCGGCCGACGGGAGACAGGCGATCGTGGCCCATTCCGAGGAGGGCTTGGTCGCTCTGGCGGAGCAGGTTCGCCGGGAGCAACCGATTTCGGTGCGACGATTCCGCGGCCTGGCAGCGATCGACAGCGAGCTTCTCGCCCGCCACTGCGTTCAACCTGGGGGCCGCCGGGTCGACACGATGGATGCCGGGCAGGTGGAAGGGATGCTCGCGATGCTGGCGGCGGCAGGGGTGGAGGGGCCGGATGGGATGGTTGAATAGCTTTTTCGATGGTGGCCGGAGACGCTCCTTTCGTTGACTCGAGGCGAGGCCCTCTCTATCTTTCGGGGGAGAGGGGCCAAGAGTGGGGCGGGCCCTTGTTTCTCGCCCATCGCGAGAATCTTGTCCGAGGGTCGTGCTGAGCGCAGGAAGCCAATCATGAATCGCCATGCCCCCCATGCCACGTCCCGGACCGCGGGCTTCACGCTCGTCGAACTCCTCGTCGTGATCGCGATCATCGGCACCCTCGTCGGGCTGCTCCTCCCGGCCGTCCAATCGGCCCGTGAGAGCGCCCGGGCGACGAGCTGCCGCAACAACTTCAAGCAGATCGGCCTCTCGCTCCACCACTACCACGATCACACCCGCCGCTTCCCTTCCGGCTGGACCGGCGTCGCCCGGCCCGTTGGCGATGCCACCGACGAGCTCCCCGGCTGGGGCTGGGCGAGTGAACTCCTCCCCCAGATCGAGCAGTCGAACCTGTTCGACCGGATCGATCGCCGCCGGCCGGTGTTCGATCCAGCCAACTCGGCCCTCCACGCCGATGTCCGCAAGGCGTTCATTTCCGCCTTCGTCTGTGCCTCCGACACCCGCGGCCCGACCGAGGGAGACGGCTTCTTCGCGATCGGCGCCGATGACGGCGTCGACGAAGAAGAGGAGGAGCACCACGGGGAGAAGGTCGACGGCGCCCCCCTCGCGGCGCTGTGCGACGTGGGGAAGTCGAATTATGTCGGCGTCTTCGGCACGCTTGAAGTCGACGAGTTCCCGGCTGCCGGCAACGGAATGTTCTTCCGCAACAGTCGCCTCGGGATGAAGGACATGCTCGATGGCTCGAGCAAGACGCTCGTCGTCGGCGAACGCAACTCGAAGCTCGGTGGCAGCACCTGGACCGGCGTCCTGCTCGGCGCGAAGGCTGCCCTCCCCCGGGTCGTCGGCGTGGCCGATCATGCCCCGAACGATCCCCACCACCACTTCGACGACTTCACGAGCAACCATCCCACCGGGGTCAATTTTCTCCTCGGCGATGCCTCTGTCCGTCGCTTCGACGACTCGATCGACGTGATCGTGTTCCAGTCGCTCTGCACCCGGGCGGGGGGCGAGTCGGCGGCGATTCCCGACTGAGGTCGGTTTTTACTGGCACCCGTTTCCTGCGGGGGCCGGCGGCTGGTTGAGCCGTCGCCGCTTTTTTTCGCTCCCCCGTTACAACCGCCCCTCCGCTGCGGTTTGAATCTCGTGGACTTGTTCCGTCCCCGAGGAGTTAGCCGTGATCGCCCCGGCCAAGATCCGTCGTCCTTTGAAGCGTCGAGTCGCCCCTGCTTCGGCCGCGGTTGAACGTCATTCGGACGCAACCGCGACCGAGGAGCGTCGTGCGGCTCTCCGGGCCAGGCGCCAGGCGTTTTTCGCCCGCAAGATCGACTTCATCCCCTGCCGGCAGTTCCTCGCCCCCGAGGCCGAGGTCCTGGCCACGACTCCGCCAGCGAGCGCCCCGGCCCGCCAGGCTGCCGAGCCTTCTGGCAGGATCGATTCGTATCTCGCCGGGCTCTACGAGACACGCCTTCTCTCCAAGGACGAGGAGCAGTTCCACTTCCGACGGATGAACTGGCTCCGCTTCCGGGCCGCCACCGAGCGCGGCCGGCTCGATGAGAAGCGGGCCACCGCCCGGCAGATCGACGTGGTCGAGGCGCTGCTTTCGGCTTCGGAGGTCGAGCGGACGATCCTCATCACGTCGAACCTGCGACTCGTCGTCTCGATTGCCAAAAAGTTCGTTACCGCAGATGACCTCTTCGACGAACTCGTGGCCGAGGGGAACGTCGCCCTCATGCGGGCGGTCGACAAGTTCAACTTCGCTCTCGGCAACCGCTTCAGCACCTACGCCACCTACGCCATCCAGCGGCACTTTTTCCGCATCTCCCATCGCGGGCGTCAGCAGCGTCGCCGGTTCACGCCGGCCGATGAGTCGCTCCGCTCCGTTCCCGCCGCGGAGCCGGCCCAGGGTTGCAATTCGGTGCAGATCGATCAGCTCAAGGAACTGTTCACGAAGTTCCTCGGCGAACTCGAGCCGCGCGAGCAGCAGATCGTCGTCGCTCGCTTCGGCTTCGATGGCCGGGCCCCGCGCACCTTCCGCGAACTCGGCGCCGAGATGGGCGTCTGCAAGGAACGGATCCGCCAGATCCAGACCCGCGCCATGGAGAAGATCCGCGGCATGGCGACCGAAGCCAAGCTCGAGCAGACCGTCGGCGATTGGCTCTGAGTGTCTCTTGTATTGGAGGCTCGAGGGATGGCAAGACGGGTGCTCGTGATCGGTGCTGCCGGAGGGATCGGCTCGGCGCTCGTCCGCCGGCTAGCGGCCTCAGGGAACCGCGTCTTCCTCGCCGGCCGGGATGCAACGCGACTGGAATCGATCGCCACCGAACTCGGCATGCCGTGGGGCACGGTCGAAGCCACCGATCCCGATTCGATCGACGCCCTCGCCGACCGGGCCGTGGCCGAGCTTGGTGGACTCGACGGCTTGGCCAACTGCGCCGGCTCGATCCTCCTCAAGCCGGCGCACCTCACCTCGACGGCTGATTGGCAGGCCACGATCGCCACGAACCTCACCTCCGCCTTCGGATGTGTCCGCGCCGCCGGGCGGCTGATGAAGGGGGAGGGGGGATCGGTCGTGCTCGTCTCGAGCGCTGCGGCGCGGGTCGGGCTTGCCAACCATGAGGCGATCGCCGCCGCCAAGGCGGGGATCATCGGCCTGGTCCTCTCGGCGGCCGCCACCTATGCCAAGCAGAAGGTGCGCTTCAACGCCGTCGCCCCGGGGCTCGTCCGCACCCCTCTCTCCAAGGGGCTGCTGTCGAGCGAACTCGCTGAAAAGGCCTCGGTGGGGATGCATCCGCTCGGCCGGCTCGGCGAGCCGGACGAGGTGGCCGCGGCGATTGACTGGTTCCTCGACCCCGCCCAGGGCTGGATCACCGGGCAGGTGCTCGGAATCGATGGTGGCCTCGCCGACCTCCGCGGCCGGGCCTGACCGGCCCGACCGACGGCCGCTGAAATTGCCCCGGTCGTGCCGATTGTGCCGGCCCGGAGTTCCCGAAGAGCCCCCGAACGCCCTCCGCTCTGGTAGGGAGGGCTGCTTTTCGGGGCGGCGAGAGGGTATCCTTCGCCCCATGCACACAGCAACCAATGGCCACGCCGGTGGGGACGGCGTCGGTTCTTCCAAAGCCCCGACGTTCCGCCTCTGGCTGATGATGGTGCTCGAGTTCGCCATCTGGGGCGCCTGGCTCCCGCTCATCTGGGGCTACATGGGGAAGGACGGCCTCAACTTCTCCTCCTCGCAGCAGGCGTGGGTGGGAAGCGCCTTCGCGATCGCCTCGATCGTCGGCATCTTCTTCTCGAGCCAGTTCGCCGACCGGACGTTCGCGGCGGAGAAGTTCCTCGCCTTCAGCCACCTCATCGGTGGTCTGGCGATCCTCGGCATGTACTTCGTCAAGGACTTCCCCACGTTCTTCGGGCTGATGCTCGTCCACTCGCTCTTCTACGTGCCGACGATCTCCGTCACCAACTCGCTCGCGTTTTCCCACATGAAAAACGCCGAGAAGGAATTCGGCTTCGTGCGCATGGGTGGCACGATCGGCTGGATTCTCGTCGCCTGGCCCCTCTACTTCATCCTCCAGGGGAAGACCGGCGCCGACGCCGTCGCCGCCAGCCGCAACATCTTCCTCATCTCCGGCGTGCTCTCGCTCGTGCTGGCCGGCTACTCGCTCCTCCTCCCTCACACGCCGCCGAAGCCGGCGGCGCCCGGTGACGGTGGCTTCGCCTGGTTGAAGGCTGCCAAGTTCCTCGCCCGTCCCTATCTCCTCGTGCTGTTCATCGTGACGTTCATCGACGCGGTGATCCACAACGGCTACTTCGTCATGGCCGGCGACTTCCTCGGCAGCAAGGCCGTGGGCATCAAGCCGGAATGGATCATGCCGGTGATGAGCATCGGCCAGGTGGCGGAGATCGTCACGATGGCCTTCCTCGGCTCGGTGCTCGCCAAGCTCGGGTGGAAGACGACGATGATCCTCGGGATCCTCGGCCACGCCGCCCGGTTCGGCGTCTTCGCCTTCTTCCCGCAGAGCCAGGCGGTGATCATCGCCGTCCAGGTGCTCCACGGCATCTGCTACGCCTTCTTCTTCGCCACGCTCTACATCTTCATCGACGCCGCCTTCCCCAAGGACGTCCGCTCGAGCGCCCAGAGCCTCTTCAATCTCCTTGTCCTTGGGCTTGGGGATCTGGCGGCGAAGTGGCTCTTCATCCCGCTCCAGGACAGCCTCAAGACCGACGCCGGCATCGACTACCAGAAGCTGTTTCTCGTGCCGACGCTCATGGCCGTGGCCGCTGCCGGCCTCCTCCTCCTCGCCTTCTGGCCGCCGCGCCGTTTCGACGACGCCGACATCGCCAAGGACGACCACGGGACCGAGTCGCCGAACATTACCTGAGGGCTGGCGCTAGGGTGCGCCTGACGGGAAATCGGGGGCGGGCGTGGCTTCGGGGTCGCCCGTGCCCCGTCGCCGGACGTTCGCCTCGGCCTTCCGTGGCCTCGGCTCTCTCCGCGCCGCTTGCGCTTCGCCCTCCTTTTCTGCGCTGACCGGCGAGGCCGGCTCTCGGGGCACGGGCAACCCCTCGCTGAATCGCCAAGCCACGTGCCTCCATAGGCCAGCGCGTAGGCGAGGCGGGGATCGGCGAACGCTTGAGGAGAGAGGAGGTGCCTCCGACGAACGACGAAACTTTTGCCGGCCCCGCCGATGGGCCACTCACAGGCAATCCACTAAACAAGACCGGCTGTTGGCCCCCCCGAATCCGTCTTGCGGCAGCGGCTTGAAAGTCCCTATCTTCCCGCCCCCTCCGCCCCGCCACCGGTGCGCCGGGTGGGGAAGACCGAGGGAGGCCTGCCGATGCCGATCACGCTCGACGAACTGGCCAGGACGTTGTCCGCCGCTCCCGTTCACGCGGGAGCCTGCGTTGTCTCGGGGGCCGCGACGCTCGATACCGCCGGGCCGGGCGACGTCACGCTCGTCGATTCGAGCGACAAGCTGCCGCTTTTGGCCAAGAGCCGGGCCGGCGCCGTGATCGTGCCGCTGGGAACCGGCCCGCTCGATCGCCCCTCGATCGAGGTGGCCGATGTCCATGCGGCGTTTGCCGCCACGATCCTCCACTTCCGTCCCGCGCGGGGGGCCGTCCGCACCGGCGTGAGCCCGCAGGCGGCGGTCGATCCGACGGCGCGGGTCGCAGCCGGGGCCAATGTCCATGCCTTTGCGACCGTCGGCCCCGAGGCCGAGATCGGCGCCGGCTGCACGATCCACTCTGGCGCTCGGATTGGCGCCGGCTGCCGGATCGGCGCCGAAAGCGAAATCTTCCCCAATGCCGTCCTCTACGAAGGAACTCGCGTCGGGGAGCGCTGCATC
>CANGGT010000126.1 GCA_947453375.1 Planctomycetaceae bacterium
CAGGCTCCCCCTTTCCGTCTTCGTGCGGCTGAACCTTGAGCCGACGGGGCGATGGTGAGACTGGGGCATTTCGCGCGGCCTTCTTCGCCTCCCACTGCTCCATCGTGAGGAGGATCTCGCGGGCCTGCGAGCCGGCATAGAGCCCGACCACGCCGTCCTCCGCCATGAAATCGATGAGACGGGCCCCGCGGCCGTAGCCGACCCCGAGGGCGCGCTGGAGGAGCGACACGCTCCCCCGTCCCTCGCGGATCACCACCTCGACGGCGGCGTCGTACATGTCGTCCTTCTCCTTCGGCGAGGCCCCACTGGCGGCGTCGCCCGACGGAGCCGGCTGGAGATTGACGAGCTCCGCTGCATACTGCGGCTCGCTCGTCCCCACCGCCGCCATGACCCGGGTGATCTCCTCGTCGGAGAGGTAGGTGCCCTGGCCGCGGAGGATCTGACTGGTGCCCGGGGAGAGGAAGAGCATGTCGCCGTTGCCGAGGAGCCGATCGGCGCCGCACTCGTCGAGGACGACGCGGCTGTCGGTCCGGCTCGCCACCTGGAACGCGATCCGCGCCGGCAGGTTGCTCTTGATGAGGCCGGTGATAACGTCGACGGTCGGCTTCTGCGTGGCGAGGACGAGGTGGATGCCGACGGCCCGGCTCTTTTGCGCCAGCCGAATGATGTGCTGCTCGATCTCCTTGCCGGCCGTCATCATCATGTCGGCGATCTCGTCGGCGATCATGACGATGAACGGCATCGTCGTCGGGATCGCCGCCGCCTCCTCGTCGGTCTCCGGTCCGATTCGCTTGATGAGTTCGTCGCGGCCGAGCGCGTTGTAGGCGGTGAGGTGGCGGACGCCCACCTTTGCCAGGAGGGCGTAGCGCTCCTCCATCTTCTCCACTGCCCAGGCGAGGATCGCCTCCGCCTTCTTCATGTCGGTGACGACCGGGTGCATGAGATGGGGGAGCGACTTGTAGGGGGTGAGCTCGACCATCTTCGGGTCGATCATCAGCATCCGCACCTCGTCGGGGCGGCGGGTCATGATCATCGAAAGGATGAGCGAGTTGAGACACACGCTCTTACCGGTGCCGGTCCGACCGGCGATGAGGAGATGGGGCATCGAAGCCATGTCGACCACCATCGGATTGCCCGCCACGTCCTTGCCGAGGAACAGCGGGATCTTCAGCGTCTTCGCCTTGGCCTGGGCCTCCTCCATCACCTCGCGGAGGCGGACCATCTGCCGGGTGGTGTTGGGAACCTCGATGCCCACCGAGTTCTTCCCGGGAATCGGGGCGACGATGCGGACGCTCGGCACGCGCAGCGCGATCGCAAGGTCGTCGGCGAGGTTGACGATCTTCGCGAGGCGCAATCCCGCCTCGAGTTCGATCTCGTACTGCGAGATGACCGGGCCCGTCTCGATCTCGACGACGCGGACCTTGAATCCGAACTCGGCGAAGGTCTTCTCGAGCATCCGCGCCCGCTCCCTCACCTCGCTCTCCTGCTCGTCCTGACGAAGGTGCTCCGTGGGGAGGAGGAGTTCGAGGGACGGAAGCTCGTAGTCGGCCCCGATCGATCCCTCGTCGACATTCACCTCCATCGGCCGCCGCCGGCTGGCCAGCGACTTGATCGGCACCTGCATGGCCGCCGGCGCATCGACCGACGACGCCTCCGAGAACTCGTCGTCGGCCTCGTCGAGACCATCCTCGACATCGTCGGCCTCGAACGCGGAATCCTCGGCCGCAGGCCGTGCCGGGGGCTTGCGTACCTTGATCTTCGGGCCCTGCGAATCGGCATCGTCGTTCGCATCGCCCTCCGACTCCGACTCGTCGTCCTCTGCGGAAACGCCGCCGACCGGCTTCGTGGAGGCGCGGCGAGCTTGCCACCATGTCGGCTCGGCAGGAGCGGCGACCGAGGCGACGGCTGATCCAGCAGGGATTCCGACGACCTTGTTGCGGCGACTCAGTAGCGCGGCGATGCCCCCGACGATCGCGCCGCCGACGCTTGCCGCGAAGGCCGCGAGGCGGAGGAGCATGGTGTCACAAACCAGGAACAGCCCGGCAGCCGTGATCCCGCTGACGACAATCGCCGCCCCCGTGTGGGCGAGCATGCCCTCGGCAAAGAGCCGGCCGGTGGCGCCGATGGCGCCACCGGGGCCCCAGACGGGACGGGGCAGGGAGTCGGGGAGAAACATCGAAAGGAGCGTGGCGGAGCCGACCGTAGCGATGACGGCGCCGACGGTGCGGAGCGGAAGATCGGGGAGGACACGGCGGCGGAGGAGCGCGACATCGAGCGTTGCGACGAGCGCCAGTCCGATCCACGCGGCAATCCCGAGCCAGCGATAGGCCATGCCTGCGAGAAACGAGCCGACCGCGCCGCAGGCATTGAGCGCCCGGGCATTCTGCGGGAAGGCGTGGGGAACGGGGGGATCGGCTGCGTCGAAGGTCGCCAGGGACGCCAGCACGAACGTCGATGTCGCCAGCAGCACCAGGGCCGTGATATCCCGGACGCGGTCGCGCGGCGGCGTTCCCGGGGCAGCCTCGACAGGGAGCCGCGCCGCGGGGGCGGAACGGCCGGGCGAGCGCCCCGCCTGCGGTGGGGCGAGGGCCTCGACGTCTCGGTACGGAGTATCAGCGGTAGCCATGGGGAGTCCTTTCCAAAAGGAACTCTACAGGCCGCTTTCCGGCACGGAGCCATGCCTCGGGGTCGGAACGGTCCGGAACGCTCCGCGGGACGGGCCGACTCGGACGGTCGTGAGGATTGCAGCGATCCTGCCGCCAAGATGCCGGCCGTCAGGGCCCGCCGGGGAGTGCTACACTCGTCACCCCATGCCTCCGTCGGAGCCCCGATGCCGCCCCTCCACCGCCTTGTCTCCACCCCCCGCTATGCCGATGTCGTCATCCATGGCGACACGGCGTACTGGGTGGAAGTCGCCGATGATACGGGCCTCGATGCCCGCGGCCAGATCGGGCAGGTGCTCGCCCAGATCGACGCGACGCTCGCCACGATCGGCAGCGATCGCACCCGCCTCATCCAGATCGTCATCCACCTCGCCGACCTGGCAGACGCGGCCACGCTCGACGAGCTCTGGGACGCCTGGGTCCCTCGGGGACATCCCCCCGTCCGCGCCCGCGTCCAATCGGGGCTCGGGGGGACGTGCTTGGTCGAGATGCTCGTGACTGCAGCTCTCACCCAGCCATAGCCCCCCCCTTTCATCCCGGAAGGTTTTTCTTGACTGCCCCCTCGATCGGTGTCATCGCCGGTCTCCTTGCGGCGCTGTTCAGCGCGCTGTCTTACCTCGTCTCCCGGCACGCGTGTCTCACCCATCCGGAATTGCGGGGGAGGGAAGGGGGCCTGCGGCTCATCGTCCAGGCCCACGGACTGATGGGCCTTGTCTCGATTCCGCTCTGTCTCGCCCTCTGGCCCAGCGGCGGCGGCCCTCCTCCGGGGGCGTTTCTTCCGCCGGCGATCCTCTGCGCGGCGGTCTACCTCGTCGGGCAGGGCTGCTTCTTCGCGGCCCTCACGCGCGTCCCGGCCTCGCGACTCTCGCCGCTCTTGGGACTCAAGATCGCGATGCTCGCCGGCATCGTCTCCTTCGTCCTCGGGGCCCCACTCGATGGCCGGCAGTGGACAGCCGTTGCTCTCTCCGTCACGGCGGCGCTCGCCCTCCAGCGCGGCGACGATCGCATCCCTCCGCTCGTCCTCGGCTTGATGCTCGTCGCCTGCCTCTGCTTCGCGATCGCCGATCTCAACATCGTCGCTCTCATCGCGTCGCTCGCCGACGGTGGCGCCGCCCCGATCGGCCGCTTCCACGCCGGCGTCCTCGGGATGGCGATCACCTACGCCGCCTGCGGGGCACTGCTCCTTCCCGCAGCTCCGCGGATGTGGCCACGGGCGGCCGGGGGCTGGACGCCGGCGGTGCAGTACTCGCTCGTCTGGCTGCTGGCGATGACCGCGCTCTACGCCTGTCTGGGGCAGGTCGGGGCCGTGTTCGGCAACATCCTCCAGAGCACGCGCGGCGTGATGTCGGTCGTGCTCGGCGCGGCCCTCGCCCACGCCGGCTGGCACGACCTCGAGGAGCGGGTCGACCGGGCCACCTTGCTGAAGCGGATCGCCGCCGCCATGTTGATGACGGCGGCGATCGCGCTCTACTTCAGCGACGTGTCGTGAGACGCGTGGAAAGCGTCCGCAGGACGGCGGTCACTTGGCCTTCGCCTCGAGTTCTTCGAGGTAGGCCTTCATCGGTTCGGCCATCGGCCCACCGAGGGCCACGGCCTTCCGCTGGGCGGCGATCGCCTTCTTGACGTCTCCCTGCATCGCATAGAGATGGGCAAGCGTGTCGAGGACCGGCCCATTCTCGGCATCGAGCTTGGCGGCTTTCTCGGCAGCCTCGGTCGCGGCGGCCGTGAGGGCGTCGTCGATCGGCGCCCCACGCTCGGCGAGGGTCACGATCATCCAGGCCAAGGCATTGAGCCCCTCGGCCGAATCAGCCTGGGATTCGGCCAGCTTCGTGAACGCCGCAGCGGCCTTCTCGCCCCCCCCCTGGATCGCCATCTGGAGACGCACCTGGTCGAGCTGGCCACGGATCTGCTGGAGGGTCTGCTTGACGCGCGGGTTCTTCGCGCCGGCGATCATTCCGTCGACCATCTCAGCCGCCTCGTCCCCCTTGTCGGCCTGGAGCAGGGCGCGGATCTCGGCGAAGGCCTGGTTGACCTTCTGCATCTCCGCCATTTCCTCGGCATGAAGGGCACGATCCCAACTGCCGTCGACAACCTCGGCGAGCGGCCCATCCATCTCCATCGGATGGCCGATCCACTCGATCTCGCCGGTCTTGCCGACGATGAAGGCGGTGGGGATGCCGTTCTGCCCGGCCGCCTGCATGTAGTCGGCGTAAACCGACTTGTCGGGGTCGGTCGTGAGGCAGTAGCCCTTCGTCACCTCGGCGAACGTCTCCCCCTCGCCGTTGTCACGCTCGAGAAACTCCTTGACCGTATCGAGATCCTCGTCGCTGATGCTGATCACCTGGACGTCCTTGTCGGCGTAGTCGGCTTGGATCTGAGCGATGTGGGGCATGCTCATGATGCAGGGGCCACACCAGGTCGCCCAGAACTCGACGACGTAGACCTTGTCTTTCTTGAACTCGGTGACCGGCTCGTATTTCCCCTCGCCGTCCTGAACCCAATGCTCGACGTCGATCGCAGGCGCTGGGGAGCCGATCGTCAGTTCGGCGGCCGGCAGGGCCGCGGCGCCTCCGATGAGAAGCGAGAACGCGGCGAGGAATCGACGGGAAAGGGACGGCATCGGGGGTCTCCTGTCTGGGAAATCGTGACGACGAGCGTGGCCGAGATGGGGCGCTGAGGTGGCCGAAACGCTTCAGTTGAAAGTCTACCTCTTCGGCGGCGACTGGGTCAGCCATCCTCGGGGGTGATCCCAAGGACGATGTCCCATCGGGCCGCAAGCTCGCCGATTCGCGAGCCCTCGATCGGGGCGAAATCGGCGACCACGGCGGCCGCATCGACCGGCGAGAGCGACCGGAAGATCCCGTCCCGCCCGTTCCCCGGATCCCCCTTCACGTAGCACTGCGTCGTGAGCAGGTGACGGTCGCCACGACTCACCTTGACGTGAATGTGGGGGGCGCGGCCGGGGTAGGGGACCGGCCGGATCGTCCGGAAGCCATACTCCCCGGAAAGCCCGGTGAGAAACCGGCCATAGCCCTGGAAATGCCCGTCTCGTTTCTCGGCGTTGCCACTCTGCGAGTGGAGATACGCCCCACGGGCATCGCACTGCCAGATCTCGACCAGCGCCCCTCGGAGCGGATTCCCCGCCGCGTCGAGCACCGCCCCTGAGAACCACGTCACCTCACCGTCGGCGGGGGTCGAGGCGTCGGTGATCCGGAGGAGATCGTTGTCGGTGTCGAGGGGGAGCCGGTCGGGGAAGAAAGGCCCCTCGGTCTGCTCGGGCGTCCGCGTCAATTCGTCGGCATAGGCGCCGGGCCGGGCGGCAAAGAGCGCCGACAGCGCCGCCATCCGCAGCACGCGCCTCCGTCCCTCGTCGGCACGCTCGAACGATTTTCGATTGAGAAGGTTCATCGCAAGAATCTCCGGGGGCCAGGGCTCGCTCAGGCAAGGATCTCTTTGATGACTCGACCGTGAACGTCGGTGAGACGATAGCGGCGGCCCTGGAAGCGGTAGGTGAGCCGCTCGTGGTCGATTCCACAAAGGTGCATGAGCGTGGCGTGGAAGTCGTGGACATGGACGCCGTCGCGGACGATGTTGTAGCCGAACTCGCACGTTTCGCCGTGGCTGATGCCCCCCTTCACGCCGCCACCAGCCATCCACATCGTGAAGCAGCGCGGATGGTGATCGCGACCGAAGTCGCCACCGGCGGTGTAGTTGCCCTGGCAATAGTTCGTCCGTCCGAACTCCCCTCCCCAGACGACGAGCGTGTCGTCGAGCATCCCCCGGTCGGCGAGATCCTGGACGAGCGCTGCCGCCGGCTGGTCGGTCTGTCCGGCCTCACCGCGGATCCCCCCCGGCAGACCGCCGTGATGATCCCAATCTTGGTGATAGAGCTGGATGAAGCGCACCCCCCGTTCGGCTAGCCGCCGGGCGAGGAGGCAATTGGCCGCGAACGTGCCGGGGTCGTTCGCCCCCGGGCCATACTTCTCGATCACATGGGCCGGCTCGTCGGCGAGATTCGTGACGTCGGGGACGCTCGCCTGCATCCGGAAGGCGAGCTCGTAGTTGGCGATCCGGGCAGCGATCTCCGAGTCGGGATTGGTAGCGAACTGATGCTCGTGGAGCTGCTTCAATCCATCGAGGGCAGCGCGGCGGTTTTCCCGCGACACGCCGGCGGGATTCCCGAGGTAGAGGACCGGATCGCCGCCGGAACGGAAGCGTACCGCCTGATGGCGCGTGGGGAGGAAACCGGAGCCCCAGAGATGACTCATGAGCGGCTGCCCTCCCTTGTTCTTCGTGATCAGCACGACAAACGAGGGCAGGTTGTCGCTGGAATCACCGAGGCCGTAGTCGAGCCAGGCGCCAATGCTCGGTCGCCCCGGGATCTGGGCACCTGACTGCATGAACGTCACGCCGGGGCCGTGGTTGATGCTCTCGGTGTAGGTGGCCTTCAGAAAGCAGATCTTGTCGGCCACTTTCGCGGTGTGGGGGAGCACCTCCGAGAGCCACGCCCCCGATTGGCCATGCTGGGCAAACTTCATCGGCGAGCCGACCAGCGGAATCGAACTCTGATTCCCCGACATCCCGGTGAGCCGCTGGCCGCCGCGCACGCTCTCGGGGAGCTGCTCCCCGGTCCGCTCGACGAGCGTCGGCTTCCAATCGTAGAGATCGAGTTGCGACGGCCCTCCCGACTGGAAGAGATAGATCACCCGCTTCGCCTTCGGCGGCAGATGGAAGGCGTCGAGCGCACCGTGCGGCGTCGCGGGGACCGCCGCCGCACGCCTGGCGAGGAGGTCGGCCAGGGCGATCCCGCCGAAGCCGAGCCCCGTCGTGGAACGGAGCCGGCGCCGGCTCATCGCCGGGGGGCTGGGAAGCGATTCGGGAGCTGCTTCGAAGCTGGGCATCGTCATCGTTTCACCACGGTGGGGTCGTAGTTGAGAAGGGCATTGAGGACCGCGGCCAAGCTCGCGACGTCGACGGGAGAGAGCGCCGGATCGGCCGGCATGCTGCCGACGGTGAGAAGCTTCTGGGCTTCATCGGGGTGTGCCGTGTACCAGTCGCGCTGCTCGGCGTGCATCGTGCGGAGAATCGCCAACTCCGCCTCGTCGGGCCGTCGGCTCGTGAGCCGCTCGAATCCCTCCGCAAGGAGCGGCGCGACGTCACCGGCCCCCGGCGGCATGCTCGGCAAGAGCTTCTGGGCGAGAACCCGCGACGCCTCGACGAACTGCGGGCCGTTCAGGAGCACGAGCGCATGGAGCGGGGTGTTGGTGGTGTCGCGTCGAGCGACGCAGGTGGCCCGCTTCGGCACATCAAAGCTCTCGAGGACCGGCCCGGGGCCGGTCCGCCGCCAGAGCGTATAGAGGCTGCGCCGGTGGAGGTCGGGGCCGCTGCCGGGCGTCGCCGGCTTGAACGATTCGGCGAGGTCGTAGGTATTGACCGGAGCCCCGCCGACCTGCTCGACGAGCAGGCCGCACGACGCGAGGATTCCGTCGCGGATCATTTCGGCCGGAAGGCGGTGCCGCGGCCCCCTTGCCAGCCAGACGTTCGCGGGATCATCGGCCGCAAGCGGCGCTTCGGCCGTGCTCCGCTGCCGGTACGTCTCCGAAAGCATGATCGTGCGGAGGAGGGCCTTCATGTCCCACGCGAGGCCCCCTTCGGCCCGGGATCTGGAAAACTGCCACGCCAGGGCGTCGAGGAGCTCGGGGTATTCCGGACGCACCGACTGACTGCCGAGATCCTCGGCGCTCTTCACGATCCCGATCCCGAACAGCGCCTGCCAGAGCCGGTTGACCGTCACCCGCGCCAGGAGGGGATTGGCCGGATCGGTGAGCCAGCGCGAGAGTCCGAGCCGGTTCCGTGGCTCCCCGGCAGGGAAGGGGGGCAACACGGCCGGCGTGTCGGGCCCCACTGCCTCGCCACGCTGGTCGTATTCACCGCGGGTGAGGACGTAGGCCGTCTTCGGCGTCGCCATCTCCCGCATCACCATGATCTCCTGCGGTTGCTCGCCGAGATCGTCACGCCCGCGACGCGCCTCCTCGAGCGCTTTCCGTGCCGCCGCCACGTCCGCGTCGAGAGCGCTTGCCTGAAAGCCGGCGAGGAGATCGGCCGCACCGTCGGGGCGCCTTTCTTTGAGCATGGCGATCGAGCCGGGCTCGAACAGCTCGCGGGCTTCGAGGGGCGAGAGGGCCCGGTCGACGACCTGAAAATCATCGACGAGGCCTCCTTTGAATCCCTGGTCGCGCATCCGCTCTCCGATGCGGATGTGATCGCCGCCGCCACCGGTGATCTCGCGCGTGAGATGGTCGCGGACGATCTCCACCGCCGCCGGCCGGCCGTCGACGAAGAGCTTCAAACCGGCCGCGTCGCCCGATCCGTCGCTCGTGACGACGAGGTGAGTCCAGCGCCCCACAGGCACCGGCTCGACCGAGCGCACGCTCGCTGCGTCCCCGGGCCAGAAGTGGATCAGCGACCACTGGAAATGCCCCTCCTCGACGAGAAGCTCGTAACCCCGGCTACCGGCATCGGTCCAAGCCTGCGAGCGATGGAAAACGACCGCCCGGTCGTAGCGGACGGGCGCCTCGAGCCACAAGCTGACCGAGAACGGCTGGCTGCGGCGGAAGTTCCCCACGGCCGTCTGCACCGGATGATCGCCGGTGAGCTTGAGCGCCTGGCCAGAGTGCCCTGGAACGACGGTGATTTCCGCCGGGCTCGTCGCCGCGGCGCCACCGTCAACCGCATTGGGGAAGGAGTTGTCGGCTCCTCGGTCGTCGAAGGAAAAAGAGGCGATCCGGCCCGGGAGCGCGCCGGGATTTGCTCCAGCGAGCTCCGCTGGCACGTCAGCCTTGCCGGCGATCCACGCAAACACCTTCGCGCGCGAGATCCGCTCGCGGCGATCGAGCTCCGTGGCCGCCAGACGGCAGGCTTCGTCGGCCTTCTGCATCGCCGTCTTCCAGGCATCGTCGGCGAGCCGCAGCTTCGGCGTCGGAACGGCCGGCGTGAAGTAGCTGTAGAGCCCCGCCTCGTCGACATCGTCGAAGAAGGCGAAGAACTGGTAATACTCTTTTTGCGTGAGCGGATCGAACTTGTGGTCGTGGCAGCGGCAACATTCGAGGGTGAGGCCGAGGAAGGCCGTGCCGAACGTCGTGACGCGGTCGTTCACGTAATTGACGCGATACTCCTCCTCGACGCTCCCCCCCTCCGCCTCTTGCTGGTGGAGGCGATTGAAGGCGGTGGCGAGGATCTGCTCGTCGCTGGCATTGGGGAGGAGATCACCGGCGAGCTGCCAGGTGACGAAATCGTTCCAGGGGAGGTTGCGATTGAAGGCCCCGATCACCCAGTCACGCCACCACCACATCGGTCGGTCGCGGTCGACCTGAAAGCCGTAGCTGTCGGCGTAGCGGGCCAGGTCGAGCCAATCAGCAGCCATCCGCTCGCCGTAGCGGGGGCTGGCGAGGAGCCGGTCGAGAAGTTTCTCGTAGGCCTCGGGGCTGTCGTCGGCGACAAATGCGGCCACCTCCTCGGGTGTCGGCGGCAAGCCCGTGACGTCGAACGTCGCGCGGCGGACGAGCGTGATCCGATCGGCCTGGGGCTGCGGTGCGATGCCGCGCTCGGCGAGCCGTTTCCGTACGATGGCGTCGATCGGATGAACCGCCGCCGGCCCCTCCGGCAGCGCCGGGCTCTTCAGCGACTGAAACGCCCAGTGGGGCTCGTATTGGGCGCCGGCGGCGATCCACCGCTTCAAGAGCTCGACCTGCTCCGGCGCGAGCTTCCCCAGCTTCGCCGTCGGCGGCGGCATGACGACGTCGGGATCATCGGAGACGATCCGGGCGATCATCTCGCTCGCCGCCGCATCGCCCGGCACGATCGCTTTGGCGCCACTCGCCGCCTCGGCGGTGGCGCTCTCGGCGCGGTCGAGCCGCAGCCCCGCCTGACGGTGACCACTGTCGGGCCCGTGGCACTGGTAGCAGGTGTCGGAAAGGATCGGCCGGATGTCGCGATCGAACGAAATCGCCGGTTCCGCGGCGGGGGCATGTGCCGACAACAGCAGGATCGTCAGGAGGGCGGGGATCACCCGGACCGATGGCAGTCGAAAGAGGAGACAACGCGGCATCGGCGGGGTGTCCGAAGGGATGACGTCCCGAGAAGCGAGGCGCTTCTCCTCGGTCAATCATCCCCTAGTTTACGCTCCTGCCGCAACGGCAGCGGCGGCGTTGAAATCTCACCCGAACAGCGGGCCGATCGGCTTGCCTTCGCAGACCGGGAACGGGCGGCCGAGGGTGTCGATCCATTCCTTTCGCGGCGGCACGCCGAGAGCCTGCCAGATCGTCGCCGCGAGATCCTCGGGGCGGAACGGGTCGCTTGCCGGTTCACCGCCGAACTTGTCGGTGCTCCCCACGACCGTGCCGCCACGCACGCCGCCGCCGGCGAAGAACACGCTCTGGGCACGGCCCCAGTGATCGCGGCCGGCCTCGCGGGCCCCGGCGAGCGTGCTGATCTTCGGCGTCCGTCCAAACTCGCCGGCCATCACGATGAGCGTGTCGTCGAGGAGCCCGCGCGACGCGAGATCGTCAAGGAGCGCGGAGACCCCGCGGTCGGTCGGCGGGAGGAGATGGCGTTCGAGGTTCGTCCAGGCTGACTCGTGGGTGTCCCAGGTCTCGTTGTTGCCGAGATTCACCTGCACCATCCCGACGCCGGCCTCGACGAGGCGGGCCGCGAGCAAGAGCGACCACCCGAAGGCATTTTCGCCGTACGCCTCGCGGAGCTTCGGATCGGCCTTCGAAATGTCGAACGCGCTCGACACCTCGGGATCGAGGAGGAGCGACGTCGCCATGCCACGGTAGCGATCGAACGACCGCTCGTCGGCGGTCTTCTCGAGATCGGCCCGCTGCTTGTCGATGCCTTCGCGGAGGGCGAGCCGATCGAGGAGCCTGCCCCCCATGAGCGACTGCGGCACGGCGAGATCGAGCGAGCGAAACTCGAGCGATTGCGTCGCAGGGCCATCGTGATGATGGAAGAGGTATTCAGGGTACGCGCCGTAATTGACCGGGTTGTAGGGGGAGCAGTCGAGGAAGAACGGCTCGTGCTGCCGGCCGAGGAGCGCGGCGAACTGCCCTGGGATCACCCGGCCAGTGCGGTGGACGAGCTTCTCGGGAAGGACGATCGACGGGGGGAGATTGTTCCGGGGGGGAACGAGTTGCTGGGCGAGGGCCGCCAGCGCCGGCCAGTCGGACTTCTTCGGGGCGCTGGGATCGAAGCCGAGCGGGATGTCCGATCGGCCGGTGAGCATGATGTGATGACCGGCGGAGTGGTCGTTCGACTTGTGCGTCAGCGACCGGACCACCGCCCACTGCTCGCTGCGGGCCGCGAGCATCGGCAGATGTTCACAGACCTGCAGACCCGGAGTCTGCGTGGCAATCGCCTTGAAGGTGCCGCGGATGTCGAGCGGGCCGTCGGGCTTCGGATCGAAGCTTTCGTGCTGCGCGAGCCCCCCCGACAGGAAGATATAGA
>CANGGT010000127.1 GCA_947453375.1 Planctomycetaceae bacterium
CGAATCAGGTGAACCTCGAAGCCCGCGATGGCTCGCTGTTCATCGAGGGGACCGGCGACGATCCGTTTCTCGGAGCGACGTTTTCCGCGCCGTCGAAGCCGGCCGGGCTCGTCCTCCGCTTCTGGGCGAAGGCGGAGGAGGCGGGCATCGGGCAGGTATTTTGGTGGACGGAGGAACGGCCGCGACCGGATGGGGGGCATGTCGTCACCTTCAATGTCGAGCCGGGGCGGGAGATGCTCTACGAGGTTCCGATCCCTGCCGACGGGCATGTCGTCGGTGTCCGGATCGATCCCAATGGCAAGCCCTGCCGGATGCGGATCGACTGGATCGAGGTCGCCTCGGCCGACCGGGGGAGCGAGTGGGCCGGAGCCGACGTCGCCTGCCGGGTCGCGCCATCGAACGACGTGACCTTCCGCGTCGAGGACGAGGCGGGGCTGCCGGCGGTGGGGTGCTTCGAGATCCTCGACGAGCAGGGGCGCGTCTATCCACCGCAGTCAAAGCGACTCGCCCCCGACTTCTTCTTCCAGCGGCAGATCTACCGCGAGGATGGCGAGACCGTTCGGCTCCCGCCGGGCCGTTATTCGGTGCGCTGTTCGCGAGGGCCGGAGAGCGTTCCGGAGGAGAAGACACTCGTCGTCGGGGATGGGCCTGCGGAACTCCGCTACGCCGTCCGACGGTGGGTCGATCCGTCGCGCCGTGGCTATTGGTCGGGGGACCACCACATCCACGCCGCCGGCTGCGCCCACTACGAGAGCCCCACCGAGGGAGTGATGCCTGCCGACATGCTCCGCCACTGCATGGGGGAGGATCTCAAGGTCGGCTGCTGCCTCACCTGGGGCCCCTGCTTCGATTTCCAGAAACGATTTTTCTCCGGCAAGCCCGACGACGTCAGCCGGCCCCCGTACCTCCTCCGTTACGACATCGAGGTGTCGGGCTTCGGGTCGCATGCCTCCGGGCACTTGAACCTCCTCAGGCTCACCGAACAGATCTTCCCCGGCGGGGATTCGAAGCAGCACTGGCCGACCCTCGGCCTCAACACGCTCCGCTGGGCGAAGCGGCAGGGCGCCGTCTGTGGCCCCGCCCATTCGGCCAGTGGCCTGACGCGGGTCGTCGGCCGCGTCCCGGGCACGGCCGGGGCCGACGGCCCCGGCGGCCTGCCCACGTTCGACATCCCCGCCTTCGATGGCATCGGCGCCAACGAGTTCATCATGGATGTGGCCCATGAAGTGCCCGGCCCCGATGGCCATCCGGTCCGCGCCGTCGACTTCCTCTCGATGATGAACACCGACCGGCGGGCGGAATGGAATCTGTGGTACCACGTCCTCAACTGCGGCCTGAAGGTTCGGGCCAGCGGCGAGACCGACTTCCCCTGCATGACCGGCGAGCGGGTCGGGATCGGACGCGTCTATGCCCGGCTCGACGGGCCGCTCGACTTCGATGCCTGGTGCGACGCGATCGCGGCCGGGCGGAGCTACGTCAGCGATGGCCGGACCCATCTGATGGAGTTCACTGCCGGGGCGGCGGATGGGGCGCCGCTGGAGATCGGCACGCACGAAAGCACCCTCGCGCTTCAGGCGCCGGCCGCGGTGACCTTCCAAACGATTGTGGCGGCGCGGCCTGCGGCCGCGGGTGATGCCCCGGTCACCGTGCCGGTGGAATTGGTGCTCAACGGCTTCCCGGTGGAGCGGGTCGAGGTGCCGGCCGATGGCCGGGAGCACCCTGTCGCCTTCACCCACCGGGTGGAGAAGAGCTCCTGGGCTGCGATCCGGGTGTTTCCCGGGGCCCATACGAATCCCGTCTTTCTGCCGGTGGCGGGGGCTCCGGTCCGCCCCAACCGCGACAGCGCCCGCTGGTGCTTGGCGTGCGTCGAGCAGTGCTGGCGGGAGAAGGCGGCCACCTACACGAGAGAGGAGCGGGCGACGGCCGAGGCCGATTATGCTGTGGCGCGGGAGTTTTTCAGCCGACTGGCCGAATGACGGAGGGGGCGATGGGAGCGCGGAGCCGCCCGACACGATCGACGCCCCTGCCTTCCCTGGTGATGGGCCTGTTCGCGCTGACGCTTTGCGGGGCCTCTGCGTCCCGATTTGCCGCGGCGGAGGACGGGGCGATCGGCGGCCGGGTCGAAACGCTTCTGGCGGTCCGCTGTCTGGAATGCCATGCCGGGGAAGATCCGCAAGGTGGACTCGGGCTCGAGAACGCCGCGGCGCTGACCCGCGGAGGCCTTACCGGCCCCGCGATCGTGCCGGGGGATGCCGATGCGAGCCTCCTTGTCCGGGCCGTCCGCCGGCAGGATCCGGCCGTGGCGCCGATGCCGCCCGATGAGTCCCTCTCCGCGGAGGAGATCGCGCTTTTCGAGGCGTGGGTGGCCTCGGGGGCGCCGTGGCCTGCCGATGCGGTCGCGGAGGATGACGACGGCGGCCCAGTCGGCTCGGCCTGGGAAGATCCCCGCAATCCGGTGACGCGGCGCTGGCGCGGGGAGCGGATCGACCTTTGGTCTTTCCAGCCGCTCGTTCGCCCCCCGGTGCCGGCGCCGATCGAAGCGCTGAACACCGCTCCCCCCGCCGCGATCATCGATGCCTTCGTGGCCGAGAAGCTCGAGGCGGCGGGGCTCCTGGCTGCCCCGCGCGCCGATCGGCGGACGCTCGTCCGGCGGATGACCTTCGACCTCACCGGCCTCCCTCCGACCGCCGACGAGGTGGAGGCCTTCGTCGCCGACGAGTCCCCCGACGCGGTCGAGCAGCTCGTCGACCGCCTCCTCGCCAGCCCAGCCTATGGCGAGCATTTCGCCGTCACCTGGCTCGATGCCGTTCGCTACGCCGATACCAACGGCTTCGAGCGCGACGAGCTCCGCCCGCAGATCTGGCGCTACCGCGATTGGTGCATCGAGGCCTTCAACGCCGACATGCCCTACGACCGGTTCCTCGCCGAGCAGCTCGCCGGTGACGAATTGGTGGCCGATGCCCCTGCCGACGAGACCGAGGTCGGAGCGCTCGTCGCCACCGGCTACCTCCGGCTCGGGCCCTTCGACAGCACGGCGCCGATCTTCCAGGAGGCGGAGCGGCACCGGGCCGAGCTCCTTGCCGAAATCGTTTCCACGACCGGCTCGGCGGTCCTCGGGCTCTCCTTGACCTGCTGCAATTGCCACGATCACAAGTCGGACCCGCTCCTCCAGTCGGACTTCTTCCGGATCCAGTCCTGCTTCCAGGGAACCGACGCCCGCGAGACTCCGATCGATCTGCCACCGGTCGTCGCCGAGATCGCGGCTCACAACGAGCCGATCCAGGCGGAGATCGCGGCGGCCGAGGCGGCTGGTGCGATGGTCACGGCGCGGCTCGACAGTCTCCTGGCCGCGGCCGCGGCCGAAGGGGAGGCGGAGGTGCCGAGCTTCGTCAAGCTGAAGGATTCGCTCATCGAGGAGATCCTGGCCCTCGAGGATCGGGTGGCCAAGCTCAAGCCGACCCTCCGCAGCGCGACGCTCGCCGAGGTCGTCAGCGAGGTGCCGGAGATCCCGGCGACCCACGTGCTCGCCCAGGGAAGCCATCGCAATCCGCGGGAAGAGGTGGTACCCGGCGTGTTCGCCGCGTTCGATCCGGCGGCGCTCGCGGTCGAGCCGCCACCGGGAGGGCGGACCACAGGCCGGCGGCTGGCCCTGTCGCGGTGGCTTGCTTCCGACGGCAATCCCCTCACGGCGCGGGTGATCGTCAACCGCGTCTGGCAGCGGCTGTTCGGCCGGGGGATCGTCGCCACGCCGAACGACTTCGGATTCCGCGGCGCTCTCCCCACCCATCCCGAACTCCTCGACTGGCTCGCCTGCGAGTTTCGCGAGGGGGGATGGTCGCTCAAATCACTCCACCGCGCGATCCTCCTCACGGACGCCTACCAGCGCACCTCGATCGTCGCCGAAGCCCTCCACGCTGCCGACTCCGACAATCGGTTGCTTTGGCGGCAGCAGCCGCGCCGTCTCGGAGCCGAGGCGATCCGGGATTCACTCCTCGCGGTCGGGGGACTGCTCCGCGCCGAACGGGGAGGGGCGCCGCGCTGGCCGCCGGTGGCCGAGGAGATCCTCCATGCCAATCCTGCCATTCTCGAGTTTCTCAAAGAAGGCGCCGACGGACGCCCGCAGGGATGGTATGCCCAGCCGATCGAGGAGACGTTCGTGCGCAGTGTCTACCTTGTCCGCAAGCGATCACTCCCCCTCCCCTTCCTCCAGCCGTTCGATCTCCCCGACGGCGTCAATCCCTGCGGATGTCGTGATGTGACGACCGTCGCGCCGCAGTCGCTCAATCTCCTCAACGACGATCTTGTCCTCCGCGCGGCGGAAGGGCTTGCGGGCCGCGTCGAGGGAGCGGTCGGAGAGGATGTCGACGCCTGGCCGGCGGAGGTTGTCCGGCTCGCGCTGGGGCGCGCCATCGAGCCTGACGAGCAGGCGGCAGCTGCCGAACTCCTCGGCCGCCACACCGCGATCCATCGGTCGTCGCCGGGCGAGGCTCCGCGAGGCGACGGCGCTGCCGCCCGACGGGCCCTCATCGATCTCTGCCGGGCGATTCTCAACGTCAACGAGTTTCTCCACGTCGACTGAAGTGAGCGAGATGAGGAATCCCATGGCGCGCCCCTTCCACACGCCCCTCTCGATCCCCGCGGTGTTTCCATCGCGGCGGGAGATTCTTGCCCGCTCGGCCCTGGGGATCGGCAGTATCGCTGCGTCGCTCCTGGCCAGGTCGGAGAGCCGTGCGAACGAGCCGCCGGGGAACGGAGGGACGCCGACGATCGATCCACTGCGGCCGCTTGCCCCCCGGCCGCCGCATCGGCAGGGGAAGGCGAAGAACCTCATCGTCCTCTTCCAGTACGGCGGCCCGAGCCAGGTCGATCTTTTCGATCGCAAGCCGCTCCTCGAGACGCTCGCCGGGCAGCCCGTCCCGGAGTCGATCCGGGCGGTCTCCGATGCGGTCGGCGGCGTCATCAACCACTGCAAGGATTCGCTCCTCTGCCCCCCATGGTCGTGGCGGCAATACGGGGATTGCGGCCTGTGGGTCTCGGACCGGATGCCGTTGACGGCCGAGCACGCCGATCGGCTGTGCGTCGTGCGGTCGATGCACGGCGACTCGTCGAACCACGCCCCCGCCACCTACCAGATGAACACCGGCTCGATCCTCGGTGGGAAGCCGAGCCTGGGGAGCTGGCTGACGTACGGCCTGGGGAGCGAGAACCAAAACCTCCCCGGCTACGTGATGCTCTTCGAGGTGGGAGGGCTCGGAGGGAGTGCGAACTGGTCGAATGCCTTCCTTCCGGCCGCGTATCAGGGAACCCGCTTCCGTCATGACGGTCCGGCGCTTGCCAATCTCGAGCCCCCCTCCGGCTTCAGGCCGGTGCAGCGATCGACGCTCGACCTCACCCAGGCCTTCAATCGCGCTCATCTCGGGACCCGGCCCGGTCAGCCCGAACTCGAGGGACGGATCGCGACTTACGAGCTTGCCTACCGGATGCAGACCGAGGCGGCGGACGTGGGCGATCTTGCCGATGAATCGGCCGAGACGCTCGCGCTCTATCGAATCGATGACCCCCATCGCCCTACGGCTTCGTACGGGCGGATGTGCCTCCTCGCGCGGCGACTCGTCGAGCGCGGCGTGCGCGTCGTCCAACTCTACAACGCGGTCGACAAGTATGGCTGGGACGGCCACGACAAGAGCCACGAGTTCCACGAGCGCAACGCACGGCAGACCGACGGCCCGACCGCGGCTCTCCTCGCCGATCTCTCCCGCCGCGGTCTTCTCGACGAGACCCTCGTCGTGTGGGGGGGCGAGTTCGGCCGGACACCGATGGAACAAGGGGACGGCGGCAGGAACCACAACCCCTACGGATTCACCGTCTGGCTCGCCGGCGGGGGAGCGAACGGTGGCCGTGTGATCGGCGCCACCGACGAGATCGGCCTCCGCGCTGTCGAGGATCGGCAGCATGTCCGCGATCTCCATGCCACGATCCTCGCGGCCCTCGGGCTCGACCACGAGCGGCTCGTGTTTCCCCACGATGGCCGTGACGAACGCCTCACGGGCGTCCTCGGAGCGGCCCGGCCGATCAGCGGAGTCCTCGGCTGAACGGCCCGGCGGGGTCAGCGCACAAAGGAGCCGGGGACGACCTCGGAGACGTACTCCTGCGGGCAGGGGACCGTCTGGCCATCTCCCGCGATCGGCATGAGCGTGCCATCGGCGGCCTGTGCATGCGTGGTCATCGGTGGGCACGGCCCTTCGGAGGTGAAGCCGGCGTGCGCCACCGTATCGCTGATCAGGACCGCGCCAGGAGGGAGCGCCGCCGCGCTCCCCGGCTGCATCGCCACGCTTCCCGCGGGAAGCGTTCCGGCGGGAAGCGTGCCTGCCACGACGGCGCCGGGAGGGAGCGTCGCCACCGGCGCCGGCATGACCGTCGGGGCGGCTGAGGGATTGACCGCCGGCGTCGCATAGCCGGCCGGCTGGGTGTAGACCGGCGGGGCGGTCGGGTAGGCGTAGGCGTACTGATCCTTCGTGGAGGCGCATCCCGCCGCGAGCCAGGGGGCGGAAAGAAGGAGCAGGGGGAGCGGGAGGGAGAGCGTCGATCGGCGCATCACGGGCTCCGGATGGGGGGCAGCCGCGGGACGGTAGGAGCCGCGAGCGCCGGCGGTCAAGACCGATCCCCCCCTCCCGGTGGCGGCACGGGGCGAAGGATTCGGTCGAGCAGCGGCTTTCAGGCTCCCTCGACCAGCGCGATGCTCGCGGTGAATCCGTGGAGAAAGTTCCGCTTGCCGATCGGGCCGATCTCCCCCTGGGCGAAGAACCCCGTGGTCGGGACCGGTCCGAGCGCGTCCTGGAGGCTGCGGGCGTCGTGGTGGGGCGTTTGGAACAGCCTGGTACCCCGGCCGTTGCAGGTGAAGACGAGCGCCCCGGCCGGCGGAGCCGCGGTTGGCCCGAGCGTGAGGAGATGGAGGAGGTCTTCGTGCGCCGTGTCGGCGTCACGGACGTGGAACTGCACCGTTTGGCCGGTGCGGACGAGGTCGCCGACGGCAATCACCCCCGATTCCGGATCGGCCCCGACGACGTTGCGGACGAGGAAGTCACCGCGCTGGAAGTGATCCTGGTATTCGCTCGCGACGCGCCCGAGGTGGAGGGAGGAGCGGACGAGCTGCCGGTCGCTCTCGGTCAAGTCGCCATAGACCTCGCGGAGCCGTTCGAGCGCGGGGCGACCCCCGAGCTCGACGATGACGTTCTCCTCCGCCCGTGTGATCACCATCGGCCGTCCGATCGGGCGGCAGCCCTGGGAGACGACCGGCCGGATCCGCGCCGCGCCGCCGACGACCACCCCGACGGCCCCACAATCGGAGAGATGTCGCCGCGCCACGAGCGTGTTGCTGCCGGGAACCCAGCCACCGCTGGCCATGCCGCCGACGATCGGGACGCCGGGATGGTCCTTCTCCATGCGGGCAATGAAGGTGTCGACGGGAAAGGAAAACGGATCGGCCAGGAGGAGCATCGCCGCCCCTTCCGGCCATCCCACCGTGAGCTCCGAGGGCCAGCCGACGAACGTCCCGCCGTCGGGGTTGGTGACGTATTCCAGCGCGAACGTCTCGACGATCGCCCCCGGCAGGCGTGCGAGCCAGACCGAGACCGCGGGGCCCGATTCATACTCGGTCTCGCCGGCGAGGACCCCCTCCACCGTCGTGGCGATCACGCGGTCGACACCGAGGGTGTCGGCAAGGCCGTCGAGCGCGGGGCGGATCGCCTCTCCATAGGCGGATGACACGAACACGACCGCGAGCGTCGCAGCCCCGTCGCCCCCCAGATCGGCGCGGGCAAGCGCGCCAGCCTCGCGGAGCGCCCGTTCGAGGTCGGCGTGGGTCGAGGCTCGGGCGGCGCAGCGGGGGCCCGGCGTGGCGGAAGCGGGGCTGGGGCTCGTGTCTGGCATCGGTCGGGCGACTGCCTCAGGTGACGATGTCGGCGAAGGTCGCCACCACCGGGTGATCGAAGACGCTCGTGGCGGGGCGGTTTCCCGGACGGTCGGCCAGGGCCGTTTGCATGCCGGCGCGACGGGCGGCGTCGAGCTCCTCGCCGACGTCGCTGACGAAGAGGATCTGCCGCGGCGGGAGCGCCATGTCGGCGGCGATCCGCTCGTAGCTCGTCGTCTCGCGCTTCGGTCCGGTGGCGGTATCGTAGTGGCCACGGAGATGGCCGGTGAGGTCGCCGTGGGCGGTGTGGCCGAAGAACAACTTCTGCGCCTCGACCGAGCCCGACGAGTAGATCCGGACGTCGAGCCCCGACCCGCTCCACAGCTCGAGCGCCGGCGGCACGTCGTCGAAGACGTGGGAGACGAGGCTCTTGTCTTCGAAGCCGCTCCGCCAGATCTGCCCCTGGAGGCTTTTCAGCGGGCCGAACTTGGCATCGCGGCGGATCAATTCCCGCGCCGCCGCGGCGCTGCGGGGAACGAACGTCGCTGGATCGTCCCCTTCGCTCCACGGATCCCCCGCCTCGGCGAGGATTTCGAGCGCCACGGCACGGACCGACGCGTCGGCCGCCTGCCCGGCGAGGAAATCGCCGACGCGCTCACGGGCGAACGTGAACAGGACGTCGTAGACGAAGGAGATCGAGGAGGTCGTCCCCTCGACGTCGAGGAGGACGCCGCGGCCGTCGAACAGGATCACGTCGCGTCCTTTCCGCTTCCGGCGACCCACGCCGGCCCGAGGCAGAGAGGCTCGTAGGCGGCGTGGACGCCCCCTTCGACGTAGTGTGGAGTCCAGCCGCTCATGTCCTGGAAGAGGCGGATGGCGCGGATGCGGCGGTCGTCACAGAGATCGAACCAGTGCCGCGTGTCAATCGGCACGCTGATCAGATCCCCTGCCCCGACCTCGATCGCAAACACCGTATCGGTGCCGTCAGGCCCGGCGGCGTGGATGTGGAAGACGCCGCGGCCTTGGAGGATGAAACGGACCTCGTCCTCGGAGTGGGTGTGCTCCTTGGAAAACTTGGCGAGCATCGCATCGAGATTCGGCGTCTCCGGGCGGACATCGATGACGTCGGCCGTCACGAATCCCCCCTTGGCTTTCAGCGCCTCGATCTCCGGGGAGTAGGCGGCGAGGATCGCCTCGGCCGGTGCCCCCGGATCGACCCGGTCCTCGAGGGGCCAGATCTCGTGGTCGATGTGGAAGCCGGCGAGGAAGGTCTTCACGTCGTCGAAACCGGTGATCCGACGGGCTGCGGCGGGGATGGTGACGATCGCCATGGTGGGGCTCCGGATACGAAAGGAAGAGGTCAGAAAGCGGAGTGGAAGAAGTCGGCGCCCGGGGGGCGGTGGTGCCGGCAGAGGATCGCCGGAGGCATGAGATCAGAGAAACGAAGTTACTGCTGTTGCTGGGCGGTCTGTTGCTGACGGGCCGGTGCCGGTGCGGTCGGAACGGTCGGCGCTCCCGCGGCGGCGAAGGTGCGGGTGCGGGCCACGACCTCGAAGAGGAACTCGTGGATCTCGATCTGCCGCCTGGCCTCGGCGAGATCGCGGCCCCAGGTGTAGAGGCCGTGACCGGAAAGGAGGAAACCGTGGAACGGCGGACGCTTCGGATCGCCCCAGTCGGCGGCCCGGAAGCGGGCCCGGATCCGCGCGGCGAGTTCCTCCATGTCTTGGGCGTTGGCGAAGATCGGCACCTCCTCGAAGGTGTCGTGGGTGACGATGCCGTCGAGTCCTTTGAGCATCTCGTAGCCCTCGATCCTCACGGCGCCCCGTGGCAGGTCGGCGCGGGAGAGGATCGTCGACCAGACCGAGTGGGTGTGGAGGACGGCGCCGACGGAGGGGATGAGGTCGGCGATCAGGCAGTGGAGGAGGGTTTCGGCAGAAGATTTCTTCCCCGATCCGTCGCATGGCGCCCCGCTGGCGTTGACCCTCACGAAGTCGTCACGGCCGAGGGCCGACTTGTCCTTGCCACTGACGGTGATCGTCAATTCGAGCGGGGAGCGGGTGGAGACGATGCTGTAATTGCTGCTCGTTCCCAGCGACCAGCCCCGTCCATGGAACTCCCGGCCCACGGACCTGAGCTGGTCGACGGCGTCGAGGGACGTGTCAAACGGTGGAGGGGAGAGCGTTGGCATGATGATCTCGCAGGGGGGAAGCCTGCACTTTAGGGGACCTGCGGGGCGGTGACAATTCGCCCCCCCGCTCCCCGCGGGTAGCGGCGCCAGCCCCGGCGTGTTTTTCCGACGGAGGGGCGTCAGGGGCCGCGGAGGCCTTGGCGGGCCACAGGCCTCGGGGAATCAGAGGTAGGGGGAGAAGAGTCTGGCGATACCGTCGCGGAGGCGGACCGGCACGCTCCGGCTGTCGACCTCGTCGAGCGTGATCGCCCGCGATCGCGCGATGACGGCCGCGATATGGCGGCCGAGGGTCGCGCAGAGATCGAGGTCGTAGGTCTCGACATTGAACTCGAAGTTCAGTCGCAGGCTGCGCTCGTCCCAATTGCCGCTGCCGAACATCGCCCACGCGTCGTCGATGACGAGCAATTTCGTGTGGTCGAACGGCGGGGGGGAGAGCCAGACGTGACAGCCGCGGCCGAGCACCTGCCAGAGCATCGAAGTCGTCGCCCAGCCGACGAGCGAGAGATTGTTCTTGCCGGGGATAACGATATCGACCTCGACGCCGCGCATCGCCGCCACGTCGAGCGCCTGGCAAACGGCGTCGTCGGGGAGGAAGTACGGCGTCATGATCCGCACCGATTTCTGCGCCGCTGCCAGCGCCGCCACGATCACCAAGCGGATACGGCCGACGTCGGGATCATCAGGCCCGAAGCGGATCCCCCGTGCCGGGCTCGTGCCGACGGCAGCGACACGGGGACGCCACGGATCCTCAGGCCCGCTGTCTCCGTCGAGGGATTCGCCCGCGGCAAATTGCCAATCCTCCGCGAACACCTCGAGAAGTTGTGCGACGACCGGGCCCTCGAGGCGGAAGTGCATGTCGCGGACCGGATGTGTCGGCGCATGGGCGAGCCAGCAGCCGTCCCGAACGTTGAGCCCGCCGGTGAAACCGACTTCGCCGTCGACCACGAGGATCTTCCGGTGGTTGCGGAGATTCGCGTAGGGGAAATAGAAGGGGACGCCGGTGGGGAGAAACAGCGACACCGGTACCCCCGCCTTCTCGAGCGCGGCGGTGATCGCGGGGCGGGAATAGGTGGCTCCGATCCCGTCGACGAGAACCCGCACGGCGACGCCACGGCGGACCGCAGCGGCGAGGGCATCGACGAACATCCTTCCGGTCGGATCGTTGTCGAAGATGTAGGACGCCAGGCCGATGCTCCTGCGAGCGCTACCGATGGCGGCGAGCATCGCAGGGTAGGCGGCGTCACCGCCGTCGAGCGGCTCGATGGAGTTGCCATCGGTGAGCGGACGCTGCGTCACCTCCTCGACGAGGACGGCGAGCGAGCGGAGCGGCGATTCCGGTGGCCCGATCGCCTCGGCGAGACGGTCTTGCCCGGCCGCGGCGCCCTCGAGTTCGTGTTCGACGCGTGCGGTGCCTGCGCGGAGCTTGCTGGCCCGCGAGCGGATCCGATTGACGCCGAGGAGCGTGTAGGCGATCGCCCCGAACACCGGTGAGAACCAGATCAGGCCGACCCACCCGATCGTCGAACGCGTGTCGCGCTTCGTGAGGATGGCGTGGGCCGAGAGAATGAGGTCGATGATCAAGATCGCGACGGTGAGGAGGTGGGGCCAGAGGTGGATCCACCAGGCGAAGAGCTGTTCGAAAAACTGTTCCATGCGTGGCTCGGCGATGGGCTGGGACGCGATGAAGAATACCGATCCCGCTTCCCGGTCGCGGTATCTGGAGCGGGCAACGGCCGTGGATGAGACTGTCGAAGGAGAACTCACCCCGTGCGATCGGTCCCCCGGCGGATTCCCTTCATGGCGGTGGCGTCGGGCTCGAGCGCCTTGTAGTGGTCGTCGAGCGGATAGCAGCCGCTGCGGAGACCGCGGCGGGGAGCCGTCGTGCAGTCGCTGAAGGTCCGGCAGATCCGGCGGCCCCGCAGCC
>CANGGT010000128.1 GCA_947453375.1 Planctomycetaceae bacterium
ACTCGCCGATCGTGTAGCCGCGCTTCATCCGCAGGAGCACCGCATCGCTGCCGTGCTGCGCCGGGACATGGAGATACTGGCACACCTTGGGGAGATCGCGGACGGCGCCGATGAGTTCGGGCGTCATGTCGCGGGGATAATTCGTGACGAACTTGATCCGCTCGAGGCCGTCGATGGAGTCGAGATCGTGGAGGAGATCGGCGAGCCGCGTCGTCTTCCCGCCGTCGTGCCACTTGTAGGAGTTGACCGTCTGGCCGATGAGGGTGATCTCGCGGCAGCCCTCGGCGACGAGTTTCGTGGCTTCGGCGAGGATCGCCGCCGGGGGGCGGGCCTGCTCCGGCCCGCGGACGCGTGGCACGACGCAGAACGCGCAAAACTTGTCACATCCGGTCTGGGTCCGCACGAACGCCTGAAACGGCGTCGGCCGCATCGCCGGATCGCGGTCGGGGTCGTAGCTCTCGAAGCTGCGGGTGACGGCGTCGCGGCTGCCGGCGGTGCGGTCGAGGCTGACCTCGATCCGGGGCGGGCCGCCGGCGAGGATTTCCTCGACGATCCCCGGCACGCGGTGGAGCTGCCCGGGGCCGACGACGAGATCGACCCACGGGGCTCGGGTGCGGATGATCTCCTGGTCTTTCTGAGCCATGCAGCCGAGGACACCGACGATCAATCCGGGGCGGGCCTGCTTCTCCTGCCGGACCCGTCCCAGGGCCGACCAGATCTTGTCCTCGGCATGCTGGCGGACGCTGCAGGTGTTGTAGAAGACGGCGTCGGCCTCGGCCGGGCTCGTCGTCAGCTGCCATCCCTGGCGGCGCAGGGCGGCAACGACGAGCTCGCTGTCGAGCACGTTCATCTGGCAGCCGACGGTCTCGATCCAAAGGCGGCGGGCGGGGGCGGAAAGCACGCCGGGGGAAGCGACGGCGGCGGGATTCGATTCGGTGGTTTCCATGGCCGCCGAGTATAGACGCTCGGGCCGTGGCCGCCCCCCCAACCGTTTCGGGGTCTTTCAAGAATCGGAAGTCCTGGGATCTGGAGCAGCCGCTGCTCGAAGCGAGTTCTTGCCGAAGGCCCGTCGTCTCCCGGCGGAAAACGATGGCCGCGGCGCTCACTTTCTCGACGCCAGCGAAGTCTGGCTGGTAGCAAAGGGGAGGTCGCTCAAGGAGATGATGCCGAGCGACTCGTTTCGAACACCTAACTGGCGGACAATGGCCCGAAGGAGGTCTTCCCTTCGCTGCGCGGCCTGCGGTGTCGTCACGCTGATCGAGAGGCCGTTCGCGTCAGCGTGCGCCGACACGTGCACGCCGCGACAGCCCGCGAAGCAGGCGATGTCTCGCATGCCGTCTTCGCCGCCCATGGTGGACTGAACGCCTTTCCAAGATACGGTCAGCCGCTGTCCCTTTGAGCTCCCTGCGTCGATCTTGGCGAAGCGGAGATGACGGCGCGGATCGCGTCCGATCAAGCGATCCAGATTGCCGCTCCAGCCGCTGGTCTTCATCGAACGGATGCGAGTGGAGATGCGTTTGGCCAGATCCGCTATCTGCGATCGGGCATCGACCATGACCGGGATCAAAAACGACGAGGCTGCGAAACCGAAGCCACCGAACGCTCGCATATCACCATTCGCGACGGGCAGATCCACGCAGACTCGCCCTGTGTGACCCTCAGTCTGCAGATGCACGACCGCGATGCTGGCGGCTGCGCAGAGCCACGCGGCGAAGCCTTCGCCACGAGCGTTGTGCAGGGCCCGTTCACTCTCTTCGGGCGGCAGTGTCAGCCAGGAAACGCCGGGGGTGGATGCCTCATCGCGGACGAGGCTGATACAGGGAAGTTGGCGTTCCCAGAGAAAAAGAGGCAGCCAAGTCACCATTGGGCCAAAGCGGGCGGCGGGGCGACGCATCATCGGCGCGGGCGCCGGTTTGCGGTGATCGAGCGAAGCGGAAACAGCCCGAAGGAAACGCAGCATCGATCGACCATCCGCCACGGCGTGAGCCCACACGGCGACCAGCCACACGTCCGCGCCCTGCGGGCTCAGCTGATACCTCCAGAGCAGACCATCGGCACCCGAAGTGAAGGCAAGCGCATCTTCGGCGGATGTGATGGCCGTGCGGACTGCCGGAGACGGCGGCAGCAGTGCGGGTTGGCCCCCGTGCCACGCGAGCGTACGGGCGAGGATCGGAAACTGGGCCGCCGCCGCTGCGACGGCCGCCTCCACCTCCGCCAAGCTCCGGTTGCGGAACCGCACGACCAGGCCGCAAGGCTTCCCGCAGCCGATACGATCCATCGCCGCATGCATGCCCGCCATCGGCCCAAATGTGTCCACCAGACCCAACGGCTCGCGCTGCGTGTCGGGGGGAAAGGCTTCCGGTGCAAGGGGGGCTGGGTACCAGCGCGGCGCGGTCAGGCCGAAGGCGGCTCGATGACGGGCAAGCGGCTGGTCAAGCTCGAGCTCCCATGGCAGCAGGTCCAGAAGGCGAGCGTGCCTGCCACGGCGATAGGCCTCGAACATGGATCGTAGAACGAGGCGGCGCCCCGTAACGCAGAGGTGCACGACTCCGAGCAACGCCAAGGCCAGGATGCCGAAATGGGAGAGTTGCCCGAAGCGAAACATCAACAAGCATGTCTCGCCAAGCTTGTCGGGACCGTAGCCCGTCAGGACGTGTCGCAAGTCGTGCCCTGTTTCAACCCGGTCGCGGAACCACTGGCGAAAAGCATCGTGCTCTGAACTCAGGCCAGCGTGCTCCTGAGGTTCGAGATAGTGGTCTTCGTTCAGGCCGTAGGTCTCGATGAATTCTGCGTAGATCCTGCCGGTAGAGCCTGCCTCATAGGCTGTCAGCACGGCGTGATTCTTCAGCATGTCCTGACTTGGTGGCCGCGATTGCAGACACGATCGTCCTGCGGGTGTCGCCTGAAACGCAGCGAAGCTTCTTTCGAAGCTTCCGCCTTCGGTGGCCCTGAGAAAGCGATGGGCATGGTGGATACGTTCCTGCCCCTGACACAAGATGATAAAGACGAAATGTTTCATGGACTCGCCCGCCGCCCTGACCCTCGCCCAAAGCGATACTCTGGTAGCTGGGGGGGCAGTCACGGCTCTTGCCGACGGCGCCGCGTGCAGCCTCTGCGATTCAAGAGCCTCCAGCAGGCGCGGGGCGACGACCGCCAACGACGCGGCATCGAACAGCGAATGGTGCCCCACCGGGGTGTGCACGACCTGAAGATCTGGGCACATGCCGGCCCAGGCCTGTTCGGAAGAATAGCGATGGAAATCCTCGCTTATCACCAACAGCGTCTGGGCGGTGGAGACCCGAGGCCGCCAACGCCGCATGGCCAAGCCGCGGGCCCGGCCGATGAGCCAGCGACGGCGCGAGGCCGACCAGGTCCAATCGTGGCGTGGTCCGGCAGCGATCAGCACCCATCGCGCGGGCTCCCACAGCATCGTGCGCATCAAGAGGAAAAAGACCGCACGCTCCACGCATTCCCGCCAACTCGTACGTGCAGGGGTGACCGAGGGGGAAGGAGAGCCGGACGGAACTGCGACGCTTGGCGAATCGCCGCTCAGCAGGCCATCGAGAGCAGCCAGAAACACGACCCGCCGTCCACTGGCTTCCAACTGGCACGCAAGTTCTTGGGCCACCATGGCACCGAAGCTGAATCCCGCCAAGCGAATGTCGCCCTCTGGCTGGCGCCTCGTCACGGCTTCCGCCAGAATCTCCGCAGTCGCTGGGATGCTGCGCAGGACCCGCACGGGTGTTTCGAGGTCCGGAAGCGGCAGGGTTTCGATGGCGATCCGATGATCAAGTGCCCGCCGGAACTGGGCCAGCTTGGGCTCGTCACCAAGGAGGCCGGGCACGAGAAACAGAAGCGGTCTTACGTTCTCGCTTGCTGTGCCCGGCGACTCGCCGAGCCGGCGGAGGAGATCGGCGGCCGTGGACTGAGCCGTCATGCCGTCGAAGCCGACCTTCCGCCCCAGGCTGAGCTCCAACCGGAGGATGAACTCGAGGGCTTTCAGAGAGTCAAGGCCAATGTCGCTCCAGTTCGCGTGCAGATCAAAGGGAACGCGTGGAAGGGACAACTCCCACGCGTTTTTCACGGCCGCTACAAGATCGACCCGTTGATCGGTTGGGCCCATGGCTTTACCAGTGGCCCCGATCACTCACGATGCGCTGCGGCAAGAGCCTTCAACCGCACCATGTCAGGCTTGAAGTTTGCAAGCCGGGGAATGATCTCCAGGACAACGACGTCCTCCGGCGCCATGTGCTCGGCCGTCTGCTCCGCCACGGCCCTGCGAACCGCGCCGAGGGAGGGGGGCGTCGCACCGGTTTTCAGAACGATGAAGGCACACACACGCTCTGCTGCCGAGGGCTCTGCTGCAGCTATCACAGCCACGTCAGAGACGCAGTCCATGCTTCGGATTGCCACCTCGATCTCACCCAAATCGGCCCACAATCCGCGGATCTTCACTCGCCGATCCTTGCGATCGACATACTCGAATAATCCGTCGGCCCGGCGGCGCATGAGGTCGCCCATTGGATAGATGGATGATTCCGGATCATCCGGGTCAGGCAGAAACGGTCCCTGCGTTCTGGCCCCGTTCCTCCAGGCACCCATTGCCATGGCTCCTCGCACGAACAATTCTCCCACTTCGCCATCCGCCACGGGGAGTCCGTCGTCACCCAGCAGCGCGACGCTGCGGCCGGGCATGATGTAACCGACCGGAACAAGCGATCCATCGATTCGATCGTCGCGCACGAACCAACTGAACACAGCACCGGCCTCGACCGACCCCATGGTGATGCTGATGTGACACGTGGGAGGCAACGTGCGTCGAAAGAGTTCGATGTCGCTGGCCAGGATCCGTTCTCCGTGCAGGTCCAGCACCCGCAGGTGGCGAAAGGCCTGCGCGGCGCCCTCGATTCCCAGAATCATCCGCAAGGCTGATGGAATGAAGCTCAGAACGGTGATCTTGTCTCGATCAAGAACCTTCAACGCCTCCATGACCCCTGCCGCGCGGATATCCAGGATGCGGATCGAGGCGCCGGCGCCGAGGGCTGCGAAAGCGTCACGTGCTCCACCGGTGCTCAGCGACGCCAAGCCGAGGATGACGTCGCTGGGCCCCAGGTGGAACATATCGATGAATTGGCCGATCGCGGCGGCGCCGTAGCGGCCACCCGAAACGACTCCCTTGGGACGGCCTGTGCTACCGGATGTGAAACTGACGAACAACGGCCGGCTGGGGTCGTAGGGATGCGTCGGTCGCGCGGCGTGCGTCTCGACAAGGGGATCGACAAGCAAACGGGGCAGGCTCGCGGGAATGAAACTCTCGTCGACGACCTCGCCGTGGGCCAGCAGTACCGCTTGCGCACCAGACTCGGCAAAGATCGCGGCCTGACGGTCAAGGGGGTGACTGGCGTCGATGGGAACCAGGAGCCGACCGGTCAAGGCGCAGGCCATGACGATGATCGGCGCCACACCGGTATTGGGAACCAACGAGCACACCGTCGTGCCGGGCGCCGTTGTGGCGTGGAGCCGTTGGGCCAGACCGTAGACACGGTCGATGAACTGCGCGTAGGTGAGCTGCAAGACGCCATCGTCCACGGCGATCTTTTCCGGAAAAAGCCGGGCTGCCGCCTCGATCACCTCGATCCCTCCGACCGTGGCAAAGAGACTCGCCGCACCAGCGTCGTAAGGCTGGGAGGTTGGTCCCCCGTCATCGATAGAAACGGGTCGTCCTTTGATCCAGACGGATCCAGACATACTTGGAAAATGGGTCGTCACAGTCGTCATCCTGCCGAGGGCGTCGCACCTGCATCAATGGGTGTCGGCGACTCCAAACATCCTACGCTACCTTGAACTGCGACGCTCCAGATAACCAACTGTCGAAACGCTTCGGTTCGGTGGTCGTCGAGCCGGAAGATCAACCTGCCTGAGGTCTCTCAACGGACACGATCTGCTTGGGCTGGGAGGATGCCCCGTTGTGAGCATCGGCTTTCGGCGATTGGATGATGCCGCGCCGGCGACTTCGTTCAGCGCACGGCGAACGACGAAATTGGACTCATCCGCTGAAAGGCTCGTCTCGGTCGGCGGGCAGGGAAAAGCGATCGTTTTTGAGCTCCGATGAAAATCGGAGACCGGCAGCCGGTGCCACCGCGCCGCCGACGGCGGATCGTCAACTCCGCTCCATCCGGGAGCCAGCGCCGAGAAAGCGGCCGCGGAGAAACTCCGCTACCGCCATCGACCGCCGCCCCTCTGGAAGAACGCGGCGAATGACCACCGTGCCACCGTCGCCGCAGGCGACCACGATTCCGGCGTCGTCGAGCGTGACAATCGAGCCGGCCTGCGCGCCGTGGGGCGCCGCGGGCCCCACGACCACCTCTTCGAGGACGAGCCGCGTCGGGCCCGCGCCAGAATCGCCCCCGGCTGCATGGAGAAAGGTCGTCGCCCGCGGCCAGGGATCGAGGCCGCGCGGCATCCGCGCGATCCGCGCCGCCGCGAGATTCCAATCGATGATCCCGTCGGCCTTGGAAAGCCGCGGCGCTTTCGTGACGAGCGCCGGATCTTGCGGTGTGCCGACGGCCTCGGTCGCCCGGTGTGGCGCCGCGACCCGCTCAATGGCGTCGAGGACGAGCTCCGGTCCGAAGGCCGCCAGTCGGGCCTCGAGCTGCGCGGCGGTTTCGGTCGCACCGATCGGGGTCGATTGGGCCACGATCACGCTGCCGCCATCGAGCTGCGGGGTCATGTGGATGCAGCAGGCGCCGGTGACCTCGTCGCCGGCCAGGATCGCCCACTGCACTGGCGCCGCACCGCGGTGCCGGGGAAGGAGCGAGCCGTGAAGATTGATGCCGCCCAACCGAGCCACTTCAAGCACGGCAGGCGCCAGGATCTGCCCGTAGTCGCAGACGACGAACAGATCGGGCGCGAGGGCCAGAAGCTCGTCGATCGCTGCAGGATCGTTGATCCGCTGCGGCGCCGTCACCGCGACGCCGGCTTCCTCCGCCGCCTCGCGCATCGGATTGACGGGAGCCCGCCTTCCTGGCGCGGCTTTGTCCGGGCGGGTGACCAGCGCGACGACGCGGTGAGGGGAAGCGAGGAGCGCGCGGAACATCGGCACAGCGAACGGCCCGGTGCCCATGACGACGATCCGCAGCCCGGCCACCTTCCCCGGCTCGTGTGCCGGCTCCATCAGGCACTCCCCCGGGCCGGACCAGCAGGCGTGCAGCGCGCGGCCTCGAGCCGCGCCAGCTCGGCCTGGTAGTGGGCGTCGGGAGGAAGCTCGCCGCGCGATTGCTTACCGACATACACCTCGTGCATCGTGTCGAGCACCCGACGGGCTTCGAGTGCCGCGGCGTCCGGGAGCCGATCGGTGAAAAGGCGCCCCTCGAGGTGGTCGAACTCGTGCTGCACGACGCGGGCGAGGAATCCGTCGAGATCGAGGCGCACCTGCTCCCCCTCGAGGGTCCAGGCGTCGAGGACCACCTTCTCCGGGCGGCGAACATCCATCCGCAGTCCCGGCAGGCTCAGGCATCCCTCCTCCTGGAGCGCCGTCCCACGCGGCCGAGAGAGGGTCGGATTGATGAACACCAGCTCCTCGCCGGAATTGGGATTGGCCTCGAGGTTCACGATGAACAGCCGGTAGGGGAGGCCAACCTGATTGGCCGCCAGCCCCACCCCGACAGCGTCGTACATGATCTCGAACATCTGATCGATGGCATTGCAGAGGTCGTCGTCGATCCGCACCAGAGGGCTGGTGCGCCGCAGGAGGGCCGGGTGGGGGTATTCGACAAGTTCGAGTCTGCCGATGCCGGCAGGATCGGCGGGAGCTGGCGTGCTTTCCATGGTCGCCTGTGCGGAAACTCGGGGAGGGGGTGAAGCTTTCCATTCTACCGCACCCGGCCCCTTCCGATATGGAGGACGGGCCCCGAACGGAACCGTAGACTGTGCTGCCGGCCAGCGCGGCTGTGCGACCGCGATCACCCCAGACGGCTCCCGTTCTCGACTCCGTTTCAGGGCCCGCCCCCCATGACATCCCCCTCCCCAGACCGGCCCCCCGGGACCGTCAAAGCCGCCAGTGCCACCGAGGGCGTCCCCTGGTCGGAGCCGGCGGTGGTCCTTGCCACCTGCGGGTGGGTGGGGCGGATCCCCCGGGCCCCGGGCACGTTCGGGGCGGCCCTCGGCATCGGGCTTTCGACAGCGGCAGCGGCGCTCGGTTGCCCGGTGGCCGTCGAGGCCGCCTTCGTGCTTTTTTTGTGCGTCATCGGCATCCCGATCTGCGGGCTCGCCGCCCGGCAGATGGGGCGCGGGAGCGACCCCGGCGCCATCGTCTGGGACGAGATGGCAAGCGTCCCCCTCGGCCTGCTCCTCGTGCCAGCCGGCGAGCGGACGCCGTGGCTCTTCCTCGCAGCCTTTCTCCTCCACCGGCTCTTCGATATCTGGAAGCCATTCCCGTGCCGGCAACTCGACGAGGGGCACGGCGGCTTGGGGATCATGGCGGATGATTGGGGCGCAGCGGCCTGGATGGCCCTCGGGCTGGCGGTCGGCCGACAGGCCGGTTGGTGGTGAGCCGATTTCCAGAGGCAACGACCGGTATGCGGCTGCTCCTTGTCGACCACGGCTGTTGCGACCCACCCCACAGCCGGGTGTTCCGTTGCCGCGACTGGCTCCTCCCGGAGCGAATCGACGTGCTGGCCTGCGGACCGGCCTCGGTTTCGGCGCTCGAGGCGCCCACCCCCGGCCTCCACGGCATTCATCTCCGCGACATCGCCGCGGCCAACCGAAAGTTTGCCCGGGCTGTCCGCGATGGCACACCCCAAGCGTTCCTCGATACGAGCCCCACGATCCCCGCCCCGCTGCTCGGCCTCGTCCGCGAGACGGCCAGGCAGGCGATCGCGGAGGCGGTCGATGGCTTCGACCCGGACGTGATCCTCGTCCTCCATGCGGGGATCTTCGCCGATCTGGCAGTCGAGACCGGCGTGCCGGTGGTCGTCCACGTCGGCCCACACGATCTCACCGCCGCCCGGCACGACGAGCGGGTCCACGGGTTGGTATCAGCGGCGCTTGCGTCAGCCGAGGTGGTGATGGCGGCTGACCGGACGACCGAGGCTCTGCTGACGGCCGAATGGCTCGACGCGGCGGCCACGAACGGCGGGCCGGTGGCCGAGGTCGACGAGCGTTGCGCCCCCTCCCTCGCCGAGGCGGTCAGGCTTGCCGCCCGGCGGCGTGGCGGAGGAGGAGGCGGTCAATCTCCCCTCCCGTAAGGGCCGCCTCGAACGCTTCACGGTCGCGATAGACCGCCAGGCTCGTCAGCTGAACGACCCAGTTGTGCACCAGCGGCGTGATCGTGATCACCGCCCGGCCGTGGCGACAGGCCTCCCAGATCTCGATCGCCGTCCCCATCGAAGCCTCGGGCACGAACGCGATGACGAGATCGAACTCTCTGCACATCGCCACGTGCCCGTCGAACACCTCGCGGGCACGATCGAGCGAGTAGCCAACCGAATTGGCATGACCGGCATGAGGGTCGTAGACTTCCGCATCAGGCCAGCGCCGCTGCACGACGTCGCGCAGCTCGGCCCGGTAATTCTGATCATGAACCAGCGCCCCCACGTGCGAGCCCTGCATGATCCCCGCGAGGAAAACTCTCATGGCAACCTCCAAGCCCTCCCGTCCGGTCAAGTCCAAGAGCACCGCCGCCAGTGTACGGCAGCCTGCGGGAGGCGCCGTGCCGACGCCCGATCTGGCCGCAGCCCGGAAGCTCGTTCTCGATCTCCTCGCGATTCCAGGCGTCTCCGGCGACGAGAAGGCGATCGCCGAGCGGATCGTCCACCACCTCAAGGCCGCCGGCTGCCCCGCCTCTGCGATCCACTTTGACAGCGCCCACACGAAGACGCCCATCAAAGGGAACGTCGGCAACCTCATCGTCAAGCTTCCCGGTACGGTGCCCGGGCCGCGGCGGCTGTTCATGGCCCACATGGACACGGTGCCGGTGTGCGTCGGTGCCAAGCCGGTGGTCGCCGGCAGATTCGTGAAAAGCGCCGATCCGACCACCGGCCTCGGCGCCGACGACCGAGCCGGGGTCGGCGTGGTGCTGACGACGGCGCTCGAGGTGTTGCGACGCGGACTCCCCTGCCCACCACTGACGTTCCTGTTCGGAATCCAAGAGGAGGTCGGCCTCTACGGGGCCCGGTACGTCTCCGCCGCCGATCTCGGCAAGCCCGGGCTGGCGTTCAATTTCGACGGCGGCGCCGTCGAGAAGATCACCGTCGGTGCCACCGGCGGCTACCGGATGGACGTCGCGATCGAGGGGATGCCCAGCCACGCCGGCGTCGCGCCGGAAAAGGGGATCTCGGCGATCGCGATCGCGTCGCTGGCCGTCGCCGACCTCGTCGAGCATGGCTGGCACGGTCTGATCGAGAAGGAAGGGAAGCGGGGGACGAGCAACGTCGGCGTCATCCATTCCGGCGCCGCCACGAACGTCGTCGCCGAGTCGGCCCATCTCCGCGTCGAGGCCCGCAGCCATGATTCCGCCTTCCGGAAGAAGATCGTCAAGGCGATCGAGACGGCCTTCAAGGACGCGGCGAAGCGGGTGAAGAACGCCGCGGGCAAGTCTGGCAAGGTCGTCTGCGACGGTCATCTCGATTACGAGGCTTTCCGCCTGGGGGATGACGAGCCGTGCGTGGTGGCGGCGATCGATGCGGTGCGGGCCGAGGGGCTCAAGCCGCGAACGGAGGTTTCCAACGGTGGACTCGACGCCAACTGGATGGCGGTCAATGGCGTACCCACCGTGACGCTCGGCTGCGGCCAGATGGAGATCCACACCACGAAGGAGCAACTCGATCTCGAAGCGTACGAGACGGCCTGCCGGGTGGCGCTGCGGCTGGCCGTCGGGGGGTGAGCATGGCCGCATCCCGGGGGAGGCGTTGGGGGACCATCGGCCTCCTCGCCGCCGCGACGTTTCTCGCGTTCGTACCGGCACTGGGCGGCGGCTTCGTCTACGACTCGCGGATTCAGATTCTCACCGATCCATTTCTCCACGACGCCGCCAACTGGCCAGCCGTGCTCAGCGGCCGCGTCCTCGGCATGGACGTCCTCGACTTCAACCGGCCGGCGATGCTCGCGTCGCTGATGCTCGACGCCGCGATCTGGGGGAAAAATCCCTTCGGTTACCACCTCACGAGCGTCCTCTTCCACGTGCTCAACGTGGTGCTCGTCTGGCTCCTCCTCGATCGACTCAAGGCCTCGGGCCCGGACTCTGGGCTGCTCACGCCGGCAGCCATCGGGGCGCTCGTCTTCGCCCTCCATCCGATCGTCACCGAGACGGTCTGTGAGCCGAGCTACCGGGAGGATCTCCTCGTCGCCACCTTCACGCTCGCCGCGCTGGTCATCGCGCCGAGCCGCTCCCTGCCGCAGCCAGAGGGCGCGGCCGCCGGGCCGGCGGACGTCACCGCCTGGCGCGTTGCAGCGTGCGTGGGCTGCGCCCTGTTGGCCATCGCGAGCAAGGAATCGGGGATCGTGCTGCCGCCCCTGCTCCTTGTCGCCTGGGGGCTCTTCGGCCGGAACGAGCCGCGGCGATTCTGGGCGCCGGCGATCGGCGGGACGACGCTGGTCGTGGCGGCGTTTCTTGCCGCCCGATTCCTCCTCGAGCCTGCGGAGTCGCGGATCTTCGGCAAGCCTGTCCCCCTCGGCGGATCGCTCCAGGCAGCGATCGCCATTCAACCGCGGATCCTCGCCCTCGACGCCCAACTCATTCTCTGGCCCTTCAATCAAAGTGCCGACTACCAACTCTCGTCGCTCGATCACCTCCCGCTCCCGCGCGCCCTCTTCATCCTCGCCGTCGTTGGCACCGCACTTGCCTGGGGAGCACGACACGATCGACGGATCGGACTCGCTGCCGCGCTGATCGTCCTCTCGATCCTTCCCGTGGCCAATCTCTGGCCGATCTTCCAGCCGGTTGCCG
>CANGGT010000129.1 GCA_947453375.1 Planctomycetaceae bacterium
GCCCGCTCGTCGGGCCCACGCATTGATGCCACGCACACCCACGCTTCGCGACCGCGCCGCACGCCCCCGGGTCGTCATCGACCTGGAGAAGGTGCGGCATGCCAACTGCGGCCTGGGGCGGTTTTGCCGGTATCTCGCCGAGGGGATCCTGTCGGCGTCCGGCCGGGGCATCGAGCCGGTCCTCTTCCTTCCGCCGCGCGGCGACGCGAGCCGGCCGACGGTGCGGTACTTCCACGACGGCGCCGTGGAGCACATCGACGTCAGTCCCTGGCGGAAGGAGTCGTTCGCCCGGTTCCTCAGGCCGCTGGTGCGCCCCTTCCGTGCCGACGGCGGCTACGACCTGTGGCATGTCACCAGCCAGTCGTCGAAATACCTGCCGCTCGACCCGCGCGTGCCGGTCGTCCTCACGATCCACGATCTCAATTTCCTCCACGACGAGCGCCACCGGAGCCGGCCGGCGGCTGTCCGCCGCAAGCTCGCCGCCGTGCAGGCGAAGGTCGATCGGGCGGCGGCGGTCGTCACGATCTCGAAGTTTGTCGCCGACGACGTGCGCGAGCGACTCGCGCTCCGCGGCAAGCCGCTCCATGTCGTCTCCAACGGCCTGCCACCGGCGGCCGTCGCCTCCCCTGTCAGGCCCTCGTTCCTCACGCCGGGGCCGTTCCTGCTCACGGTCGGGGCCGCGCTGCCGCACAAGAATTGCCACGTCCTCCTCGGGATGATCGCGCGGACCACCGACCTGCGGTTGGTGATCGCCGGCCGCAAGGCGACCCCGTACGGCGCGTTCCTGGAGGAGGAGGTGGCCCGGCTCGGGCTGACGGGCCGGGTGTTCATGCCGGGGGAAGTGTCGGACGGCGACCGGCAGTGGCTCTACGAGCATTGCGAGGCGTTTCTCTTCCCGTCGCTCACCGAAGGCTTCGGGTTCCCCGTCCTCGAGGCGATGCAGTGTGGCAGGCCGGTGTTCGCCGCGCGGCGGACGAGTCTCCCCGAGGTGGCAGGCGATCGGGCTGGGTGGTGGGACACGTTCGAGCCCGACGAAATGCTCCGTGTGGTGCGTGATGGGCTCGATTCTTCCCGTTCGACGCCCGGTTTCGCCGCGGCTCAAGTGGCTCACGCTGCCACCTACACGTGGGAGCGGGCTGCTGCCCGCTACCTCGACGTCTACGACGAGGTCCTCGAGCGAAAGGCGGCCTGAGCATGCGAGTGATGGTCACGGGTGGTGCGGGATTCATCGGCAGTCACGTCGCCGATGCCCTCCTGGCTGCGGGGCACGAGGTGGGGGTGATCGACGATCTCTCGACCGGCTCGCGCGACAATCTCCCCGCCACGGTGCCGCTCCATGTCGTCGACATCCGTGATCGAGCCGCGGTGTTGGCCGCCTTCGCCGCCTTCCGCCCCGACGTCGTCTGCCACCAGGCGGCGCAGATGTCGGTGAGCCGGTCGGTGCGCGAGCCGCTGTTCGATGCCGAGGTGAACGCCATCGGCCTGATCAACGTCCTCGATGCCGCGGTGGCACAGAACTGCGGACGGGTCGTGTTCGCCTCCTCGGGCGGAGTGCTTTACGGGGAGCAGACGAGCCCGGCCCCCGAGGCGACCCCCGCCGATCCGGTCAGCCCCTACGGGATCACGAAGTGGGTCGGCGAGCGGTATCTCAAGTTCTACGCGGCCGAACATGGCCTCGGGGCGATCGCGCTGCGCTACGCGAATGTCTACGGCCCGCGGCAGAACCCGCACGGCGAGGCGGGGGTGGTGGCGATCTTTCTCAAGCGCTATCTCGCCGGCCAGACGGCCACGATCAACGGCGACGGCCACTACGTCCGCGACTATGTCTACGGGGAGGACGTCGCCCGCGCGAATCTCCTCGCCCTGACAGCCTCCGACGCAGTCGTTCCCCGCGGGCAACTCACGAGCCTCAACATCGGCACGGGCATCGGCACCGACGTCGTCGCGCTCGAGGCTCGGATTCGTCAGGGACTCGTCGGCGTGATGAAGGAGGCGGGGCGAACGGTTTCGTATCCGGCGCCGCTTCACGGCCCAGCCCGCCCCGGCGACCTCCGCTCGAACCTCGTCGATGCCTCCCGCGCCGGCACGGTCCTCGGCTGGCGCCCCGAGGTGGGGCTCGAGGAGGGGATCGGCCGGACGGCGGCGTGGTTCGTGGCGCAGCAGTCGGCGGGTTGACGCAGCACTGGTCAGAAGGGTCCGAAGGCGAACCATGGCACGCATCCACCGACCGGAACCGACGGCGCTCATTTGCGGCATCAGCGGCCAGGACGGTGCCTACCTCGCCGCCCACCTCCTCGATCTGGGGTATCGGGTCGTGGGGACGAGCCGCGACCCGGCGACGTGTGACCGCCGCGGCCTTGCCGCCCTTGGCCTCGAGCGGCGTGTCGCGATCAAGGCGCTTGCCCCGTCCGATCTCGAGGCCACCGTCGCGCTCCTCGAAGCGGTCCGTCCCGACGAGCTCTACAACCTCTCCGGCCAGTCGTCGATCGCGCTGTCGTTCGAGCAGCCGGCGGCGACGTTCCAGAGCATCGCCGGCGCCACGGTGAATCTCCTCGAGGCGGTTCGATTGACGCGCCTCCCGACGCGGTTGTTGTTCGCCGGATCGACGGCGATGTACGGTGACAACGCCGGTGAGCCGGTCGACGAATCGACCCCACTACGCCCTGCCGATCCCTACGCCCTGGCGAAGGCGGCCGCCTTCGCGCAGGTCGATCAGTACCGGCGACTCCACGGGCTGTGGGCCTGCACGGGGATCCTCTCCAACCACGAAAGCCCGCTCCGGCCGGAGCGCTTCGTGACCCAAAAGATCACCGCCGGCGCCTGCCGGATCGCCGCCGGAGACACCCAACCGCTCGCCCTCGGCGACCTCTCCGTGGAGCGTGACTGGGGCTGGGCGCCGGAGTATGTCGTGGCGATGCATGCCATGCTCCAGACGGAGAGCCCTGAGGATCTCGTCCTCGCCACCGGAGTTTCCGTGGCGCTCGAGACGTTCGTCGCCGAAGCGTTCTCCCGCGTCGGGCTCGATTGGCGTCGCCATGTCGTCTGTGACGAGCGGTTCTTGCGGCGCGACGAGGTTCGCCGCCTCCGCGCCGATCCCAGCCGGGCGGCCGAGCGCCTCGGATGGCGTGCTGAAACGACGATCGGCGAGGTGGCCCGGAAGATGGTCGAAGCGCGGCTGTACCGCGATCAGGCCACCGTCCGCCGGGCAGCCTGACACCCGCGCCGCGTCGTCATCCCCACGGAGCCGGCAGGCTCAATGGCCGCACGGGCAGGCGTTGACAACCCCGTCGGCGGCCGTGGAATCGGCGTCGGTCGCCGATGTGGCAGGGCACGTTGCGTCGCGGGGGCCACAGCAGAGTCCGCGTCCGGCATCGGTGCAGATCCGCCGCATGAGCGCCGACGAGGCGAGGTAGTTCTTGAAGCGGTGGCTGGGGCCGACGATCCCGGCGCAGTCGACCTGGCTGAAGCCGATGCCGCGGGGGACCCAGGCCGCCGGCATGCCGTCGTGGCCGAGGGCCTCGGTCCGCAGGGAGCGATCGACGTACTCGAAGAACCGCAGGGCGATGTCGTCGGAGTTGTAGAGGACCGTGAGGCGGTCGATGCAGGGGAGCGTTTCCCGGTAGGGGCCACGCGGGGCGAAGGCATCCTGACGGACCGCCCCCGCGACGAGGACGAGGTGGAGCGGGGCTGTCCGGTCGGTCCAGGTCCGGACGTCGCTCCGTCCGGCGCACTCGGCGTGGACGAGATCCTCGAGCGCCTCCAGCGCGATCAGCGCCCCGTAGCTGTAGCCGACGATCGCCACCGGGCGGTCGGGTTCCACCTGCGAGAGAAGCCAGGCGAGGTAGTGCCCTTCGGTGACGGCCCGCTCGTACTTCGCTCGGCTGTCGCGGAGAAGGATTCCCTGCTTGTCGCTCGGCCAGGAGAAGATCACGGTCCGGACGTCGGCCGCGTCGGCGCAGGTGGCACACGTCCGGGCGGCGAGGAGGAGCCCCTGCTCGCGCGCCGAGCCATGGTCGTAGCGGTTGCCGTGAATGAAGACGAGGAGCGGCTGCCGCGGATTCTCGAGGAGACCGCTGAGATCGGTCTTCTGCCAGCACCCGCGGGCGTCGAGTCGCTCCACGCCTGGATGCGCGTCGGTCGGCATTCGGCCGATGTCGGGGAGCCCGCGGGTGATCACCGACCACACATCCCGCTGCCGGCAGGACGCCGCGGCTGAGCAGGCGGCGTCGGCCCCGGTGCCCTCGGCCGCGCAGGGGGCCGACTCCGGGGACGCCATGGCGGGCTCGTCGCAGGGGTCGAGTTCATCGAGCGCTGGTGGCGGGCACCATGGCAGGTCGTCGCCCCGCGCTGCCGGAAGCAGCAGTGCCCCCAGGGCGGCGAGCCAGGCGATGGCACCGATCGTGGGCTTCACGGAGGCGGGCCGGCGGCGGGTGACGCCGGCCCGGATGGCGGTGAGGATGTCGAAGCGCATGTCCCTGGGTGCACGGGGGGGTGGTGGACGGCAGGCGGACCCCAGTCCCGCTCGCCGACGTCCTCCGAAACCCCGACCCTCGCTGTGCAGCTTTCCTCTCTTCGTCACTCCGCCGCGGAAGGTGAGCGGGCATCGTCCGCAGACCGCGCCCAAGGCACGACCGGCACGACCGGCAGCGGATGAATCCCGCGCGGGGTTTGAGCCGACAGGAATCCGCCGCCCCCGGATCGCGTGTCCGATCCGTGAGCTAGGTTTTCACCGACGGCGTCCCTGACGCCGCACCCCTCCGAGCGATTTCGGGGTGGGACCGCTTCGTCCGTGGTGGAGACTCATCCGATGACTCGTGCGTTCTGCCTTGTCGCCCTCGTTGCCGGGCTCGTGGCGGCTCCCGGCTGCAACTGCATGGGGGGGAGCGGCTGCTCCTCCTCGCGGCGCCCCTCGTTCATGGAGTTTGGCGGCTGCCTGGGGGGCTGTGGGTCTTCCGCTCCCGCCCCGGTCTACGCCGCCCCGATGGCCGCTCCCTGCTCGGCGCCGGCCTGTGGCGATGGCTGTGAGAGCTGCGGCGGAGCGGCTGCGGCCCCCTGCTGCAACGACGGCGGCATGATCCACTGATTCCCGCGGCGGGGCCCCACGCTTTCGGGCCCCGCGGGCCGGCGGCGGCCCGTGTCCGGGGTGGGGACGGGAAACCGATTCGTCCCGGCCTATAATCCCGGCTCCCACCCCACCCAGGAGCCGCCATGTTCGAATCGCTCTCGGCCTCGCTGACCAGTGCCCTTGCCTCCCTGCGGGGCCGCGGCAAGCTGACCGAGTCGAACATGCGCGAGGGGCTCGGCGCGGTGCGCACGGCCCTCCTCGAGGCCGACGTCGCCTATGACGTCGTCGACACGTTCCTCGACAAGGTCGTGGAGGGGGCGATCGGGGCGAAGGTCCTCGAGACCCTCGACCCGGCCCAGCAGCTCGTCGGGATCGTCCACCGTGAGCTGGTCAACCTCATGGGGCCGGTCGATCATTCGCTCCACCTCCAAACAGGGCGGGCGACGGTGATCATGCTCTGCGGGCTGCAGGGCTCAGGCAAGACGACATCCTGCGCCAAGCTCGCGCGGCGCATCAAGGAGCAGGGGCGCGGCGTGATGCTCGTCGCGGCCGATCTCCAGCGCCCCGCGGCCATCGAGCAGCTGGCGATCCTCGGCCGCCAGCTCGGCGTCCCGGTCCACACCCCCGACGGGGTCACCGATCCGGTCGCCGTCTGCAACGCCGGCGTGGCCCGGGCGCGGAAGGAGGGGGCGAGCGTCGTCATCCTCGACACCGCCGGTCGCTTGGCGATCGATCAGGCGCTCATGGACGAGCTCAAGCGGATCGACCACACCGTCGGCCCCGATCAGGTCTACCTCGTCGTCGACGCGATGACCGGCCAGGACGCCGTCCGCAGCGCCAAGGCCTTCAATGACGCCCTCGAGCTCGACGGCGTGATCATGACGAAGCTCGACGGCGACGCCCGTGGCGGCGCCGCGCTCTCCGTGAAGAGCGTCACCGGCGTGCCGATCAAGTTCATCGGCACCGGCGAGCAGATCGAGGCCCTCGAGGATTTCCACGCCGAGCGGATGGCGGGGCGGATCCTGGGAATGGGCGACGTCGTAACGCTCGTCGAGGAAGCGCAGCGGAAGTTCGACCAAGACGAGATGGCCCGTCAGGAGGAGCGACTCCGCACGGGGGAGTTCACGCTCGACGACTTCAAGAAGATGCTCCAGCAGACGCGCCGCCTCGGGCCGATCGGCAAGGTGCTGGGAATGATTCCCGGCATGGGGCAGCTCAAGGAGCTCGTCGGCGATGCCGACCTCGACAAGGACATGGGGCGGCTGTTCGGGATCATCGATTCGATGACCCCCCAGGAGCGCCGCAATCCCGGCAAGGTGATCGACCAGCAGCGCCGCCGGCGGATCGCCACCGGGGCCGGCGTGCAACTCCAGGAAGTGAGCGATCTCGTCAAGCAGTTTGACGGGATGTCGGCGATGATGAAGGGGATGGCGGGGATGGGGATGCGCGAGCGCGTCCAGCAGATGCAGGCGATGCAGGGGCAGATGGCCAATCCCGGCATGCGCCTCGGGAAGCCGAAGGGGGATACCGGCAAGCGGCTGACGGCCGACGAGCGCCGCAAGCAGAAGAAGCAGCGGGAGAAGGACCTCCGCCGCAAGCGCCGCGGCGACTGACGGCTTTCGGGGGCGTGTCCTCCGCCGCTGGATCGGCTATTCTTCGGCCGTCCCGCACCGGTGTTGCCAGCCCTGTTCCCTATCCCGTCCCCGGCCCTTTCCCGCCCTTTCCAGGAAGCCCGCCCTCCATGTTCGACTCGCTCTCCGAAGCCGCTGGATGTGATCTCCTCGCGAAAGTCTTCCGGGCCCGGGGCTATACGATCGCCCGCAATCTCCAGTTCCGGGAATATGGCGTCGAGTTCCATGTCGACGGTTGGGATGCGAAGGCCCGCGTCGGATTTGAGTATCTGTCGAGCGAGGATGAGGACCATGATGATCTCTCCGTCGTCGAGTACCAGGCGCTGATGGAAGAGCAGCGGCGCGGCGAACTGTCGCTGTTTGTCATCGACGAGGTCGAGCCGATCTCGGCGGCCGATCTCGAGGAGCAGGCCAACGAGTTCCTCGACGAGGTCGAGGCCGCCCGGGCCGCGCGTCGCAGCGCCGGCGTCCGCAAGGCCGCCGCGAAGAAGGGTGTGAAGCCGGCAAAGAAGGCCGCCGCCAAGAAGCCGGTGGCGAAGAAGGCTGCCGTGAAGCGCGTGGCGAAGGCTCCCCCAGCCGCCAAGAAGCCCGCGGCGAAGAAGCCGGCCAAGCGGAAGCGCTGAAGCAGCCCTTATCTGGTTCATGGGCGCGCCGTCGAGCGCTTCCGGGGCTGGCAGAACGGTTCCGCGTGAGCGAAGATGGCGAGTCTGTCGGCGGCGTCATCCGGACGTGGCCGCGGTCCCCGGGGGTTTTCAGCATGGCTCGCGTCGTCTCTTCCCTGCCCCGTCGTCGTCTCGTCGCCAGCCTCGCACTCGGCGCGGTGGCGGTGCTGTTTGTGCCAGTGGGCTGTTCGAAGTCGGCTGCCCCGCCCCGGCCGCAGCGGCCGCAGCGCCCCGAGACCGATACGTCGTCAGGTGGGCCTCCGGCCGGAGCCTCCGGCGGGATGTCGGCCGGCACGATCGGCGTCTCGCTCCTCACGCTCGACAATCCATTCTTCAAGCTCATCGGCGACACGATCGCCGCCAAGGCCCGCGAGAAGACGCTCTACGCCCAGGTCGTGAGCGCCGACAAGGATGTCGCCAAGCAGGGGAATCAGGTGAAGGACTTCATCGTCCGCAAAGTGTCGGCGATCGTCCTCTCCCCCTGCGACTCCAAGGCGATCGGCCCGGTCATCGCTGAAGCGAACGCCGCCGGCATCCCCGTCTTCACCGTCGACATCCCCTACCGCGGCGAGGATGCGAAGGTCGTCACGCAGATCGCCACCGACAACTTCGGCGGCGGCAAGGAAGCCGCGACCGCGATGATCGAGGCTCTCGGGGCCGGAGGGGGGAAGGTGGCCATCCTCCACTTCAAGCAGGCCGAGAGTTGCTTGCTTCGCGTCGGTGGCTTCCGCGAGGTGATCGATGCCCACAATGCGGCCCTCCCCGCCGGGCATGCGGCGATCGAGATCGTCGCCGAACTCGAAGCGGGCGGCGCCCGCGACTCCGGCTACAAGGCGGCCGAGGATGCCCTCCAGGCCCACGGCGATCTCCGCGGCATCTTCGCCATCAACGATCCTTCGGCGCTCGGCGCCGTCGGTGCCCTCGAGAAGGCGGGGAAGTCGACACAGGTCGTCGTCGTCGGCTTTGACGGCCAGCCCGAGGGGAAGGAGGCGATCCGCGACGGCAAGATCTACGCCGACCCGATCCAGTTTCCGGTGAAGATGGGGGAACAGATCGTCGACGCGATCCTCCGCCACTCGAAGGGTGAGGAACTCCCCCCCGAGATGTTCATCCCCACGAGCCTCTACCGGAAGGCCGACGCCGTGAACGACCCCGATCTCCGCCCCGCCGGCGAGCCGGCTCCCGCCAACTAACCCCGCGAGCACGTTCCTCATGGGCTCTTCCGACACCAAAAACTTCTGCCCGGCGCTCGTCGGCTCGATGTCGCAGGGGGCGGCCGGCAACCCGACCGTCGCCATGGTCGAGGCCGCCTTCCGCCACCACGATCTCCCCTGGCGCTACGTCAACATGGAGGTCGCCCCGGAGGATCTCGCCACCGCTGTCGCCGGCGCCAAGGCAATGGGATTTCAGGGCTTCAACCTCTCGATGCCTCACAAGGTGACGGTGATCCCGCTCCTCGACGGACTGGGCGATTCCGCCCGCGTCATCGGCGCCGTGAATTGCGTCGTCCGCCGGGGGGATCGCCTCATCGGCGAAAACACCGACGGCAAGGGTTTTTTGGAGAGCCTGACCGAAGTCGTGCCACCTGCCGGCAAGGAGATCGTCCTCTTCGGAGCCGGCGGCGCCGCCCGCGCCGTCGCCGTGGAACTCGCCCTCGCCGGTGCCAAGAAGATCACCATCGTCAACCGCTCGCGGGCTCGCGGCGAGGAGCTTGTCGGTGTCCTGCGCGGGCAGACCTCTGCCGCCGCCGAGTTTATCGAGTGGACGGGCGACTACGCCGTCCCAGCGACGGCCGACGTCGTCATCAACGGCACCTCGATCGGGCTCTATGACGGCGGTGCCCGGGTGCCGGTGAAGCGTGAGTCCCTCCGCCCAGGCCTTGTCGCTGCCGACGTCGTCTTCAGCCCCCCCGACACGGCGTTTCTCCGCGAGGCGAAGGGGCGAGGTTGCACCTGCATCGACGGCCTCGGGATGCTCGTCAACCAGGGGGTGATCGGCGTCCGGCACTGGACCGGCGTCTCCCCCGACGTGCCGGCGATGCGCCGGGCCCTCGCCGAAGCGCTCGGCGTGTCGATCGGCTGAATGTCCGTCCGTACTTCCGCAGGAGTCTTCCCCGATGTCGCTTCGCGCTGTTGCCTGGATCGTCTTGATCCTCTGCCTCGCGGCCACGATCCCCGCCGCCACCGCCGAGGAGGCGAAGCTCGAAACGATCGACGCGCAGCCGTCGTGGATTCTCGAGAGCCCGCAGGTGCGCCTCGCGGTGACGAAGGTTGGCGGGCAGATGGCGCCGGTGACGTTCCTGCGGGATTCGGGGAAGCCGGTGCAGCCGTATCACATCAGCCCGTGGCAGAACGAGGGCTTGAAGGATCTGCCGGCGCCGGTGCTCACGGCCCTGCGCGGGGATTGGTTCTGCCTCCCCTTCGGTGGCAACGGGGATGAGTTCCGCCATGAACAGCATCCGCCGCACGGCGAGGTGGCGGGGGCGGAATGGAGCTACGTCGACACCAAGCACGACGGCGGCCGGCACACGCTCGTCCTCGCCTTCGAGCCACAGGCCCGCAAGGGGAAGATCGTCAAGGAGCTCTCGCTCGTCGAGGGGCACAACGCCGTCTATTCGCGGCACATCGTCACCGGCTTCTCAGGCCCCGCCCCCTGCGGCCATCATGCCACGCTCGCCATGCCGGATGAGCCGGGGGTGTTTCGGGTGTCGACGAGCCCGATCGACTTCGGGATGACCAATCCCTCGCGGTTCAGCGACCCGACGAAGCGGGAATACCAAGCGCTTGCGATCGCGGCCCCGTTCGCCGATCTCGCCCATGTGCCGCTCCTGGAGAAGGGAACGGGCGACGCCGATCTCACGCGTCTCCCTGCGCGACAGGGCTATGCCGATCTCGTTCAGGTGGTCAACAAGCAGGATCTCCAGATGGTTGGCAAACAGGAAGCGACCGCCTGGACCTGCGCCACGCGCACCGACGAGGGCTGGCTGTGGTATGCCCTCAAGGATCCGCGGGTGCTGCGGTCGACGCTGTTGTGGATCGAGAACCGGGGCCGCCACGGCAGCCCCTGGAACGGCCGCAACAACTGCCTCGGCCTCGAGGATGTGACGAGCTTCTTTGCCGATGGCCTCGCCGCCTCCGCGGGCCAAAACCTCCTCACCCGCCGCGGTGTGCCGACGGCGATCGAGTTTACGGCCGACAAGCCGACGGAGATCCGCTACGTCCAAGGGGTGACGCGCGTGCCGGCCGGATTCGGGAAGGTGGTGGCCGCCGAGTATGCCCCCGGCGCCGTGACGTTCGTCGCCGAGGGGGGAGAGCGGGTGACCGTCCCGGTGCAGCACGAGTTTCTTTCAGGCGCCGCGCTGTGAAGCGAGCGGGGATCGATCCGGTCGTGGGCTACGCTTTTCCGGGGCCCGAGGTCGCAGCCCCTCATGGCCCTCAGCCCCTCATCGCCCGCTGCGCTGCGCGTCGGGAACGCCTCGGGCAAAGGCCTTGATGGAAAATGCGTCGGCCGTGGTGGCGGCGTGGGAGCGGGCGAACTGGGCGACGGTGTAGTCGGGATCCTCGACCCCTTCGGCGACGAGCCTGACCCGGAGCCACAGGCTTCGCGTCCCGGCCGCCCCGGCGGGGAGGTCGCCAGCGTTCCACCAGCTGACGCCTCCCCAGGTGCCGGCGCTGATGCCGTCGTGGAGGGTGATCCAGTGGTTGCCGTCTGAAGACACCTCCACGTTCGCTGCGCCACGACCCTGCCCCAGCTCGGGGCAGGTGGCGAAATCCCAGCAGGTTGCCTCGGCGTGGAGCTCGATCCGCTCCGCAGCGACCGGAAATTGGAAGTGATAGACGAGCGTTCCCTCGACGCCGTTTCCTGCCGGCCCCCAGTAGCTGATGCGCGGGGTGGAGAAGTCCTCGCTCCAGATTCGCATCCCGTCGGAAGACACGAGCCACCGGCCGGCGTCGGCTTGTTCGACGGTTCGAAACCCATGCTCGAAGACGAGCGACTCGCTCCCCTGGAGCCGGGCGGTGATCGCCGCGGTGCCGTCGACGATCGCCCCGAGGGATCGCTCCATGGCTCCCCAGTCGCGCACCGCTTGAATGGCAAACAGGAGGGCCGCCCCGACGAGAAGCCCGAGGAACGTGCCACGCACGATTTCGCGGCTTCGCCGCGTCTTGCCGGCAATCCGGGGAAAGCGGAGCCATGAGGGAAACGTCCAGCCACCGCTGGTACCGGCGGTGGCTCGCAGGGCCGCGGCGAGCTCACCGGCGTCGCGGTAGCGACGCTTCGGGTCCTTCTCGAGGCAGCGGGCGATCACGGCGGCGAGGCGCGGGGGGGCTGCGGCGGCGCGGGGGGCGGGCGACTCTCGGATCGTGCGCGCCGCCTCCACGACCGGCATCCCGGCGACATCCCATGGAGGCCTGCCGGTGAGGAGCTCGTGGAGGATCACGCCGAGGGCATGGACATCGCTCCGCGCATCGACGGTGGCGCCGTCGCTCTCCA
>CANGGT010000130.1 GCA_947453375.1 Planctomycetaceae bacterium
ATCGAGCGCGAGGGGGCCGAGCGGCTCCTGGCGGGTTTCGACGGGCTCGTCGTTCCCGGTGGCTTCGGCGAGCGAGGGATCGAAGGGAAGGTGGAGGCGATCGGCTTCGCCCGCGCCCGCAAGCTCCCCTTTCTGGGAATCTGCCTGGGGATGCAGTGCGCCGTCATCGACGCGGCACGGAATCTCGCCGGGCTCGCCGACGCCCACTCCACCGAGTTCGCCCGCAACACGCCGCATCCCGTCATCTGCCTCATGGAGGAGCAGCAGGGGGTGGAGGTGAAGGGGGGGACGATGCGGCTCGGCGCCCAGACCGCCGTCCTCGCCGAGGGATCGAAGGCCGCGGCAGCGTACGGAACGACCCGGATCAGCGAGCGTCATCGCCACCGTTACGAGTTCAACGAACGCTACCGCAGTCAACTCGAGGATGCCGGTCTGGCGATCGCCGGGACGAGCCCCGACGGCTCGCTCGTGGAGATCGTCGAACTCGTCGATCATCCCTGGTTCGTGGCAGTGCAGTTCCACCCCGAGTTCAAGAGCAAGCCGACCGCCGCCCATCCGCTCTTCTCCGGCCTCATCGCCGCAGCGGTGGAGCGGCACGCCGGCAGTGCCTGGGCCGCCGGCAACAGCTGAGCTTCAGGCTGCCTTCCCCCGATTCGTGTCCGTTTTTTCCCCGAGGAGGCCCCGATGTCCGACGAAGCAGTGTCTTCCCGCGAGGATGGCGAGGATCTGTCCGAGGGGCCGGGGGGCGCGCCGCCGGCGACGTTCGAGTTCCTCGTCCACACCCTCTTCACCCAGGCCCTGATGGCCCTGGGGCGGATCCCGAATCCGATCACGAAGCAATCGGTGACGAATCTGGCCACGGCCAAGCACTTCGTCGGCATGCTCGCGATGCTCGAGGAGAAGACGAAGGGGAATCTCGACCGGGACGACCGCCGGCTTCTCGACGAGGCTCAGCACCAACTCCGCGTCCTCGTTCTCCAGGCGACCGGCTCCGATCCCGGCAAGGCGGGGCGGGCATGAGCCTCCGCACCGCGGTCTTCGTCGCGTCGATCCTGCTCTCAACGCTCCAGTTTTCAACCCGGCTGGCGACGGCCGAGCCCGAACTGGGGGCCTGGGTCGACCTCGGCCGGCACGACGACCGGGTGACGGTGACGATCAATGGCGCGGAGTTCACGAGTTACCGCTTTACCGGGCATGACAAGCCGATCCTCTATCCGCTCCACGCCCCGGGCGGCGTCCCCCTGACGCGATCGTGGCCGATCGAGAAGGGGGTGGCGGGGGAGCCTGAGGATCATCCCCACCACGAATCGCTCTGGTTTACGCACGGCAGCGTCAACGGCCTCGACTTCTGGGCGCCGCGGGCCCATGGTGCCGGCCCCGACGGGCCGGTTCCCCATGTCGAGCATGTCTCGATCGACCGCTGTGAGAGCGGGGAAAGGGCGATCCTCGAGACGACGAGCCGATGGGTCGATGCTGACGGGAAGCCGGTGCTCACCGAGCATCGGACGATGGTCTTCTCCGCCGATGAGGCGGCGCGGTCGATCGAGGTCACGCTCGAGCTCGTCGCCGATGCCGGGGCGGTGACCTTCGGCGACACGAAGGAAGGGAGCTTCGCCCTCCGCGTCCGCCCGCAGCTCCAGCCGAAAGATTCCAACGGTTCTCGGGGCGCCAGCGGCAGGCTCGTCAATTCCGAGGGGCTCGTCGACGCCGCGGCGTGGGGAAAGCGGGCCCGGTGGGTCGACTACTCCGGCGAAGTCGACGGCAAGGCCTACGGGATCGCGATGCTCGATCATCCTGCCAATCTCCGCCATCCGACCTGGTGGCATGCCCGTGAATACGGCCTCTCGGGGGCCAATCCCTTCGGGATCCACGATTTCGCCGGCGAGCCGGAGGGAGCCGGTAACCACACAATTCCGCAGGGGGGGACGCTCGTCCTCCGCTACCTCGTCGTCTTCCACGCAGGAAATGCCGAGGAGGCGGCGATCGACCGCCGCTGGACGATCTGGACGGAGGAGAAGAGCCGATGACAGCCAAGTTGCTTGACGGCAAGGCCCTCGCCGGGCGGATCGAGGACTCGCTCCGCGACGAAGTGGCGACGTTTTCGCGGATGGCGGGGCGAGTGCCGCGGCTCGTCGTCGTGCTCGTCGGGGAGATGGCGGCGAGCGCCTCCTACGTGAAGAGCAAGGCGAGCGCGGCGGCGCGGGTGGGGATCGAGGCCGAGGTGGTGCGCGTGCCGGCGACGGCCGACACCGAGGCGCTCGTGGAACTCGTCGGGGCCCTCGCCCGCGACGAGCAGGGGCCGGCCGACGGCATCCTCGTGCAACTGCCGTTGCCCGGGCATGTCGACACGCAGCGGGTCCTCGATGCGGTGCCTGCCGACCGCGACGTCGACGGATTCCATCCGGAGAATGCCGGGCTTCTTTCGCAGGGGCGTCCCCGGTTCGTCCCCTGCACGGCGGCGGGCGTGCAACGCATGCTCATCGATGCCGGAGTCGAGACGGCAGGAAAGCACGCCGTCATCATCGGTCGCAGCGACATCGTCGGGAAACCGCTGGCGCTCCTCCTCGCGTCGCGCGGCACCGGCGGCGATGCCACCGTGACGATCTGCCACAGTCGCTCGGAGAACCTCGCCGCGATCTGCCGGCAGGCCGACATCCTCGTTGCGGCCGTCGGGAAGCCGGGGCTCGTCACGGCCGACATGGTGAAGCCGGGGGCGGCCGTGATCGACGTCGGCATCAACCGGATCGCGGATGCTGCGGCGAAGGGGGGAAGCAGGCTGGTTGGGGATGTTGACTTCGCCCCAGTGGCGGAGGTGGCGGGCGCCATCTCGCCGGTTCCCGGCGGCGTCGGGCCGCTGACGGTGGCGATGCTCTTGGCCAACACGCTGTTGGCGGCCGAGCTGAGGTTGGGGCAGGGGCAGCGGTAAAAATCCCCCGGTCAACCTCCCTTGAACCGACGGGCGGCGGTAACTACCTTCCCGCCCCGCAGAGCGTCGCTCGATTCGCCGGCTTGCCTGGCTTGCCGCGTTTCCGCCGCCTGCCCAGGGAGGATCCCGCCGAATCGCGGTAACCCCTCCACCCCGTTTCTTCCGATCCACAAGAGGCCGCTGGAGGACGTCGTGTCCAACCCAGGCAATGAAACCGACGCCCCCAGGGGGCGTCGGCATGACGGTGATTCAGTGGCAGCGCCAGGTCAACTCCCGGCGCCCCCAGGGCCATCGTCGCGGGGATCAGGAAACAAACCGTCCATGGACTATTTCCTCCGTGCCCTTCGGGACGCCGCCAAGAGTTGGCCGCTCCTGTTGGCGTCGTTCCTCTGCTCCGCCGGTGTCGCCAGCCTGTGGGGCGCGAACATCGCCGCCCTGTTCCCGATCATCGAGGTCACGCTCAACGGCGATTCCCTGCAATCGTGGAACGGCCGGCGGATCGAGGACGCCCGGAAGCGGATCGAGATCAACACGACTCAGGAAAAGGTGATCAACGAGCAGTTCGCTGCCAATCTCCTTTCCCCGGAAGAGGCTACGAAGGCGCGGAAAACCCTCGATACCGTGCTCATGAGCAAGCGGGCCGACGAGGCGCTGCTCTATTCCTCCGTGAAGCTCGACCCCTGGCTCCACCGCTTCCTTCCCTCCGACCCGTTCACGACGGTGCTGTGGGTGGTGGCGTTCGTGGTCGTCAGCACGTTCCTCAAGCATGCCTTTCTCCTCGTCAGCACGCTCCTCGTGGCGTGGGTGGCGACGAACATCACCCGCGACATCCGCCTGAAGGTGTTCGATAAGGCGCTCGCCGTCGATCGGGCCCAGTTCATGCGCCACGGCTCGGCCGGCTTCATGGCCCAGGTCACCGGCACCTCCGAGATGCTCGCCAGCGGGATCACGAGCGTCTTCGGCGGCGCGGTCACCGAGCCGCTGAAGATCTTCGCCTGTCTGGCGGGGGCGTTCTGCATTTCCTGGCAGCTGACGCTCGCCTGCCTCACGCTCGCTCCGGCTGTCGGCTTCATGATGGTGTGGCTCAACCGCCGCATCCGCGGGATCTCGAAGAAGATCCTCACGAAGTCTCTCGGCTTCCACCATGTCCTCCTCGAGGCCTTCAACAACGTCCTCACCGTCCAGGCCTACACGATGGAGGACTTCGAGCGGCAGCGCTTCCGCACCTGCACGAAGGACATGCTCAAGACGGGCATGAAGCACACCTTCTACTACGCACTGGCCAATCCGATCACCGAGGTCCTCGGCATCGGCATGGTGGCGACGTCGATCGCCGTCGGCGCCTGGCTCGTCATCAACCAGCAGACGGAGATCTTCGGGATCACGATGTGCGAGCGTCCGATGACCGTGCCCGGGATCATGGTGTTCTTCGGGATGCTGATCGGTGCCAGCGACCCGGTCCGCAAGCTCTCGGGCGTGTTCACCGGGGTGAACGTCGGCATCGTCGGTGCCCAGGCGCTCTATCCGCTCCTCGACACCCCCTCGACGCTCCACGAGTCCGCCTCGCCGCGCACGCTTCCCCGCCCGCACCGGGAGATCCGCCTCGATCGCGTCTCCTTCAGCTACGACGGCATCGACACCGTCCTCGATGACGTGAGCGTCTCGATCAACTTCGGCGAGCGGGTGGCGATCGTCGGGCCCAACGGCGGCGGTAAGAGCACGCTGGTCAACCTCATCTGCCGGTTCTACGACCCGTCGAAGGGGCACGTCCTCATCGACGGCGTGCCGCTCACGGAGGTGTCGCTCAAGGATCTCCGCGGCCGGATCGCGCTGGTGACGCAGCAGACGGAGCTGTTCAACGAGTCGATCCTCTACAACATCCGCTACGGCCGTTGGGACGCCACCGAGGAGGAGATCTTCGAGGCGGCGAAGAAGGCCCACGCCCACGAGTTCATCAGCGACTTCCCCGAAGGCTATGCCACGATGGTGGGGCCCAACGGCTTCCGCCTCTCCGGCGGCCAGCGGCAGCGCATCGCCCTGGCGCGGGCCTTCCTCCGCAACGCCGAGATCCTCGTCCTCGACGAGGCCACGAGCCAGATCGACGTCGAGAGCGAACGGCTCATTCACGAGGCCCTCGCCCGCTACGTCGAGAACCGGACGGTGATCATGATCACCCACCGGGCAAGCACGCTCGAACTGGCCGACTCCATCCTCCAGGTGGAGCACGGCAAGGTGACGAAGCGCCCGGCGAAGCAGGCCCTTGCAGCGGCGTGAGACGCCGCCAGCGGAGGCGTTCTCGGGAGCCTGCCTTGGGGTGTTCTGTCGGCGGGGCCGGCAAAAGTTTCGTCGTTCCTCGGAGGAACCTCGTCACTCCTCAAGCGTTCGCCGATCCCCGCCTCGCCTACGCAGTGGCAAGAAGCTCGCACTGCGACGCTCGTCAGCGAGGGGGCGCCCGTGCTCCGAGAGCCGGCGTAGGATGCAAGCGCAGCCATGGATGGCGAAGCGCAGCAGGCTCCGAGCGAACGGAGGCCACGAAGGCCGAAGAGAGCGTCCGGCGACGGGGCACGGGCGCCCCCGAAGCCACGTTTGGCTCTGAGGTCCAGCAACCGACCCCGAAGCCACAGCCAGGCCCTACACCTTGGCCGCCGCCAGGCGGGCCTTCCAGCGCGGTGCGTCCTTCGGCTCGAAGCGGGTGATCTCGAAGGTGTCGCGGACCACCTCGCGCACGCTCCGCAGATCGACGCTGCCGTCGCGCGAGAGGAGCTGGACGAGGAGGTTGCCGATCGCCGTCGCTTCCACCGGGCCGGCGAGGACCGGGCGGTCGGTGGCGTCGGCGATCATCTGGCAGAGCATTCGGTTCTTCACGCCGCCGCCGACGACGTGGACGCGTCCGATCCGCCGGCCGAGCAGGCCGTCGAGTTCGTCGAGCGTCCGGGCGATCGCCGCCGCCACGCTTTCGAGCGCCGTCCGCACGACCGCTGCGGTCGACTCGGGCACCGGCTGCCCCGTCGCCCGCGCCAGCGCCCGAATTGCCTCCGGCATGTCGGCCGGGGCGACGAGCGACGGATCGTTGGGATCGACGAGCGTCATCAGGGGCGGGGCTTCGGCGGCCAGTTGCGTGAGCTGGTCCCACGACCATTCCTTCCCTGCGCGCTGCCAGGCGGCCCGGCACTGCTGCACGAGCCACAATCCGCAGACGTTCTTCAGCAGCCGCGTCGTACCGCCGATCCCCCCTTCGTTCGTGAAGTTCTTCGCCCGGCAGGCCTCGGTCACGAGGGGCCGATCGAGTTCGGCGCCGACTAGCGCCCAGGTGCCGAGGCTCACATAGCACCAATCGGGGCGGGCGCTGGGGGGCTCCTGGGCCGGCACGGCGGCGACGGCGCTGGCCGTGTCATGGGTGCCCGGCACGATCACGCGCACACCCGACAGGCCCGTCTCGGCGGCCACTTCCGGGCGAAGGGGCCCGAGATCGGTCCCCGGCTCGACGATGGCGCCGAAGACCCGCTTCGGGAGCCCGAAGCGATCGAGCATCGGGAAGGCCCAGTCCCCCTTCTGCGGATCAAAGCACTGCGAGGTGGAGGCGTTGGTGGACTCGTTGGAGGGAATCCCGGAGAGGAGCCAGTGGACGATGTCGGGGATCATGAGGAGCCGGTCGGCCGCGCCGAGCACGCTCGATCCCGACTTCTGCATCGCCAGGAGTTGGAAGAGCGAGTTGATCTCCATGAACTGCAGTCCGGTGGCGGCGAACATGTCGGCCCGCGAGACCGTCTGCTCGGCGGCGGCGAGCATCCCCCGGGTGCGAGCGTCGCGGTAGCAAACGGGATTGGCCAGGAGCGTGCCGTCGGCGGCGAGGAAGGAGAAGTCGACGCCCCAGGTATCGACGCCGACGCTCGACACGCTGCCGCCGTGCCGGGCCGCCGCCATCCGCAGGCCGGTCGTCACCTCCTGCCAGAGGCGGACGAGATCCCAGACGAGCTGGCCGCCGAAGGCGACCGGGGCATTCTCGAAGCGGTGGATCTCCTCGAGCTCGAGGAGCCTGCCATCGAACGAACCGGACACGACTCGGCCCCCCGAGGCACCGAGATCGACCGCCAGAGCCACGCTGCGTGCCATCGGATGAGATTCTCCTGAATCGGAAGGGGGGCGGGGATTCCGGCCCCGGTGTCGTGGGGCGACATTGTCGGGCTTTCCGGGGGTGGTGGCGAGTCCCCACGGCCCGTCCTGCGGCGACAGGCCGTTCCGACCCGGCAACGCCGGTCGACTTTGCCCGGCCCTGGGGCGGCGGAGGGGCTGAACGCTTCCCGGGGTCGATAATCCGGTGGAGACGTGCCCGGCCATTCCTGAGATATTTAAGCAACGATGGTAAGATTGCTGTCTCGGGTAGTTTTTGCGGTCTCCAGCGAGCCTTTTTCACCGTGAGCGGCCAGTCTTCCCCGCCGACGTTCTCCCCGGAGTCCCTGGCGGCTGCCAGTCGGACGCTCGAGGGGGCTGAGCCGCCGGAGATCATCCGCTGGGGGGTGGAGACGTTCGGCGATCGGCTGACGATGGCGACGGCCTTCGGCCCGGAGGGCTGCGCGATCATCCACTGGCTCGCGGAGATCGCTCCGAAGACGTTCGTCTTCAATTTGGAGACGGGCTACCAATTCCCCGAGACGCTCGAACTCCGCGATCGGATCGCCCGGCGCTACGGGATTGAAGTCTCGCTCGAGCGTCCCGACACCACCGTCGAGGAGTATGAAAAGCTCCACGGTGGTCCGCTCCATGGCCGCGATCCGGACCGCTGCTGTGCCGATCGGAAGATCGCCGTCGTCCGCCGCGTCCTTTCCCGGTTCGACGCCTGGATGAGCGGCATCCGCCGCGACCAGAGCCCCGACCGGGCCGCGTCTCCGATCGTCGGATTCGATGCGAAGTTCGGCGTCGTGAAGATCTCGCCGCTGGCCAACTGGACGAAGGCCCGGATCTGGGATCTCATCGTCCGCGAAGACATTCCCTACAACCCGCTCCATGACCTCGGGTACGTGAGCATCGGCTGCGCTCCCTGCACCCGTCCGATCCAACTCGGCGAGGACGAGCGCGCCGGTCGGTGGAGCGGCACGGCGAAGACCGAGTGTGGCCTCCATTCCCGATCCCACTGACGACTCCCATGCGCCTCTCCGCCAAAACCGAATATGCCGCGATCGCCGTGCTGGAGTTGGCGCGGAATTGGACGTCGGACGAGCCGGTGCGGATCCGCTCGATCGCCGCGGCGCATGGTGTCCCATCGCGGTTCCTCGTCCAGATCCTCCTCCAGCTGAAAGGGGCGGGATTGGTGACGAGCACGCGTGGCGCGGCGGGGGGCTATCAACTCGCACGGCCGCCGGCGGAGATCACGCTCGACGACGTCTTCCGGATCATCGAGGGGCCGGACGAGCTCGTCACGGCGGTGACGCAGGATCTGGCCGGGAAGTCGCGGAGCGTGTCGGTGCTCCTCGACGCTTGGCGGATGGTGGCGGGCGCCGAGACGGAGGCCCTCCAGTCGGTGAGCTTCGCCGACCTCGTCGAACGCTCGCGCTTGGCAACCGATCCGATGTACTACATCTGACGCCGCTGATAGCCGGCTTCGGGGTCACCCCTCGCGAGGAGCCTTTTGGTGATGCAGCGGAGGCGCCTTCGTGCAGCGGAGGCAGTGCTGTTGGCCGTCGTGGCGATTGCCTTTTAGGCCCGCTGCTTGCTCCGTGGCGACTGCACCTCGCGGGGGTCGAACGTGACTCCGAGGTCGTTGTCGCGACAGTCGGGGCAGTAGGTGTCGTCGATCGGGCTTGCGCCCCCGTCAACGAACACCGATCCGTCAGCCATCCATCGCACCCATTCGACGGTCTCCACATCGCGGCTTCCGCACTGCAAGCAGTAGGGGCGTGGGTCTTTTGTGTTGATGCCGTCTGGAAGCGGGGCATCCGCAGGCAGGAGCGCCACGATCGTGGCGCCGGGGAGCTTGGAGAAGGGCGAGCGGCGGGCCAGAGCCTTGCTCGCGAAAGGGCCGACGAGGCGAAGGTCGACTTCCGTGCAGCCGGTGCGAACCACGTACGCGGTGCTCATGAGCCGAGTTCTCCCTCGAGAGCTTCGTGATGGGCACGCAGGTCGCTTGCTCGCAGAGCCCGCCGCTATGCCCGTATCCAAACCCCACGGAAAGAGGGTAGTGTATGGAAGTACACTCATCAAGAGCGTGGCAGCGAAGGCCGAGTGAGACGGACTTGCGCGATCGAGCCGCCTTGCCGCTCAGGAAATCACGGGGCCATGATGCGGACGCGTTTCGGTTCGAGCCGCTCGAAGTCACGGAGGTTGAACGTGTAAAGCCGATCGCAGCGGAGCCGCTCTGCGGCGATCAGATGCAGGGCGTCGCAGAGAACGCCACGAGCCAAGCCGAGCCGGGCGACGCGATCGATCGCCGCGTCAACGCCGCGGGAGGCGGCGGAGGTCGAGGGTGAGGGGATAGTCGGGATTGATCTCCTCCGGTGGCGGCGTGAACGGGCCCGGGGTGTGGCCCGTCGCGAAGAACCGGCTCGCCCGGCGGCTCTCGCTCTCGAGCGCATTCACCGGACGGGTCTCGTACGACCGGCCACCGGGATGGGCCACGTGCCAGGTGCAGCCCCCGAGGCTGCGGCCACTCCAGACATCGACGATGTCGAACACCAGTGGCGCATGGACCCGAACCGTCGGATGGAGACACTGCGGCGGTTGCCACGCCCGGAACCGCACCCCCGCCACCGCCTCCCCCGCCCGACCGGTGGGCGTCAGCGGCACGCGCCGGCCGTTGCAGGCTATTAAATGCCGCCCCTCGACGATCCCGCTCACCGCCACCTGCACGCGCTCGAGCGAGCTGTCGACGAGCCGCGAGGTCGCTCCGCCGATCGGCTGCTCGCCGAGGACATGCCACGGCTCGAGGGCCCCGCGCAACTCCAGCCGCACCCCGTCGTGGACCACCTCGCCGATCCTCGGAAAGCGGAACTCCCGCCAGCAGTCGAACCACGACGATTCGAAATCGAAGCCGCTCCGTCGCAGATCGGCGAGGACATCGCGGAAGTCGGCGAGGAGAAAGTGGGGAAGGAGGAAGCGGTCGTGGAGCGCCGTCCCCCAGCGAACGAGCTCGCCGTCCCAGGGCTTCTGCCAGAAGCGGGCGATCAACGCGCGGACGACCAGCTGCGCAAGCAACCCCATTCGTACGTGGGGAGCCATCTCGAAGGCCCGCATCTCCACCAGGCCCCGCCGCCCCGAGGCGTTGTCGGGAGAGAAGAGCTTGTCGATGCAGAACTCGGCCCGGTGGGTGTTACCGGTGAGATCGACGAGGAGATTGCGGAACAGCCGGTCGACGAGCCACGGTGCCGGATGCTGACCGGCGTGCCGCAATTCCTGGAAGGCGATCTCGAGCTCGTGGAGGCTCTCGTGACGGGCCTCGTCGACGCGCGGTGCCTGGCTCGTCGGCCCGATGAAGCCACCGGCGAAGAGATAGGAGAGCGAGGGATGGTTGTTCCAGTAGGCGACGAGACTGGCGAGGAGATCGGGACGACGGAGAAACGGGCTCTCGGCCACCGTTCGCCCGCCGAGGACGAGATGATCGCCGCCGCCGGTGCCGGTGTGCCGGCCGTCGAGCTCGAACTTTTCCGCCCCGAGCCGGCTGACGCGCGCGGCCCGGTCGACCGCCTCCCGGATTCGGACGAGCTCCTCCCAGCTCCGCGCCGGCGGCACGTTGACTTCGATCACCCCCGGATCGGGCGTCACCTGGAGCCGCGAGAGCCGATCGTCCCACGGCGGGGCATAGCCCTCGAGCACCACCGCGCGGCGGTATGCCGCGGCAACCCCCTCGATCCCAGCAAGGAGGTCGAGCCAGTCGTCGACCGCCTCACCGAGAGTCGACAGCCCCGTGTCCTCGAGCGGCGGCAGGAAGAGATGGAGCCGCCCGGAACGGATCTCGGCCACCAAGCTCGTTCGCACGATCGACGTCCCCGCCCGGATCTCCGCTTCCTGGGCCCACGGCAGGAGTCCCATCGGGAGCCGCAGCCCCGCCGGCGAATCGCCAGGGATGAGAAACACTTTTCCCAGAGGCACCGGCCACGCGCTCGATCGCCAGAATGCCGGACCACGCCCTCGTTGCCGGAGGAGCGGCAGCACCCACGCGACCGCCGGCCCGACCACCGGGGCCGCGTCGGGGGCGGCCGGATCGATCACCGGCTGCTCATGAGCCGGAAGGACAAACGTCGGATCGACCCCGAGCCGCCCGGCCAGTTCGGCGAGCATCGCCGCCGGATCGGATGCGGCGGAAGCCGCGGGATCAGCGGCCGTCGTGTCGTCGGCAAGCAGGTCGCCGTGCTGCCAGAGCGGCACTCCATCGGCGCGCCAGATGAGCTCGAGCGCCCAGCGCGGCAGCGGCTCGCCGGGATACCACTTCCCCTGCGATTCCAGGAGCACGCCCCCCGGGGCGAGATCGGCAAGCAATCGGCGGGCGAGGGTCCCGGCCCGGCGGCGTTTGTCGGCCCCGAGCGCCGCCATGTTCCATTCCGCGCCGTCGTAATCGTCGATCGAGACGTAGGTCGGCTCGCCGCCACTGGTCAGCCGCACGTCTCCGGCCGAGAGGACGCCGTCGACGGTGCGACCGAGCCGGTCGATCCGCTCCCAGGCCTCTGCGGGAAAGGGAAGCGTCGTCCGCGGCCCATCCGCCACCCGATCGACGCGCATGACGACGTTCATCGTGCTCG
>CANGGT010000131.1 GCA_947453375.1 Planctomycetaceae bacterium
CGTCGATGGGGCCGGGGGGCACGGGCGGCGACGCGCGGAGCGTGGCGTGTCGCGGGGATACGATTTCCTCAAGACCGTCTTCTCCATGGCCTCGGGGGTATCTGTGGCACGCGATTCTGAAAAGCCCCGGAATGCTCTCGGCATGGCTGACGACTCGGCGGCCGCGGCGGCGGCGCGGGTACTCACTGCCAGGCTGGGGGCGGTTCACGATCTCCGCCGTGCGATTTCCCGTGGGGATGATTCCGAGGAAGCGGTCCACGCCCTCCGGGTGGCGACGAGACGGGCCGGGGCGGCGCTCGACGGCTTCGAGCCACTCCTTCCCGCGCGGCGGGCAGCTTGGTTCGACACCCATCTGAAGCGACTGCGTCGTGCGGCCGGAAAAGTTCGCGATCTCGACTCCATCCTCGATGGCCTGCGGTCCGGGGATCAGGTCGGTAAGCGGTCGCAGCGCGGCGCTGATGTGGCACGCGCCATCGAGATCGTGGCGAAGAAGCGTGCCAAGGCGCGCAAGGCTCTCGGGCATGCGGTCGATCGCTTTCCCGGCTCGAGGACATGGCAGGCCCGTGCCCAAAAGCTGATCGCTGCGATCGACGGGAGGGATGGCGCCCCACGCTTCGACCAGCTCGGTGCGGAGAGGCTCGGCGGCATCGTTGGCCGGTTCTTCTCGGCCGTCGCCGATGGGGCGGGCAACGCCGAAGCCCTCCACGCGATCCGGATCCGGGCCAAGCAAGCCCGCTATGCGATCGAGATCTTCGCTCCCACGCCGTCGCCGCCGCGGCAGCGATCTCTGGCGACGCTCGAGCATCTCCAGGATCTGGCTGGCCGCTGCATCGATCAGGCCACCGCAGCCGCCCGATTCGCGCGCTGGGCGCGGCGGACGGAGGCTCGCGCTGACCAAAAGACATTTTCAAGGCTTGCGGCTGCAGCGGCCGCGACTGCCGAGACGGCGAGACGAAAAGCCGTCGCGTGGTTGACGCCCGGACGCGTGAGCGACTTTCAGCGTGACGTCGCCCGGCTGCAGCGTCCCTGAGCGCCGCCACGGCTCGGCGCCGTCGGCCGACTCTCGCGGTCGTGAAGTAGACGGCGCCAGCGGTCGAGATCAAGCCGCCCGCCGCCGCCGGGCGAGCTTCTTCCGCCGGCCCATCCAGCCGGCCGCGGCGAGGCCGGCAACCGCCATCACCCAGGTCGACGGCTCCGGCACCACCTCGAGCCTCCCGGTGAGCTCATCGAAGCGGAGATACTGCTCGGTCGTGCCGAACGTCGACACCCACTCGTCGGGCCCGCGGCGATAGAATCCGACCCCTGCGTAGGCGCCGGTACCGGCGGCGACCACCGACGAGAAATGCCCGACGGGATTGCCGCCGTCGAGCGCGAAGAAGTGGACCCCTTGGCCATGTGAATTGATGAATCGACGCGGAGAGGGGATGAATCGGCATCCGACGGGGCTCGATCGTCATCCACCCCCCCGCGCAGCCTGCGAACGCGGGCTTGTATGATGGGGAAATGAGTTTGTCGTTCCGATCCTATCGCGTTGAGCACGGTCCGACGACTCCATCGCTCCGCTCGCTCCCGGTCCGCGGCGGCAACGACGAGACCTTCTTCTGGCTCCTCGCAGCGGCCTTCCTCGTCGTCGTCGGGCTGATTCACGCGCTCTTTATCGGCGTCGCGCTGTTTCAATCGGTCGCGGCGATCCCGATCGCCCATCAGTCGCCCGACAAGATCGGCATCATCGCCACCGCCGCGATCCGGATGGTGACGCTCCTCCCTGCCGTCGCCCTGCTTCGTGTCTTGGACCAGCGTTTCGGGCTCATCGGCGAACGCGGATCGGCGTTTCGCGTGCTCGGTGCCCTCGTCTTCGCCAGCGTTGTCGAATGGTGGCTGTTTCTCGCCGGGGTGAGGATCGTCGATTGGTGTCGTGGCGCCGACGCCATGGCGGTCGTCCCGACGTCCCCCTACGGCATCAGCTACCGGGTGATGGTCCTCGGCGGCGGGATGCTGTTGTTCGCGCTGGGGTCGCAGTGGCAGCGGATGAAGTCTTTGGAGCTGCGGACGGCCGAAGCGGAAGCGGCCCTGCGGACCAGCGAGCTGCAGCGGCTCGAGGCCCAACTCCAGCCCCACTTCCTCTTCAACGCCCTGACGGCGGTCCTGGCCTGCCGGCATGATCCCGAGGCGGTGGCGAACGTCACGATCGGGCTCTCCGAACATCTCCGCTTCTGTCTCAGTCGCCAGGGGGTCCTCGAGCCTCTCTCCCGGGAGATCGACGCGCTCGAGCACTACCTCGCCGTGCAGCGGGCTCGGTTTGGCAAGGCGCTCGATTGCCGGATCGAGTGCACCGAAGAGGCACGGGAGACGCTCGTGCCGCCGGTGATCGTCGAGCCGCTCCTCGACAACGCCCTCAAGCACGGCGCGATCACGAGCCCTGCCCCGCTGCGGATCGTCGTTGACTGTCGGATGGAAGGGAGCACGCTCGTCGTCACGGTCGACAACAGCGGCACGTGGATCGAACCGGGGGCGGACGGTCGCCACGGGACGGGGCTTGCAAGCCTGCGCAGGCGACTCGATCTTCTCGATTTCCGCGAGGCTTCACTCGAGAGCGGGCCGGCTGGCGATGGCGTGCACGCCTGTTTGAGGCTGCCATTGGCCAGGACGCGTTTTGAAGCGAAGCAGATCCGTACCCCTGCTCTCGGGGGCGAGCGATGATTCGGGCAATTCTGGTCGACGACGAGGAATCGGCCATTCGCTGGCTCGGCGATGTGCTGTCGTCGCAGCCGGAGATTGAGGTGGTGGGAACCGCCACGAGCGTTGCCGAAGCCTTGACGCTCATGAAGACGATCCGGCCGGAGGTCGTCTTTCTCGACATCTCCATGCCGCGACAGTGCGGCATGACGCTGTTTGCCTCCGTCGATGCCGGCATTCGCATCGTCCTCGTCACCGCCCACGACGACCGGGCTCTCGAGGCCTTCGATGCCGGCGCCTTCGACTACCTCCTCAAGCCCGTGACCGTCGCCCGGCTCGCCAAGACGGTCGATCGGCTGCGCCTCTCCCTGCGTCCGCCGGCGCCGATGCCTCTCCTCTCCGAAGAGAAGGACAGGATCACCGTCAGCACTCCGTCGGGCACGGTTCTCCTCCCCACCGATCACGTTCTGTGGATCGAGGCCCGACAAAACTATTCTCTGATCCATCGGGCAGGCGCGGGCCCGCTGCTCGTGAAGCGTCTCCTCGGGGATTTTGGCGAGGAGCTTCCGTCGCGGCGATTCGCCCGCATCGGCCGCTCACTGGTCATCAACCTCGAGGCCCTCCGCTCTGTCGGCCGGCTCCAGGGCAACGGCGCCGCGTTGCAGTTTGCCGACTCTAGCGAAACGCTCGTCATCGGCAGGGCCGCGATGGCCAGGCTTCGGCAACTCCTCGCTGCGCAGCCGTTCTCGGAAGAACTGCCTCGATAGCCCGGCAGATTCCGAGCGTTGGCCATGGCGAGCGAATCACGAAAGCCGCCGAAGTTTGTGGCGAAGCGGGGCCGCGGGCTGCCGCGGTCAGGTCCGGTCGGCGGACGTTGGGCTCGCGTTGTCGGTGAGGGCGTAGCCGGCGAAGCAGGCAGCGACGAGGGCCGCCATCACGGCGAGGAGAATATCGATGGAAGCCATGGAGGGATCTCGGTGGAAACGGCACCGGCTCCGGAGGGATTGGCGGAGCGTCAGAAATGACAATGCTTCAAGTCCGCCCGAAATCAAGCGGTTGTCAACCGGGAAAGAGAGCGGTGAGCGGTGCGGAGCGAGCAGCGACCACAAAATCAAGCCGCTCGGGACGTCGGTGCCGCACGGGAACGTCTCGAGGCCTGGGTGAAGGGGAGCACCTTCGCCACCGGGGTGCTGCGGACGAGATTCATCCCACCCTGGAAGTGGTGGGCTGAGCCGGGGACGATCCGGCCGTCGGGGATCAGTCCGCCGGCATCGCCGTGGAGCTCGACCGAGCCGTGGCGGGCGGTCCAGCGGGAGGGAACGGCCTCCTCGAACCGGACTCGCTGCACGTCGGGGCCGACGCCGGTCGGCTTGAGGACGATCAAATCCCCTTCGACGAACTGGTCGTGGGCGCGGAGCTCGCGTTCCCAGCCGGCCATGGTGGGGGGCTCGGCGTCGCTGTAGCGCATCGAGACGTCGAGCCGGCCGTCAGCGGTGGCCCTTCCGAAGGCGGTTCTCCCGTCGTCGATCAGCGCGATCGACGACGCAACGTATTTGGGAAAGCCGAGGTGATGTCCCCCTTGTCGGGCGACCCAGGTCGTGACCGGCATCGTCACCGGAAACCACCCTTCGACTCCTTCATGGGATGCCCGGAGGAGCATCGACCATTCCTGGTAGCGGGTCAGCGGCCAGGGGTTGCAGCGGAGATAGTCGACGAGGAACAGCTTCACCACCGGTCTGACCGGCATGTCGAGAAGGTCGGGGAGATACCGGCGGTAGCGACCGAGATCATCCGGCGCGAAGTGGGCGGTGATCGCGGCGAGTTCGAGGAATTGTCCGCCGCTGTGGGCGTAGAGGAGCCAATCGAGAACCGTCCGCATCATCGGGTCGACCTCGGAATGTGGCTCGGGGCAAACTTCGGAGGGCGGAACGCTAAAGAAACGGATCTCCTGCCGCCAGTGCAATTCGCCCGTTCCTCGAGCCCGAAGCCACGACCCGCTCAGGTCTCGATGGTCTTGGTCGCCGGGGACGGCGAGCAGAAACAGAGCCGCGCCGGCGCGCCGAGTCGTCCGACGACGATCGCCACCTGCCCGAACTCCCTGCCGAGGGCCAGCGCCTCGCTCGCCGCGATGCCGAGTACCAGGAGGCTCGGCTCCGGCGGCCAGTCGCCCCCGGTTCCGACTCCCTCTCCTTCCAGCATGGGGAAGCCGAGGAGAGCGATGCGGTCGGAGAGATCGGACATCCGGCGGCGGTTCTCGGCTGTATCAAGAGCCATCGATCCGGGATTCCAGGCCGTGATGTAAGCCCAGGTGTCATGCCCCGATTCGGCGAGGAGGGCTTCGAGGGGAGGAGAGCGCTCGCCGCAGCGGATCGTGAAGCGGTCGCCGACCCGATAATCGGTCGCCTCGTAGGCGTTTTTGAGTGGGTGTTCCCGCATCGGTGGGGTCTCCTTACTCCGTGGCCGTGTCCGGGGGCTCGATCGTGACAAACGTTATCCGTCTGGGGTATTCTTCCCCCCGGTGAAGGCGACGGGGTGGAAAGCGCGCTCGAGGGGCCGATTCACACGTCGGCGATGCGTGGCGGGGCCGTGCAGAAGGGGGATCGAATGATGGCGAGAGTCTTGGGTGGGACGGTGGCGGGGACCGTCGTGGCGTGGGCGTTGCTCGTGGGAGTGTGCAACGCCGCCCCGGGGGGGACTCGGTTCTCTCCGGGCGACAAGGTGGAGCTCGAGTGGGCCGGCCGGCGTTTGGAGGCCGATGTCGTCGAATGTACCGCCGACGGTTGGGTCACGGTCAAGTTCTTCCTCAACGGGATCGAACTCTCGCCGAAAGTCCCGATTCAAAATGTCCGGGCCCTTGGCGGAGGGAAGAGTGCAAAAGGGCCGAAGCGCCCGATCCGCACCTGGACCGACACGACAGGGAATTTCCAGACGAAGGCCCGTTTCGCGGCGCTTGTGGGGGACGAGTTGACCCTCGAGACAGAAGATGGCGAACAGATCACCATGGCGCTCGAGAAGTTGAGCGAGGCCGATCAGGCGATGGCGCGGAAGATCGCCGCGAAGGCCGGCCCCGCTGTCCCCAAGGGGGACGAGAAAGGGGACAATCCGTTCGCCAGCAAGCCCAAGCGGCCGCGCAGCCAGCCTGATCCCGGTGATGAGCCCGCCGGCGATGCGCCGGATCCTGTCGGCGTTGCCAATGGAGAATGGCGCGGTTGCCGGACGATCACCGTCGAGCCTCCTGCCGACTGGTCGGTGCCGGTGGACGGGGGCGTGTCTCCGGAAAAACTGGCCTCAAACCCGATCCCCCTCCCTGGTCCACCGCAGGGCTCGGATGGTTTCTTCGAGAAGATCGATGGGCTTCACATGGCGCGGGGCGGGGCGAAGGTCTGTGCCGTGATCCGCAACAGCCCACCCGCGCGGGCGGCCACGACGACGCTCTCCTTCGTCGATCTTGTCGCTGGAAAGGTGGAGGCTCCGGTGCGACTGCCATCGAGAGCAAATCTCGTCGACGTCGATCGGACCGGCGAGTTCATTCTCACCATCCCGGACACCACCATGGTCCTCGGAACAACGGGGCCTCCGCCGCCATCAGTCGGCGTCTGGAAGGTGGCCGGTGACGCGCTCGAGCCGGTGCGGGTGTGGGATCCGCAGGATCCCAACAATATCCACAAGATCCACAAGGATGCACCGTCCTTCGCCCGGTTCATCGACGCCGACCACGTCGTCTGCGTGAACTTCCCCAACAAACTCTCGGTGTGGAACGTGCCCGAGGCGAGGGCGATCTGGACGATCGATCTCGCCAACGGGAGCGAGCCGGTGGTTAGCCACGGTGGAAAGTATTTGGCGGCCGCGGTTGGCGACAGGATCTGCCTGTTTGACGCGCTCACCGGGAAGACGGCTGGCTGTCTGCAGGACGTGCCGGGGGCGATCGGAACGTTGTCGTTTCGTCCCGACGGCCTGCAGTGTGCCGCGGTGTCGCCGCAGCGCGTCGTGGTCTGGGATCTCCAGACGGGCAAGGTTTACCGCGACATCTCGCTGTCCAGGTCTGTCCCGACCGGCTCGGTCGACTGGCTCTACGGCGGCTACCTCCTCTGTGGCGGGAGCAGCCTTGTCGATCTCGAACGGCGGATCGTGATCTGGAAGTATCTCTCCGACCCCACCGGTGGGGAGCCGGGTGGTTGGGGGGAGTTTGGCGGGCAGTTCTGGTATGCGCTCCAAGCCAACGGATCGCAGGGACGGGCACTCTATCCGGCGGTGCTGCCGCACGAGGACGTCCGCCGGGTGGCGGCCGGCCTCGACCCGGAGCAGTTGCTGGCGGTGCGCCCCGGGGCGGCGTTCACGCTCGACGTCCGCGTGCAGGGGGATGCGGCCGAGCAGCGGCAGGTGCAGCAGGCCCTCACCGCCCGTCTGCAAGCGGCCGGGATGACGGTCGGCCAGGGGACGGCGCTCGTGGTTCAGGCGACCACGGAGACGGGGAAGAACCGGGAGATGTCATACCGGGCCTTCGGCCGGCCGCTTGGGGAGGCAGAGAAGGTGACGATCACGGAACAGATCAGCCGTTTGAAGATTCTCGAGCAGGGGAAGCCGATCTGGGAAGGAGCGCTGTACGGTGGGGGCCCCGCCTTCCTCGAGATCAAAAAGGGACAGACGCTCCAGGAGGCGCTTGCTCCCTATCAAAAGCCAAACCTCAAGTACTTCAGCCAGGTGAATCTGCCGCAGTACGTCGCCAGGCCTGCCGAGGCCGGGGCCTACGGGTTCAGCCGGTACACGCCGCAGGGGGTCGTCAACATCGAGTCCCCCGTCCCCGCCGCCGGCCAAGCAAGGTGATCGGCGGAGCAAACGGGGGTTATCCCCGGTTCCTCCGGCGTCGGGCCGCCTGAGGCAGCGGCGTATCGGCCGGGGCACCTCCAGCAGGGCCGGGCATCGCAACGTGCCCGGCCCAAGCCTTTCCCTGCCGTCGCTCGCGGGAGCGAGTGGGATCAGCGCTGGCTGTAGCGACGGCAGGCATACCAGCGGCCGTCCCGCCCCTGGGCGGTTCCTTCTTCGAGCACGGCTCCGCCGTTGTTGCAGCACGACGCCAGCGCCGCGGCCGGACTGCCGCCGACGCCGACCCCTTCGTAGGTGCTGCCGTGGCTTGCGGCGTGGACCATCGAGCACGATGCCGCCATCGCTTCGGCGTGGCCCTGGGCCCCACCGCTGGTTCCCGTCCGCACGGACGCCTCTGAGACCGTGCTTCCGGTGCTCGTCATGCTCGTCGTCGGCCTCGTCGTGCTCGTCGTCGACCGCCGCCGGAACGGGCCGGCGTGGGCCGGGCTGGCGAGCATCATCACCACCGTCGTCATCGCGATCAGAATCCTCATGTGCACCTCCTTGGGAATCGAATCTCGGTCCATCCACCCGCTCAACCCTACCAGTCCCGGGCCCAAGCTTTCGGAATCGGTAGCGAGTGTGGATCGACCTCGATTGATCACGACGGCTGGAACCATCCCCCGGTAGCCGTCGAGGTGGAGAGGTTCGTGCCGTTGGAGACGACGGCGTTGTCGGCCACCTTCGTGCCGGTGCAGTTTCCGGTGGCGAACACCCCCACCCGATTGGAGTCGATGACGTTGTTCTTCACTTGGAGCGACTTCGCCGCGTCGATCACCACGCCCGAGGCGCCGCCAACGATCCGGTTGAAGAGGACGGTGGTGCCGGTGCAGTCGCCGGAGGCATTGAGCCCCTGCTGCGTTGCGCCGTTGACGTCGTTCGATTGCACCCAGAGCCCACGGGCCGCGGCGAGTACGATTCCATTGTTCATGGTGCGGATGATGCTGCGTTTGATCGCCGAACCGGTGAGGTCGCCACGGGCCAGCAGGGCCGTCGACGTGCTGTAAATCCCGTTGGCGTCCGTCGCGGCTTCACCGCCGACGGTGAGCCCGGTGGCCGAGTCGAGAACGATCCCGAAGGGTGCGCGCGTGGCGTCCGGGAGGGAGCCCTCGATCGTGTTCCTGGCGATGGTCGTCGAAGTGCTCGTGCCCGCGGCGGCGATCGCCTGGAATCGATTGCGGAAAAGGAGATTGCCATCCTTGACCGAGATGCCGCGGGCATCGGTGAGACGCACGCCGATCGTGTTGTCGACGATCGAGTTGGCGACCACCGCGGTTCCGGTGAGATCGCCGGTGGCGTGCAGGCCGTAGGAGGTTCGCGTCGGATCGAAGGTGCCAGTCGCAGGATTGATTCCCGCCTGGACGACGTTGCCGCTCCCCGCGGCGCCCAACTGCAGCGACTTCGCCCCGTCGAGGAAGACGCCGAACGTGCTGCCGGTGATCACGTTGCCCGTGACAGCGGTCCCCGCGTTGTTCCCGTCGGCGCGGACACCGTAGAGCGAGTTCCCGGAGACGTTGTTGCCCATGACGCGGAGGCCCCGCGCCGCCACAAGATTGATGCCGCCGCTGTTCAAGGTGACGTTGTTCGAACGGATCGTGGAACCGCTCATGTCTCCCTTGGCGACGATCCCGGACGACACGCCGGTGATCGTGTTTCCGGAGGTCGCCGTTCCGAAGGAAAGGCCGGTGGCGTCGCTGAGAGCGGCCCCGAAGGCGGTCTTGCCGCCCCCGTCGACGCGCGTCGCGGTGATCTTCGTCGACGGCATGGCGCCGGTGGCACGGATGCCCGAGACGCCGGCGTTCTTCACGACGAAGCCGGCGAGCGAAGAATTGCTCGTCGCCGCCAGCGAGATCCCGTGGGCCGCGGCGTTGGCGATCGAGCTGCCGGGGATCTGCATGTCGATGCCGGTGACACCGTTGGCAAAGAGAAGGCCGTTGGCGGCGGCGCCGGCGGCGCTGCCGTCGATGGCGAGGGTGGAGGCGGCCTTCACGCCCGTGGCGGAATCGACGCGGAGCGAGGCCAGGGGCGTGGTCTTCCCCACGGCTCGAGAGAGGACGATCGGAGACGATCCGGCGGCGAGGGTCAGGTTCTTCGCGCCATCGACCGTCGATGACAACGTGATGCCGTTGGCTTCGAGGCGCACGTCACCGGCCGCCGCCCCCTTCGTGGCGGGTGTCGTGCTCGGAGCGCCGAGGATCACCGGGCCGTTCCAGGTCTGGGCACCGCCGCTGGTGACGCTGGTCCTCAGGCGGATCGCCGATCCCAACACGGTGAGGTTGGCAGAGCCGATGACAAGTGCGCCGCCGGCGGAAGCCACCTCCTGCTCGACGACGGCTTTATCTGAGCCGTACGAGATATCCTTGGCGTAGGTGCGGGCGAGAACGGTATTGACCGGCTTGTCGAGCGGCATCAGTTGCGAGTCGGCGGTGCTCGTGAAGGAAACCGTCTGGTTGCTCGCGATCACCGTGCCGGCGCCCTGCAGCCTGAACGAGTCGGCTTGGAATTCGATATTGTCGCTGGCCGAGTTGACACGGGCGGAATTGAGGGACAGGCCCGACGAGGAGACGTACGGGGTGGTCGTGGTCGCCTTCCCGGGGCCCGTTTTCCCGATGACGGAGATGAGTCCCTCGGCGGAGACGATCGCCTGGTTGCCGATGAACACGCCGTGGTTGTCGGCCGCCGCGTCGCCGCTGGCACCGCCGCCGGTGCCCTTGATGACCATTCTGTTCGCGTCGAGGGTGCCCGACACGAGCACGCCGCGGTTGCCGGCGTTCGTGGGGCCGCCGGTGCCATCAAGTTCAAGCACCCCGGTCGCGCTCACCTCGCCGCCGGTCTCGATCACGATGCCATGATTGGAGCCGCCGGTACCGGTCGCCGATCCGCCGAGGCCGGTGAGTTTCATGGCGACGGCCTCCCCGTCGGTTACCCCCGCCGCGACGCTCGATCCCGCGCCGATGGAGATCCCCTTTTGGTTACCCGTAGCGCCGTCACCTCCACGCCCGCGGAGCGTGATCGCACCGGAGAGGCTCTTGACGGAGGATGCCGACGTCAGGGCCAGGCCGGTGAAATCACCGGTGACAGGAGCCCCGGTGTCGGCGACGAGCGACAGCGTGCCGGCCGCGGTCGATACTTTTGCCGCCTCGACGGCGATCGTCGGTGCGCTGACGTTGAGCGCCGCGGCTCCGGCGAAGGCGCTTGTCCCCACGAACTTCACCGACGGCACCCAGCCGGGAAGGCCGGCGATGCCCTTCATCGTCACGGTGAAGGAATCGTCATAGGTGCCGGCACTATCGGTGAACCGCACGGCCGTCGTGCCGGCACTGTTGGTGACGGTGACCTGGGTGAGGTCGAGATCGGGAGTGACGGTGAGTGTGGGGAGGGTGTTGCCGACGAGCCCCGCGGCGTCGGTACCGGAGAAGGTGTCGCCCCCCTCGAGCGTGAAGAGATAGCTGCTGCCACCCAAGGAAGCCACAGCGAGCGTCCCGGCCTTCGTGAGATCGATCGAGAGCGTCGTGCCGGTGGTCAAGAAGCTGGCCAGCAGAGCCCGTGACTCGAGACGCTCGACGGCGACCGGACGGGTCGTGTTGCGATGGGGGCGGGTGGGACGGCGCATGAATGACCTTCGCTGGACGAACGTGGCGGATTGCGATGTCGCGACGATGCGACGCGGCGGGAGCTTATCAGGATTCGATCCCGTCTCCTGCGCCAGTTCGTGGCCTGACCGACGCCGTTTCAAGGCAATCCCGGTCTTCGGGAGCGATCGTGGGCGACCTGCCCCTGAAACGGGCTGATTTCCGCTGCGAGAACTCGGGGAGGGACGAGCCTTGGGGGGGGCAATCAATGCCACGTGGAAAGCGCGAGCCGGCGGACCCGATCATCCTCAAGCTGCGTGAGGCAACGCTGGAGGTGTCTCGGGGCAAGACCGTGATCTGGGCAGCCAAGAAGATCGGTGTCACCGAGCAGGCCCAACCCCATCGTTGAAGTACGGCGGTCTCTCGGGGGGGA
>CANGGT010000132.1 GCA_947453375.1 Planctomycetaceae bacterium
GGGGAACAGGGCAACCTCATCAAGCCACAGTGGGAGTTTCGCCCCCGTGGCCAAAGCGGCACGATGACGAGCGACTTGCTCCCGCGCCTCGGTGCTCTCGCCGATCGGATGTGCTTCATCCATTCGATGACGGCGAAGTCGAATACGCACGGGCCGGCCGAGAGCCAGATGGCGACCGGGTTCACGCTCGACGGCTTCCCGAGCATGGGGGCCTGGACGACCTACGCCCTGGGGAGCGAGTGCGACGATCTCCCGGCCTTCGTCGCCATCCCCGATCCGCGCGGCGTGCCGCAGATCGGCCCGCGGCAGTGGGCGAGCGGCTTTCTCCCCGCCGTGTTTCAGGGGACGCCCCTGGGCGCCGACCGCCCCGTCCCGAATCTCGCCCGCCCCGCCTCGCTCTCGGAAGCGACCGACGGGGCGACGCGCGACTTCATCCGCAAGCTCAACGACGACCACCTCGCCCGCAACCCCGGCGACAGCGATCTCGCCGCCCGGATCGCTGCCTACGAGCTCGCCGGCCGGATGCAGCTCTCGGCCCCGCGCGTCGCTGATCTGTCGAACGAATCAGCCTCGACGCTCGCAAGCTACGGCGCCGACGATGCCGCCAATCCCACCAAGGCCCGCTTTGCCCGCAACTGCATCCTCGCCAGAAAGCTCCTCGAGCAGGGGGTGCGGTTCGTGCAGCTCTTCAACGGCGCCTATGCGATGGGGGAGGGGGTGGGGAACTGGGACGGCCACAAGACGCTCGTCGATCAGTATTCCGTTCATGGCCCGATCCTCGATCAGCCGGCCGCGGCGCTCCTCGAGGATCTCGAAGCCCGCGGGCTCTTGAACGATACGCTCGTCGCCTTTGTCACCGAGTTTGGCCGGATGCCGACGTTTCAAAAGGGGGCCAGCGGCCGCGATCACAACCCGGCGGGGTTCACTGTCTGGCTCGCCGGCGCCGGCGTGAAGCGGGCCTGGCACCATGGCGCGACCGATGAGTTTGGCTGGAAGGCGGTCGAGGATGTCTGCACGATCTACGACCTCCACGCCACGATCCTCCACCTCCTCGGCCTCGACCACACGCGCCTCTCTTACTATCACAACGGCATCGAACGCCGCCTGACCGACGTCCACGGCCACGTCATCAAGGGCGTGCTCGCGTGACGGGATGCGGCATCGCTGCCAGGCATCACTCTGCCGGCGGCAGATGACGGGCGAGATCCATGCTGTCGTGCAGCACCCGGACGATCTCGACCGCCGAGTCTCTCCGGAGCCTGAAGATGAGAAAGTGCCGTGGCGTGATCACCCTGCCGGCAGCGGGAGCGACGCGATTCCGGAAATGGGCAAGGTGATACGTCTGCACCCCCGCAGCGATCTCGGGCCGCGTCTCGACACCTACCCGAGCCGGGTCAGCGGTAAGATCCTCGATTGCCTGAACGATCAGCGCCGCGTAGCGGCGGCGGGCCGCATCACCAAAGGCCTCGGCAGACCAAGCCAGGATGTCCGCGAGGTCAGCCTCCGCGGCCGGAGCAAGTATCACCTTCCAGGGCCGGCTCATGTTCGCCGCCGCGCCGACCCCGCCGGCTTCGGTTCCCCGAGGGCATCAAGATGCTTGGCGAGGTTCTTGGAAGTGGTGAACTCGACACCACACCCCTGATCAAGTTGATCGAGGCCTGTCTTCGCCAGCCGTCGCAGGGCGGCAAGCTTGGCCCCATCCTCGGCGGTCTGCTGCTGGAGGAGCCGGAGACCGGCTCGCATCACCTCGCTGGCGTTGCGATACCTCCCAGCTTCGATCTGCTCGTCGATGAAAACATCGAACGAATCCGTCAGATTCACGTTCCGCGTCGGCATGAATCCCTCTTGGAAAAAACTCCGACATAATTTGCTTGGCATCAACGAAAAGGACCACTCCATCGCCTTCAACCACGGCGACGCCAATCCGCCCGCCACAAGCTGCAGACTACCCTCAACTGGCAATATTTGCCAATCTGGAACCAACGCCCCAGAATCCCCTGCGGCCGTGAGCGGTACGCAAGGGCCTGCGCGGTTGATCAGGACTCGACGCTGTAGACCTGCACACGTCCCCAGGCGGGCCACTGTCCGTCCTTCGGGCTCGGCTGCGACTGGGCGCCTCCGAGGACGAGGCGCTTGCCGTCGGCGGTGAACCGGGCCTGGGTGATCCGCTGCTTCGTGTCGATCGACGTGACGAGGCTGCCGTCGGCGGCGGAAAAGATGGCGAGATTCCAGGTCCCCTGGGCCTGCCGCCCCGCCATCACGAAGTGGGCGCCGTCGGGAGCCCAGGCGAGCGCTTCCATGAGCCCCGAGCCATGCTGGCCGTCGTGGATCTGGTCGAGCTTCTCCCCCTTTCGCCAATCCCACCGCTGCCAGGTCATCTTGCCGTTGCCCGCCATCGGATCCCCCATCGGCCCCATGCCGCACACGAGGAGCGCCGCGTCTGCAGGGGCGAAGGCGAGGGCGTAGATGCCGCCGCAATAGTGATGGCTCTTCGTCGTCCCCCAGGAGGTGAAGTCGGGGGAGGTGAAGCGAATGACAGGCTCGGCGCCGCCCCCCTCACCGAGCTTCCACACCCGCACCTCGCCGAGCATGTTTGCGGCGGCAAGATGGAGACCGTCGCGGCTGAAGCCACAGGAAAGCACCGGCGGCTGGTGGTCAAACTCTGCGACGAGATTGCCACTCGAGGTGTCGTAGACCCGCACGGCCGGTTCGGTCGCGGCGGCGGGCTCGTACTTCCAGCCCCCGGCAAGGTACTGCCCGGTGCAACTGGCAATCCGGCTCCCGTCGGGCGAGAGGGCGAGATCCCAACTCCAAAACCGATGCGCTGGCACGCGCCGCGTCGCATCCCCCGACGCGAGATCATGCCAGAGGAGCTGCCCGTCGTAGCCGCCGGAGACGAGCGTCTTTCCATCAGGGAGCAGCGCACAGCCGCTGGCATACGACCCGTGCGCTCCCGCGAGCGCCACCTGCTCGCCCGACTCCGGATCGACAACGACGACGCGCCCATCGGCACAGGCAGCAAACGCGCGGCCGCCGTCGGGGGCGAGCGCCAGGCCGAAGACGCCTGTCTCGATCGAACGATCATGGAGGAGGGTGAGCTTCATCGGTTCACGCGAGCAATTCGCCGATCGGCGATTTCCCGTTCTCAACGAGGTGAAACGTCGGCAATCCCGGCAAATCGTAGACGGCGTGGGGATCGAGCCCGAGCGCCGTGAAGATCGTGGCGAAGAGGTTCTGCTCGTCGATCGGCGGCCCCACGACGTCGACACCATCGGCATCGGTCCCGCCGACGACCACCCCGCGCCGCAGCCCGCAGCCGGTCATCATCAGGCTCCAGGCGTTCGGGTAGTGGTCGCGGCCGCGGGCGGCGTTGAGCCAGGGGGTGCGGCCAAACTCCCCCATCGCGATCACGAGCGTGGAATCGAGGAGACCTCGCTCCTCGAGATCGCGAACGAGATGAAAGAGCACATGATCGAGCTCCGGCACGAGCATCTGGTGGATCTCGTGCTGGAAAACGTGGTTGTCCCAGTTCATGCCGTTGGCGACCATCACAAACGGCGCCCCGTGCTCGACCAAGTGCCTGGCCATGAGGGAGTGCTGGGCAAAACTCCCCGGCCCGTAGCGCTCCCGGTCACGCGGCGGGAGCCGCTCGACGTCAAACAGCTCGGCGCTCGCCGCCAGCCCCCGCATCCGCTCGAAGGCGGCGTTCTGGCTGCGGGCGATCGAGCTCTTCCGGTCGCGTTCGAATCGCGCGGCGAGGAACCTTCGCAGCGTCTCGCGGGTCTCGCGGTCGTGCTGCCCGAGGGCATCGGGAGCGGCGTCGAGGAGCTGCGTGTAGTCGCCGCCGAGCCGCACCGGGGCATGCTCCACCCCGAGCCACCCGGCCCAGTTCCCCGCCTTGAAGCTCTCGAACTCGTTTCCCCCCGGGATCGGATCGAGAAAGACGAAGTTCGGGATCGGTGAATCGAGCTGGCCGATCGCGTGCGACAAGGCACTCCCGAGCGTCGGCCGGGTGAAGCCCGCCCGGTCGGGATTGCCGCGCTGCAAGAGATTGATCGCCTGGAGATGCTCCGACTGCGCCGTCTTCATCGAGCGGACGACGTTGAGCTTGTCGGCGATCGACGCGCAGCGCGGCATGAGCGCGGAGAAATGGATCCCGGGGATGCTCGTCGGCGTGCTCCCGAAGGGGCCGCCCCCCGGCCGGCCGGGCTTCGGATCCCAGGTCTCGAATTGGCTCGGCGCGCCACACAGCCAGAGGAGGATGCAGCGCTTCTCGGCACGCTTTGCCTCCGCGGCAAGGGCGGGATTGTGAAACAGCCCGGAAAAGCCCCCCACCCCTGCGGCGGAGAGCCCCTCGAGGAACAGACGACGATGGAGCCGGTGCTCGTCACGCGGGCACTCGCCGGGGCCCAAGATTGGGGAAGGTCGCGTCATCAGGCTCACGGCATGGTGAGGAACTCTGGGCTAGTCAACAGCGCCCAGAGGAGATCTCGAACCGCTTCGACCGGCTGTTCCGGACGCACCCCGAGGACTTCCCCGGCCCGTGCCGCTTCCTCAGGCTCAGGCGCTCGGCCGAGGACGGCGCGGAAGGCGGCCTCGATGCGTTCGGAGGGCGCGGGGAGAGCGGCGATCCGGGCGACGGTACTTTCGGAAACCGGCTCGAGGAGATCCTCGAGCGCCGGCGCCGCGGAGAGGAACTGCGCCTGCTGGAACGTCGCCTGATACTCCCGCGGCAGCACGTCGGGGATCGCAGCGACCGCCGCGCGCCGAAGGCCGTCGTTCTCCGTCGGCCGGCCGGCGGCGATGCACCACGACCGGGCAAGCTGCTCGCCGGTCAGGGGCCGCTCCGCAGCGCAGGCGAAGGCCGCCGGATCGGAGCCTCCGGCGGTGGCGGAATCGAACCCCAGAGCGTAAACCCGGCTGAGCACGATGCCGCGGACCTCACGGCGGATGTCGTGATGATGGGCGACGAAGTCGGCAGAGAGCCAGTCGAGGAGTTCCGGATGGCTCGGCGTGTTGCGGGTGGTCATCTCGTCGACCGGCGCCACGATCCCCCTCCCGAGCAAGACGGCCCACAGCCGATTGACGAAGGCACGGGCGAGGAGCGGATTGCCACTCGTGGCCGCGGCGGCAAAGGCTTCGCGCCTGGAAAACTTCGGGACGCGCGGCTGGGCAGCCGGATCGACATAGCGATCGTCACGGTCCTCCTCCTGCTGCCCATCCTCCGGCCGATTTTCGGACACCGTGGGGCCACTGAGAAGCGTGACGAGGGCCGGCTGAGATTCCTTCTTGAGATTCGTGAAGTTGACGAAGCCCCCCACGGCCGACTCCGCCACGTCGGTCGCCCCCTCGACGTTCTTCCCCCGATTGAAGGCTGCGACAAGCCCCCAGTAATGGGCCTGCTTGATCTCGCGGGCGAGGGGATGGTCGTGGCACTGGGCGCAGTCGATGCGGGCGCCGTAGACGAGCGGGGCGACCGCCTCGGCGATCGCCTGATGGTCGTTGCGCCGCTCGTAGAGAAACCACGGCGATCCCTTGTCGTCTGCGCCCGCCGGCCGGGCAATGAGGATCTCGCGGACGATGCTGTCCCAGGGGCGGTTGGTGCGGAAGGCCTGCTCGAGATACGACCACCAGCCGCTGTTCCGCCGGCGCTCCTCGCGCGATTCCCTCTTTCCCCGTCCCATGAGAAACACGTCCCACAGCTCGCGCATCCGCACGGCATGCTCGTCGGAATCGAGGAGCCGATCGACGAGCGTCGCGCGCCTCGTGTCGCTCGGTGCCTCGAGAAAGTCGCGCTGCTCGGCCTCGGTCGGGATCCGTCCGGCCAGATCGAGCCACACGCGCCGGCACCACGTGGCATCGTCGACAGGAGGGGCAGGCTCAACGCCCTGCCGCGCCCACGCCTCCGCCATGAGGACGTCGATCGCCTCGGTCACGGTCGCGAACGCCCTCAGCCCTTCAGCTTGCTCGCTGGGGCTCGCCGCGGGCGCGTCCGTGGCATTCCCCAGGGCGTCGATCCAGGCCCGGACGAGCGCCTGCTCGTCGTCGGTGAGTTGTTTGTCGGGGGGCATGTGCGACTCGGCCCCGGCGACGAGATTCAGGGCGAGCGGGCTCGAGTCAGGCCGCCCCGCCACCACGACCGCCCCGGAATCGCCCCCGGCAAGCACTGCGGCCGGGGTGTCGAGCTCGAGGCCGCCATGCTTCTCGATCGGCCCGTGGCACTTCACGCAGTGTCGGTCGAGGAGGGGCTGGATCCGCGTCGCCCAGAGCGCCGCCGGATCGGCTCCCGCCGCCCGGCCGGAGGCCAGGAGCAAGATCAGCAGCAGCGGTGGAAGATGGCGGATGTCCATCGAGCGCCAAACAGGGGAACGGAATCGGGCCGCAGAACGAACGCCGGGGGTTGCGTTGGGCTCCGCCGGCGATGACCGCGGAAATCAAACCTATTCGAGGCTGCGGAGCGGAACAAGATTGGCTCCGATCGCCCCCCCAGTCGTCCGGGGCTCGGGAACGGTCGGGGCCGCTCAATCGGCGTGTCGTTTCGTCGGCCCCCGGCCTTCCCTGGCGGCACGCCGCTTCGCAGGAGCCCGTTGCGCCGGAGCCTTTTTCGCGGCCAGGCTCTTCTTCGCCGCTGGCTTCTTCGCCACCGCGTCCTTTCCTCCGGCCGAAGCGGGGGCCTTGCCCACCTTCTTCTTTTCCTTCGTGCTCCCCTGCTTGCTCTGCTCCCTGTTCTCTTTGATCCGCGTGGCGACAAGGAGCTTGACGAGCTTCGCCGGCAGGACGGCGTCGAAGGGGAAACGGATCGTCCCCTTGCTCGTGTCGTAGCCACCGAGCGCTCCCTGGCAGGTCTCCACGGTCGACCCGCTCAAGGGATGGAAGGCCCCGTGCCTTGCCGCCGCGCGCCAGCCGACGAGGGGTTTCCCCTCGAACTTCACCGCCGGCATCCCGTACGACAGACACTCCTCCGCTCCGGGGCAGGCGGCATGGACGGCCCCCCGGATCTGCTCGAGCGCCTTCCGCTCGGCAGGGGAGAGTCGGGCGTGGTAGGCATCGACGAGCGCGGAGCGGGTCGCCATGGCAACGTTTCCCTGGACCAGCGGCGGGGAGGAGCCGAAAAGCTCCATTCTGGCGACCGCCTACGCCGATTGGCTATCCTGCCCCCGGTGCCACCCCGACGGTTTTTCATCCCCCTCCGCGAGCCGAGCATGTCCGTGTCCCGTGCCCCCGCCGCTCCCCTCGGGGCTTGCCCCCCCTGCGACGTGATCCTCTGCGGCACCTGCGTCGCCGACATCCTCGTCCGCCCCGTCCCCCTCACGGTGGCTCCCGGTGCCGGCAAGCTCTTCCATGTCGATCCGATCCGCGTCACGACCGGGGGGATCGTCTGCAACACCGGCACGGCGATGGCCCGACTGGGAATGAAGGTCGCCGCTTCGAGCCTTGTCGGCACCGATGTGTGGGGAGATGTGATCCGCGCCACCCTCGCCGGGGAGGGGATTACGACCGATGCGCTCGAGGCACGTGAGACGGTCGCCACGAGCACGACCGCCGTCCTCATCGATCCCAGCGGTGAGCGGAGCTTCGCCCACCATGGTGGGGCGCCCGCGACGATCGATCTGGCCTTCATCCGCCGCCAGCTTCCCTACTTCGCCGCCGCCCGACTGGCCCTCGTCGGCTACCTCGGGCTCCTCCCCGCCCTCGAGGCCGATCTCACCGAAGCCCTCGCCGAGATCCGCGCCACCGGCTGCATGGTCGCCCTCGAGACGGCCGGAAGCGGCGGGACGCTCGCGCAAGTGGCGCCCGCGCTCCCTCTCGTCGACGTCTATGTCCCCAGCCTCGATGAGGCCCGCCACCAGACCGGCCTCGACGATCCCCGCGCGATCGTCGCCTGTTATCGCTCCCACGGAGCGCCTGGCCTCGTCGGCGTGAAGCTCGGCACGCGAGGCACGCTCCTGTCACCCAACGACGGGGAATGGCTCGAAATCCCCTGCGTCACGGCCCCGGGCCCGGTCGTCGACACCACCGGTGCTGGCGATTCGCTCCTCGCTGGTCTCCTCACCGGCCTGCTGCGGGGGATGCCGCCGCGCGACGCTGGTCTCCTTGGCGCCGCCACGGCGGCCTGCTGCGTCACCGGGCTCGGTGCCACGGAGGGCCTGCGCGGCTTCGAAGAGACCGCCCGGCTCGCCGGCTTGCCGCAGTGAGCGGCCGCTCACTCAGCCCGGCGCTGCCGCGCGACTCAAAAAGAACGAGAAAGAATCGGCGAGCGCCAGCCAACTGGCCTCGATGACGTTCTCGCTCACGCCCACCGTGCCCCACACCGACTCGCCGTCGGTCGATTCGATCGAGACGCGGACTTTCGCCGCCGTCCCCTCTTGGGCATTGATGACGCGCACCTTGTAGTCGAGCAGCGTCATCCGCTCGACGGCCGGATGGACCGACCCGAGGGCTTTACGGAGGGCGGCGTCGAGGGCATTGACCGGCCCATCCCCCTCGGCCACCTCGTGGCGAATCGAGCCGGCGACGACGAGCTTCACCGTCGCCTCGGTGCGGATCTCGTCGGTCGTCACCGCCCCATCCCCGGTCGCCGCAGCGGCACCGGCCCGTCCGCGACTCTCGACGGCGACGTTGTAGGAGAGCTTCTCGAAAGGGGGCCGGAACGTGCCGGCACAGCGGTCGACGAGGAGATCGAACGACGCCCCGGCCGCCTCGAACTGCCATCCCTCGTTCTCGAGCCGGCAGACTTCGGCAAGAACCTTGTCGAGGAGCACCCGGTCGTTGCGGACGTCGGGACGCGTCACCATCGCCTGGATGTTCGAACGACCCGACAGTTCGCTCACGAGGATCCGCCGCTCGTTCCCAACTGCCTCCGGCGGAATGTGCTCGTACGACTCGGTCGCCTTGGCGACAGCGTGGACGTGCATCCCCCCCTTGTGCGCGAAGGCGCTCGTGCCCACGAATGGCTGGCCGGCCCGGTAGACCATGTTGGCCGTTTCGTAGACGAAGCGGGAGAGCTCGGTGAGATGGCGAGTGCCGGTGCCACCGAGGATGCGGAATCCGTGGAGCTTGAGGGCGAGGTTGGCGACGACGGAGATCAGATCGGCGTTGCCGCAGCGCTCGCCGATGCCATTAATCGTCCCCTGAACCTGGGCAGCCCCCGCCTCGACGGCCGCCAGCGTATTGGCGACCGCCACGTCGCAGTCGTTGTGGCAGTGGATCCCGATGGCGACATCGAGATCGGCCTCGCCGAGGACGGCGGCCGCCTCGCTGACGAGCCTCGCCACCTCGTGGGGAAGCGTGCCGCCGTTTGTGTCGCAAAGAACGATCCTCGTCGCCCCGGCGCGAGCGGCAGCGAGGATCGTCTCGGCGGCGTAGCCGGCATCGAGCTTCCAGCCGTCGAAGAAGTGCTCGGCGTCGTAAAACACCTCGCGGCCGGCACCGGCGAGGAAGGCGACGGTGTCGGCGATCATGGCGAGGTTTTCCTCGCGTGTTACGCCGAGGACCTCGGTGACATGGAAGGCGGAGGTCTTGCCGACGATCGTCACGACGGAGGTCCCCGCCGCGACGAGGGCCTTCATGCCGGGGTCGTCGGCCGCTGCCATCCCGCGGCGGCGCGTCATCCCGAAGGCAACGACGCGCGAGTGGGCAAGCGGAAGCTCGCGGACGCGGGCGAAATACTGGGCATCTTTGGGATTCGAGAGCGGATAGCCCCCCTCGATGAAGTCGATCCCTGCGGCATCGAGCCGCTGCGTGATCGCGAGCTTGTCCTCGAGCGAGAAATTGACCCCTTCCCCCTGGCTACCGTCGCGGAGTGTGGTGTCGTAGATCTCGATCGTGCGCATGGAAAAGTCGCCTGGGGCGGGGGGCTAGAGTTCGGCGCCGCGGCGGCGAAAGCAAATCCGGGGCCATCGCGGCACCCGATCATCCGGCACCACGCCCAGACCAGGCTTTCATCCAGCGGAAACACTTAGGATAAAGCCCTCCCAGCGGGGCGGCAAGGCTCGGCTCGGAGCCACACGCCGGGTGCCACTCCGCTCCCCCTTGCCAGCCTCCATCCAACGCAGGGGTTCGACGATGAATCTCGTGATGCTCACGATGCTCCTCCTCCCGGTGACGATCTTCAGCGCGATGATGATCGCTGCCGCCAGCGGACATCGTCTGGCTCTCCGGCGGCTCTCGCGTCCCACCCCCGATGCCGCGGTCGGGGCCGGGGCGATCGATGCCGCCGCGCTCGGGCTCCTCGGACTCCTCATCGCCTTCTGGTTCAATCTCGCCGCCACCCACCTCGACCTGCGACGGAGCCTGATCGTCGAGGAGGCCAATGCCATCGGCACGGCCTGGCTGCGGCTCGACCTTCTCCGCGGCGATGATCGCCCCTCGGCCCAGGATCAGTTCCGCTCCTATGTCGACGTCCGCCTCGCCCAGATCTCTGGCCTGCACGCGAACGATCGCCGCGCCGCCCTTGCCACGCAGGTCAACGACCTTCGCAGCGGGATCTGGACGAGCACCGTCGCCGCCACGCCGCACTGCACAAGCCCGCAGGCGGCCATGCTCCTCATCGCAGCGCTCAACGAGATGTTCGATTCAGCGACCCGTCACGATGCGTCCTTCAACGCCCACACACCGACCGCGATCGTGGTTCTCGTGGCTGTCGTCGCGGTCGTCGCGTCGATCCTCGTTGGCTATGACATGGGAACGCACAAGCGCTTCGAGTGGCTCCACACGACGTACTTCGCGGCGCTCGTCGCGTTGACCATCTGGGTGATCTACGATCTCGAGATGCCCCGGTACGGGTTGATCCGGGTCGACGACTACGACCGGACCATGCGCGAGGTGCGCGAGGACTTCGACCGCGTGCCCAACGCCGCTCGCTCCCGTTGACCCCCTCGACGCCCCCCCGGGCGAGTTCGGGTCGCGAACGGGTATCCCCCGTCGGGCCGGCCGCGTTTGGGGCTACTCGTCGTCCTCGTCCTCGTCGTCTTCGTCGTCGTCCTCGGCCTCGCCGTCGTCGTCGTCGACCGGGTCGTCGGAGTCGACGATGAACGATTCCGACTCGTCCTCCTCGGCGAAGGCGTCGTCGGCCTCTGCCTCGTCGTCGGTGGCTTCGGAAGCGTCGTCCCATTCGCCGGAGGCCTGCCGGTCCTCCTCGGCATCTTCTTCAATCACGACCGCCTGCCGACCGAGGCTGGCGCGGCCGCCGGGGATCGCCACGTCGTCGTCGTGGTCGTCATCCTCGTCGTCATCCGCATCGTGCGGAGAGACGCCGAGCGGCCGGACGGCGATCGACGGCAGCGTGGGAAGCGACGGCGAACCGGGGGCTGCTGCCGCGCCGGGGACTGGCTTCATCGAAGCCGCATGGGCCGTCATGTCGACCCCTCGGGCCGGCTTTCGCTTCGCCGGCTTCTCGGCCCGGGAAGGCTTCCTGGCCGGCTCTCCCGAAGCGCCGTCGTGCGGCTGGATCTTGACGCGACGGGGCGACGGCGAGACCGGGGCGTTCCGAGCAGCCTTCTTCGCCTCCCACTGCTCCATCGTGA
>CANGGT010000133.1 GCA_947453375.1 Planctomycetaceae bacterium
CCTCCTGCCGCGGCAGGGCTCCGACGCCGTCCGCCGCGCCGGCCGCCTCGGCCTCCTCTCGGCCCTCGATCACGCCACCGGCGCGGTGCCCGGGGCGAATCCCTTCGCCGCCTTCACCGATCGGGCCTGTCGCCTCCTCGAATCGGAGGCGATCCGTGACGCGCTCGATGTCTCGCGCGAGCCGGCGCGGGTTCGCGAGGCCTACGGCTTCACAGCCGACCCACTCCCCGCCGGCGAGGTCAACGGCGGCGGCGGCGAGATGGGGGTGGCACGGCAGATGCGCGGCCAGAATCTCCTCGTGGCCCGCCGGCTCGTCGAGGCGGGGGTGCCGTTCGTGAATGTCTACGACTACCGCCAGCAGGGGCAAAACTGGGACGCCCACGCCAAGTGTGCGAGCCAGCACAAGAATCATCTCCTCCCGATCGCCGATCGGTCGCTCGCCGCGCTGATCACCGATCTCGACGAGCGCGGCCTCCTCGAATCGACGCTCGTCGTGGCGATGGGGGAGTTTGGGCGGACGCCGAAGATCAATTCCGGCGCCGGCCGCGACCACTGGCCTCACTGCTACTCGGTGCTCTTGGCCGGCGGCGGGATCCAGGGGGGGGCGATCCACGGGCAAAGCGATCGGATCGGAGCCCATCCCGTGGCCGATCCGGTCACGCCGGGGGATCTCGCCGCGACGATCTACTGGCGGTTCGGGATCGATCCCGCCCGGGAGATCCACGATCCGCTCGGCCGGCCGCATCGCATCGCCACCGGCTCTCCCATCCGGGCGATCTTCTAAAGCGTCTGGGCTCGGGCAAGCGGAGGCGCTCGGGCAAGCGGAGGCGCTCGGGCAAGCGGAGGCGCTCGGGCAAGCGGAGGCGCTCGGGCAATCCCGACTCGATTCCCCCCGCCTTTATCACCCCCGCGCCGGCGGGAGAAGAAACGGCGCCCGGTACTCCAGCCGCTCGAGATCGCGGGCTGGGCCGGCGGTGAGCACAGGCCCGCTGTCGGCGGTGAGCGCCGCGGCGCTCGTCGCCTTGCCCGCGATCGTCTCGACCCACTCTCCGCAGCGGATCGTGCCACCGGCCGGCTCGCAGCCATTGGCCACGAGCATCCGGCGGACGCGGTCGACGAGCTTGGCGGCGTCATCCTTCGGCTGCCGGGCATCGATCCGCTCCGCGACGGCCGCAAACGGGATCTCTTCACCGAGGCGATACGAGATGTTGCCGAGGTGGCACAGCGCCGTCGACTGCACCCCTTCGCCGATCTCGGCGGCGAGGAGCCGCGGATCGTGGGCCCTCACCGCAGCGAGGAAGTTGGCGACATGCTTTTCGAAGTGGTTTCCCTCGCCGGGAAGGGTCTTCACCGGCATGCCTGCAGGGTCGAGGACGACCACCTCCGGGCTGTGCGCCTTCCAGACGACGCTTCCCTCGGTGCCGTGGATCTGCACGCCCATCCCCAGCCCATCGATATCGGCCGCCTCTTTCAGATTCCGGATCTCGGTGACGAGGGTCACGTCGGGGAAGAGCGTCAGGCTTGTCTGCGTGTGCGGTGTCTCGGCGGCGTCGGCGTAGCCTGCGCGGGTGCCGAAGGAGAGCGTCGCCTCACCGGGGCCCGAGAGATCGAGCATGTTCCGGGCGGCGTCGAGAAAGTGGATTCCGTTGTTGCCGAGATCGCCGTCGCCCGTCGTCCAAAACCAGTGCCAGTCGTAGTGAAACTGCGGCCGCGAAAGCGGGGCGATCGGCGCTGGTCCGCAGAAGAGGTCGTAGTTCACCCCCGCCGGTGGCTGGAAAGCGCCCGGGCCACCGATCGGCGGCCGGTGGCTCGTGTAGAGCATCCGGGCGAGCATCGGCTTGCCGATGCCGCCGGAGGCTAGAAAGGCCCGCGTGTCGCGGAGACAGGGAAGCGAGCGGGCCTGGGTGCCCCCTTGGCAGACGCGCCCCGTGCGGGCGGCCGTCGCCGCCAGCCGCTGCCCTTCCTCGATCGAATGGCAGACCGGCTTCTCGACATAGGCGTCCTTCCCGGCCTCCATCGCCAGAATCGCGGCCAGGGCATGCCAGTGATTCGGCGTGGCGACGGTGACGGCGTCGAGGGACGCGTCGTCCAGCGGCGTGCGGAGGTCGGAGGCGACGCGTGGCCGCGACGTCTGTTTGAGGGCGATCTGGTCGGCGAGCTTCTCGGCACGACCGCGGTCGGGATCGCAGACCCAGCTCACGCAGGCGCCGTGCCGGCCATTGAGCAGCTCCTCGGCATGGGCCGGCCCGCGGATCCCACAGCCGAGGATCGCGATGGCGACTCGATCGAGCGGGGAAGACGCGGCCAGAGCGTCATCGGCCCGGGCCGAATGCCACCATCCCCCCTGCCCCGCGAGCGCCAAAGCCGCACCGGCGGCGACGACCCTCCGCCTGGTGAACCGTGTCCGTCGCATCGAGTACCCCCCGGTCGGTGCGGCGCTCGTGAACGCCGCCGTCTCCCTCAGCCCATCAGCTCTTCGATCGGCTTGCCGTGGTCGACGACCGGTGTCGGGCGGCCGTTGAGATCGTCGATCGTCACCCGTGGGGCGTCGATGCCGAGGTGGTGGTAGATCGTCGCCAAGAAGTCGCCGGCCGTGCAGCGGCGCTCGGTGACATCTTCCCCCTTGCGATCGGTGGCCCCGATGACGCGGCCGGTCTCGATGCCGCCGCCGGCCCAGATGTTGGAATAGGCCCGCGGCCAGTGGTCGCGGCCCGGCTGCTTCGTGCCGGCCGGGGCGCTCGCCGCCCCCTCCCCCGTGCTCGGCGAATACTCGATCCGCGGCGTGCGCCCGAACTCGCCGGTGACGACGACGAGGACGCGCTTGTCGAGGCCGCGGTCGTAGATGTCTTCGATGAGCGCCGTCACCGATTGGTCGTAGGCATCGGCCCGGTAGCGGAGGGCATCGAAGATGTGATGGTTGACGGCATGGTCGTCCCAGTTGCCGACGCGGCCACACAAGGGGCCGGCGAGTTGCGTGGTGACGATGTCGACCCCTGCTTCGACGAGGCGGCGGCACATGAGGAGCTGCTGGCCCCAGGCGTTGCGGCCGTAGCGGTCGCGGGTCGCCTCGTCCTCGCGCGAGAGGTCGAAGGCCTCCTTCGTGCGGGGGTTGGTGAGGAGCGTCATCGCCTGGGTCTCGAATTGATCGAGGGCCTGGAAGTCGGACTGCTTTTCGATGGCACGCTCGAGGGAATCGAATTGCCGGCGGAGGGCGACGCGGCGGTCGAGGCGGGCGCCGTCTCGGCCGCTGGCGGTGCCGATGTGGGGCACCGTGAAGTTCGGCTGATTCGGGTCGCCCGAGACCACGAACGGCTGGTAGGCATCGCCGAGGTAGGCCGGTCCGTTGTATTCCAGCGGCGGACTGACGCCGACGTAGCGGGGGAGCGGGTTGTCGCGCGGCCCCTCCTTGGCGCGGAGGTAGTTGGCCACCGTCATCCAGTCGGGGAACTTCGGCTTCGGCTTGTCGCGGGTGTCGGGATCGCCCGAGAGCATCTGCATCGATCCGGCCGGATGGCCGCCGGCCGTCTGCTGCATCGAACGCAGCACGGTGAACTTGTCGGCGATCCGCGCCTGCCGGGGAAGGAGCTCCGTGAACTGCACCCCGGGGATCTTCGTCTGGATCGTCTGGAACGGGCCGCGGTACTCGCTCGTGAGGTCGGGCTTGGGATCGTAGGTGTCGAGGTGGGAGGCGCCGCCGGGGAGCCAGACCATGATGACGGCGGTGGGCTGCTTGCCCGCGGCCGGCGTCTCGGCCCTCGCCCGGAGGATGCCGGGGAGCGAGAGTCCGCCCAGGCCGGCCATGCCGATGCGGAGCAATTCGCGGCGTCCCATGGTTCCGGCATGCGGCAGCGGGAAACGCCCGAACGGACCGGGGCAGTTGGCGGGGAACAGGTTCATGGGGTGGCCTCCTTGGCGGCGGGGGTCACCCGCACATGGATCGGCGTCGAGACGAGGATTTCGGCAATGTCTGTGGGGGCTGGGGGCGTGGCTTGGCCGGCTGTCATCGGGACGTACTTCGTCACGGCGCTGGCGACGAGCGCGAAGGCGTGGTCGCCCGGGGGGATCTTGAGCTTGGCAAGATCGATGGCGAGCGGCTTCGGGGCAGCGACGTCGAACTCGAAGCCGGGAATCTGATCGAAGCCGGGGCCGATGACGCGCATCTGGAGCGTGGCGCCCTGCACCTCGGCCCGCTTGACGAACTCGAGCGGCACTTGAAGTGTCGTCCCCTCGACGACCTCGAGCGGCGCCGACGGCGTGCCCCCTGCCCCGGTCGTGCGGAGGGTGACGGGAGAAGCCTCGCTGCCACCGACAGAGACGGTGGTATCGGCGAGAAGCCTGGGGAAGGGAATCTCCGACCAGCCGTCGCGGATCGGCCAACACTGCCCGGCGAGACGGCAGGGACGTTCGATCGCTTCGCCGTCGGTCGTCCCCCGGCCGGTGATCGAGACACTCGCGAGGTTTCGCGGGGGACTGTCGGCCGCGGTGAAGAGGATCTGCCCGCGGGTGGCGCCGGCAGGAATCCGCAGACCGGTGGCGCTTACGCCTTCCGGCAGGCCGGTCACGGCCAGTTCGATCGGCCCGTCGAATCCATCGCGGCGGATCGCCGCCACCTCGAGGCTCACCGTCCCGCCACCGCGGAGCGCCATTGGCTTGGAGAGGGCCGCCCGGTCGCCGTTGCGCAGTTCCATGTGGAGCGGCCAGCAGACGAGGGCGAAGTCGGGCCGGGCCTTGCGGATCACGAGCCGGTAGATCGCCTGTGGCTCGTCGCGCGTGCCGCCGAAGAGATCGCGGATCTGGAGGCGATGAGTGCCGGTCTCCTTGATCTCGAGCCGGCCGAGACAATCGGCCGAGCCGGCTTCGTAGGGCGGGCCGTCATAGGCGTAGTGGTTGGTCGACGGCTTGATCGGGGGGGGAATATCGGCCAACTCCGCCACGTCCTCGAAGGCCCCGGGGGTTCCGTCGGGCCCCGCCGGCAGGCGGCGCTCGACGACGATGGCGGGGTTCGTCGGTGCCCCGATCCGTTCGGAGGCGACCTCGATCCACCACACCTCACCGGCCGTGGCCTCGAACTCGAAGCTGTCGACGTCGGCCGCCGGGAAGAATCGCCCGCCGAGGTCGAGCGGCAGTGTCACCTGCTGTGCCGCTTTCGGATCGGCTCCTTCGATCTCTTCGGTGATGGGGGTCGCCGGCAGCCCCGGAGGGGGCCAGGAGAAGGTGAGGACCGGGGCGACGGCTGCCTGCCGCTCCGGGAGCGGAGCGCCGACGGGGAGATCATGGGTGAGGAGCCGGTAAAAGCACTCGGGGCCCCCCTGAAACGAGAGATCGTGGAGCTTGACGAGATACGTGGCCGTGGCCGGCGCCGTGAAGTCGAGGAGGCCACCGCGACGTTCGGCGACGAGATCGGCGCCGGTGGCATCGGCAAGGATGAGGACGGGGCGGAGCTTCGACTCGATCCCCCGGGCGGCACAATCGATGACGACGCGCTGTCCTTTCTGGAGCTCGAGGCGGTAATGGTCGGCGGCCTGCGCGGTCGCCTGCGCATTGCAGACCATGCCAGGCGCGAGCGGAAAGGCCTGGGCCGGGGTCGTGTTGGCCGCGGTGCGGAGCGTCTCGGGATTCGTCCCGATCGTGAACACCCGCGGCGACGAGACGCCGAGCGCCGTCATCATCCGGGCATCGTGGAGCCCCGGAGGAACGTCGGCGGCGATGGTCACCAGAAACCGATCCTTCTCCGGCTTTCCCTCGCCCGAGAGGATGGGCGTCGCGGTGATGCCGGGATGGGAGAAGATGAGTTGCGGCGCGACCGCCTCGCCGCCAGCCTCCCAGCCGTCGAGGAGCTCGCCCGAAACGGTCACTTCGACCGTCGTCGCCCCCTGCCCGTCCCCCGGCTTCTGGGCGCCTGCCGGCACGAGGGTGAGCAGGCGCGGCAGAGGCAGGCAGACCGACTGGGCGCGGAGATCGGCGACGGAGACGGCCGCCATCGACAGGGCAAGGACCCAGATGCCCAGCGAGCGGCAATCAATCCGGCGACCCGGCTGTGGATGAGGCATCGAGAGGCTCCTGAAACGACGGGCGACTAGTGATTGAAGAGGAACTCTTTGGCATTGAGGAGCGCCCAGAGGAGATCCTCGAGGTTTTCGCGCCGGGCCTGGGGATCGGGGAGCGGTTGCCCTTCGGGCGTCGTGCGAGGCTCGGCGATCACTCCGACGGCCTGCGCCATCTCAGCGTCGGTGGGGAGGCGGGCGAACGTGGCGAGGAACACCTCGCGGATCTTCTCCGGATCGCTCGAGCCGTCCTTCGAGAGCCGGTCGGCCCGGCCGCCGTCGGCGGAGAGCTTCCCCTTGATGTCGGCTGCCGAAAGGAGGTGGAGGCTCTGGGAGAGACTCGACGACTGCACCCGCTCGCACTCGCAGACGCTCTGCCCATCGGGGCGGCCAAACACCTGGAGAAACGGGGAGGAGCGGTTGTAGCTCGTATCGGGAAGCGCGATCGCCCGCGTGCCGGCGGGGAGATTCGCGAAGGTCGTGCTCGATCCGGTGACCGCGTCGATCGAATCGAGGAGGACCTCGGCGGGGAGCCGGCGGGGGAGGAAGTGGGAGAAGTGCTGGAGGTCGGCGGCGTTCGCCTCCAGCGGCACGGCGCTGGTCTGGTAGGTCCGCGAGAGGACGATAACGCGGACGAGCGCTTTGAGATCGAACTTCGACTGCCGGAAGTGGTCGGCCAGGGCATCGAGGAGCGCCGGATTCGTGGGGGGATTGGTGTCGCGGAGATCATCCTCCGGCTCGACGAGTCCCCGGCCGAGGAAGTGCTTCCAGTAGCGATTGACCAAGGCCCGGGCGAAGAACGGGTTGTCGGGGCGGACGAGCCAATCGGCCAGCCGCAGCCGGGGATCCTCGTCGGCAGGGATCGGCCCTTCCGGGGTGCCCAGCGCCGAGGGGGACACCTTGGCGCTGGTCTTCGGGTTCACCGCTACCGCCACGCCGCGCTTGTGGAAGATGAGATCTTCGCCGCGGGTCGACGTCGAACGCCGGCCGACCTGGCTGAAGTAGGCGGCGAGGCCGTGGTAGTCGTCCTGGCTCCAGCGCTCGAAGGGATGATGGTGGCACTGGGCGCACCCGATCCGTACCCCGAGGAACAGCTGCGCCACGTCCTCGATCTGATCCTTCGGCTCCTTGACGCGCTTGTACCAGGCGACGGGGGGATTCTCGACGATCGTGCCGGTGGCGGCGAGGAGCTCGCGGACGAAGCGGTCGTACGGCTTGTTCGCCAGGAGACTGTCGCGCACCCAGGAGTGGAAGGCGAAGTTCGACACCGTGTCGCTCGTATCGTCGCGCCGGTTTTTCAACAGCGCCGTCCACTTGTTGGCAAACCAGTCGGCATACCCGGGGCTCGCGAGAAGACGGTCGACGAGGCGCTCGCGCTTGTCGGGGGTAGCGTCGGCGAGGAAGGCCTCCGCTTCCGCGGCGGTGGGGATCGATCCGGTGACGTCGAGCGACACCCGGCGGAGGAAGGTGGCGTCGTCGCATTCCGGCGAGAGCGGCACGCCAACGGCCCGGCAGCGATCGAAGACGTGTTCGTCGATGAAGTTTCGCGGTGACGGCAGATCGGTAAGCGACGTGCCATGGGGAACCGTGAACGTCGCCACGGTGACCTGCCCCTGGAAGCGGACCATCACCGCAGCGGTGCCGGGGATCGACCCGATGTCGACCAAGCCGGTCCCATCGACCTCGGCCCGCGCCCGGTCGTTCGACTCATAGAGCGCCAGCGCCGTCACGTCGCGCGTGCTGCCGTCGGCGTAGCGGGCGATCGCCCGCAGCGGTTGGCTGGCCCCCGGCGCGAGCGTCATTCCGGCCGGTTCGACGATGAGTTTGTCGAGCGCCGGCAGGTCGCTCGGGCCCAGCCCGGCTCCCTCGCCGATCCAGCGGAGGAGGACCCGATGCGCCTCGGAGTCGGGGGCGATCCGCTGGCCGCCGCCGTGGGGCACGCTTGCGGTCGCCTTGAGGAGCAGCAGGCTCTGCTCGGGGGCCGCGGTCGACACCCGCCTCCCCCGCGCCTCCTTGAGGAGATGGTCGTAGTCTTCGTCGGGCTGGAAGCCGAGGAGCGAGAGCTGAAAGCCATTCTGCCCCCCGCCAGCCTTGGCGTGGCAGGACCCCATGTTGCAGCCGGCCTTGGTGAGGATCGGCACGACGTCGGCGGTGAAGCTCACCGCCCGCTCGGGCGGCACGATCGAGGCGGCGCAGGCCGGCCCCGCCAGAGTGGCGATGGCCATGCCGAGGATGGCCGCAAGGCACCGGCCGGCGGCCGGGAAACGGACTGCCTGCCGCGGCCTTCCCGGGCCGGTCGTTTCAACGTGTCGCGCGTCCCGTCGCTGCGGTTCCATGATCGTGTTCCGTGGCGGGAGCCGGGCCTGCTGGGGCGGGGCGAAAATCCCCGTGGCGCCAATATTCCCCGAGAAAATCATACCTTTTACGAGGCTTACGGTCCACCTGAGCCTCTTCGTTCCCCTCCCATCGGCCTCGGCGGGGTGAATTGTGGAGTTCGAGGTCCTGATGGTACGATGGTTCTTATGGAAGGTCTTCGTGAAAGACCTTCGTCGAGGCCCCTGATTCCGCACACTCGGTCGACACCCTGACCGGCACCCTGATCGACATCCCGTCACAGACTCGGCAATCAGACGGCAAGGAGGCGCCTCGGACCTGACTCGGACCTGATCAGTCTGGGCACGATGCCCACGGATCGGACTGTTCTTTCCCATTTGAAGGGGGTGAACCATGCCGCTCGCCGTGACCTGCACCTGTGGACTTGTCTATTCGGTTTCCTCAACCCGGGCTGGCAGCACGATGGTCTGCCGCTGCGGCCGCACCGTCGCCGTGCCGGCCTGCGAACGGCCGACACCGCAACCGGTCTCCGTCATCGGTCGCGATCAGCCGCACGAGGCCGATCTCGCCGACGACACGATCCAGACCATCAAGCGGATGATTCGCACCCGCGAGCTTCCCCTTCCGGGCAAGTGCCCTCATTCAGGGAAGCCCGCCAACGACGTCGTCGTCTTCCGGCTCCACTTCGACCCCGATGCCGAGGAGGCCCTCGCGGCTACCGAACAGGCTGCGGCGTCTTCGGCCGGATGGAGTCTGTTCGGCCTGTTTTCCGCCAAGGGGGGGGCGACGACCGCGAAGCGTTCCCCGCACGCGCTCGGCCACGATGTCTGGGTCGACATGCCGATGCGCGTGTCGCACGAGTCCCACGCCGAGATTCTTCTCTCGCGGAGCCAGAAGCACTTCCGCGACATGCTCCGCACCGTGCCGATCTACGCCCGGCTCCTCGTCGAGCACCGCACGGCGCGGATCGAGGCGCTTCCGCGGCACAGCGACGGCCAGCCGAATCACGGTCGCCGCTGAAACGCCTGCGGCGACTGCGACAACGGGGCTCGGGGAGGGCGTAAAGGATGGCTGTCACCGGCGCGACGGTGGGGCTGCCCGTCGCCGGCATTCGGTGTATCACCCTGCGCTTCCTCTCCGTACGATCTCCGACCGGATTCCGACCACGGCCGGAAAAGCCTGCGAGGAGATCGCCCCCCCTTGTTCACGTTCTTGCGTCGACCGCCCGTGACTCAGCAGGGGATCGTGATCTTCGCGCTCCAGCTGCTGTTGATCGTCCTCATACCCGTCTTCGACGACGGCGGGCGACTCGTCCCGCTGTCCTACGCGGTCGCCTCGCTCGCGGTGGCGACGCTGACGGTGCGCTTCCTCGGCTACCAGCGCACCGCGGGGGTGATCGCGGCGGTCGGCATCGCCACGATCCTCTGGGAGATTGGTTTGCCCCGCGTGCCTTCACTGTGGCGGTTTCCGCTCTGGTTGACGATGATCGCCGCCGGCACCATCTCCGCGGTCTTGTGCATCAAGACGGCCTTCGCCCTCCGCGTGCCCCCGGTGCAGCGGATCTTCTGCGGGGCCGCGAGCTTTGTGCTGCTAGGCTTCGTGTTCGCGAGCATCCATGCGCTCGTCGGTCTGGGCGACGGAATTGGCTACACCCTCGTCGGCGGCGTCGAGCGCGCCCGCCAGTTGCGGTGGGTCGATTTCGTGTGGTTGAGCTTTTCCACGCTCACCACCGCCGGCTTCGGGGATGTGGCGCCAGTCAATGCGGCGGCCTGCGCGGTATCGACGCTCGAGTCGCTCTGCGGGATCCTCTTCCCCGCCACACTCATCGCCCGGATTGCGTCGCTCCCCGCGGTCCCCCGCGGGAATGACGGCTAGTCATCGCTCGGTTGGAGTGGCGGCACTTCCCAGGTATCGACCTCGACGACGGCCACGATGTGAGCGGCGTTGATCGAGCTGTTGGCCCGCTCGTCGGCGGAGAGCTTGACGAGGGGGAAATGCCCCCAGGGGAAGCCGTCCTTCTTGAACGGGACGACGATCTCAACGTCGAGCCAAACGTGCCCGCCCGGGGCCCCTCGCACGTTGCGGACCTGATCGACAATGAGGACGTGCCCGGTTGCGAGGAGCACGCCGAAGCGGGTCCCTTCCTGGGCGAGCCGTTCGGCGAACCAGGCCGGGAGGAGGTCGGCCGCCTGCCGCCGCCAGTCAGTCGGGGGAGACGCCGGCCGGCCGTTGGAGTGGTCATCTGTCGCCATTGGAGGGGATCCCGGAGCGTCATCGGTCGGGCGCACGGGCTCTGCCGCTGTGGCGGGCCCGAATTGAACCGAGCGCGAATTTAGCAGGAAGGCCCTGGAAGGAGCTCAGAAAAGCCTCGATGGGGCGCCCGTACCCGGGGCAAGCCTTTGGCGGCAAAGTCAGCCCATCCTGCTTGTGTTCCCCAGGTCGTAAACTACGATTCGCTGGGATTCCACCCCCCATGATGCCTTCAGGGGGGGCCTTTCGTGCCGCTATCTTGTTGCCAGCGTCCATCCACTCCTCGAGGTCGCCATCGATGGTTTTCCAGCACCCTCTCCGCCTGGCATCGCTGTCGGCCGCTCTCGTCGTGGCGTTGATCGTGGCGCTCGTTGGGCCTGAGGCCCGGGCGGGCTGGCACCACCACTACCGTCAAGGCTGTTCGGCGTGCGGCGGGAGTGGCGGATCGGGAGGGGGGAGCCATGGCCACCACCGTTGCTGGCGCTGCCGCCATCAGGCCTCGCACGGGAGTTCGGGCGGATCGTCCGGGGGCTCCACCGGGGGCTCTTCCGGTGGCGATGCGGCAAAGGCAGCCGACGCCCCGAAGGACAACGCGAAAGACCCCAAGAAGACGGCCGCTGCAGGCGTGCCGGCCGACGGCGTGATGCTCGTCGTCGAGGTGCCCGAAGACGCCACGCTGCTGGTGAACGGGCGGGAAACGAACCTCTCGGGCGCGGTCCGCAATTTCGTCTCGGCGGGGCTTTCCGAGGACGAGCAATACGACTACACGATCAGCATGCGGGTGACCCGCGGCGGCAAGGTCGAGGAGCAGACGCGGACGCTGAGC
>CANGGT010000134.1 GCA_947453375.1 Planctomycetaceae bacterium
GTCGTTCGTGCCAACGGTGGCGGGGAAGCACGGCGTCACCCTCGACCGGGGCGCCGCAGGCGGGCTGACCACCGAGTTGCTCGTCGCCGAGCCGACGCGCGAGCGGGCCCACCCCGGCGTCGATCGCGAGATGCTGCGGACGCTTGCCGACCTCACGGCCGGCGCCGTCGTCGAGGCTGGGGATGTGGCGACGATTCCCGGCCGGCTGGCGACCGGATCGATCGAGACCCGCCGGCAGGTCGACGACGACATCTGGGACACCTGGCCGGTCCTCGCGCTCCTCGTCGGCCTGTACTGCGCCGACATCGCGATCCGCCGCCTCTCCGGACTGAGTTGACCTCTCCCGCAGGGAATCCGTCGATGCTCTTCGTTCCCCCGCTCCGCGTCCTCCTTCCGGCGATCGTCGCCGCCGTCCTCGTCGGCCTCCCCGCGTCGGCCCCGGCCCAGGCGCCCGACGCCGGCCGGGGTGCGCTTGGAGAGTCCGAGGGACGCGATCTCCTCCGCGTCGAGGCGGCGGTCGACCGGGGGCTCGAATACCTCTCGACGAAGCAGGACGCCAACGGAGCCTGGCAGCACGGGATGTCGCAGCAGCCGAACACCGGCATCAACGCCCTGTGCCTCCTCGCCTTCATGGGGCGCGGGCATGTCCCCGGCCGCGGCCCCTACAAGGAGACGGTCGGGCGGGCGCTCGACGCGATGATCGCTTCACAGCAGCCCGACGGGCTCGTCGTCCGTGCCGGTGGCAATTCGCACGGGCCGATGTACGAGCATGCCTTGGCGACGCTCGCCCTCATCGAGGCCTCCGGCTGGCGCACCGACGACGCGATGCGCGACACCTGCCGCCGCGCGGTCGCGGTGATCGTCGGCGCACAGAACAACGAGGGGGGCTGGCGCTATCAGCCGCGCCCCGCCGATGCCGACTTGAGCGTGACCGTGATGCAGGTGGTGACGCTGCGGGCCGCGCAGAGCGCCCGGTATGATGTTCCGCAGAAGACGCTCGACGCGGCGGCGGAATACATCAAGCGCTGCGCGAAGCCGGAAGGAGGCTTCGCCTACCAGCCTGGCCAGGGAGTGAAGAACGCCCAATCGGCGGCCGGGGCCCTGTCGCTCCAACTCCTCGGTCTCTACGACGATCCCGACGTCGCGAAGGCGCTCGAGTCGCTCCAGAAGCGCGACTACCGTCCGCAGATGGACGAGTATTTCCACTACATGAATTACTACGCGATGCAGGCCCACTTCCAGGCCGGCGAGGAGCAGTGGGCGCTGTGGAGCCCGCGCGTGCGAACGCTCCTCCTCGAGAGCCAGAATGCCGACGGCAGTTGGCCCGGGTGGGGGGAGGAGCGGATCAACGGCCCGGCGAAGAACTACTCGACGGCCATGGGGGCGATCACGCTCGAGGTCTACATGCACTACCGGCCCGCCTATCAGCGGTGAGTCGGGGGCAAGCGTTGCGAGCAACGCTTCCTGACAGCACGCAGGCGAGGCGGGGATCGGCGAACGCTTGAGGAGTGACGAGGTTCGTCCGAGGAACGACGAAACTTTTGCCGGCCCCGCCGACGAATCACCCACAGGCTGGCCACCTGGAGTTCTGGCTCAAACGTTGCTTCGGGGTCGCCCATGCCCCGTCGCCGGACGTTCGCGGAGGGCATCCTTGCCCTCCGCTCTCTCCGCGCCGCTTGCGCTTTCGCCCTCCGGGCTTCGCTGACCGGCGAGGCCGTCTCTCGGGGCACGGGCGACCCCTCGCTGGCGCGCTGAGGGGGAAAGAGGAGGAGAGAGGCGGCGGGAAATCGGTTTTTGCGTACCCGCGGGCGTCGCAGTAGCTCGAAAGAGGGGTTTTTGGCAGAAGGTTGTGTGGACGATTCATGTCGAGACGACTATCATGACGACATGACCAAGGTGAAGTCCTCTACACGCCGCCGAGCCGGGGATCGGGAAGCCGCGCAGCCGCGCCGGTTCGATTCCCTCGAGCAGGAGGCCTATCTCAACCTGTGGCGCACCTACGATCGTCTCAAGGCGCTCGAGGAGGGGGTGTTTGCCGACTTCGACCTTTCGGCCCAGCAGTACAACGCCCTTCGCCTTCTCCGCGATGCGGCCCCGGAAGCGCTCCCCACGCTCGTCCTTGCGGCCCGGCTCGTCTCGCGGGCCCCCGACATCACGCGGCTGGTCGACCGGCTTGAAGCCCGGTCGCTCGTCCGCCGCGAACGCCTCGCCCACAACCGGCGCGTCGTGCGGATCGCGATCACCGCCGAGGGAGATACGCTCCTCGAGCAGATGGCCGAGCGGGTCGTCGACTGCGGCATGCAGCAACTCGGCCACCTGTCCGCCGCGGAGTTGGGAACGCTCATCGAACTTCTCAGAGCCGCCCGCCGGCCGCACGAAGCGGCCGACGCGGGAGAAGCGACCACCGAGTCCCCTGCCTAGCTGCCCATTGCTTTCTTATTCTCCGGTTCTTCTTCCACATCATTCCAGGAGTCGACCGATGGTCTCCCTCAACGGCAGTCAGGCCACGACCAGCCCCCACGTCGTCGTCATCGGTGGTGGCCCCGCCGGGGCCACGACGTCGACGCTCCTGGCCAAGCAGGGGCATCGGGTGACGCTCTTCGAGCGCGAGACGTTCCCCCGCTACCACATCGGTGAATCGCTCATCCCGGAGACGTTTTGGGTTCTCGAGCGGCTCGGTGTTCTTCCCCTCCTCCGCGAGAGCCGGTTTGTCCGCAAAGAGAGCGTCCAGTTCGTTACCGGCACGGGCAAGCTCTCCGAGCCGTTCTATTTCCCCGACCACAAGCCGCATGAATCGTCGCGCACCTGGCAGGTGCTGCGGAGCGAGTTCGATTCGATGATGCTCGACAACGCCCGCGCTTCCGGCGTCGAGGTTCACGAGGGGGCCCGCGTCCTCGACGTCGTCTTCGACGGCGGCCGGGCGATCGGTGTGAACATCGCCGCGGGGGAAGGAAAGCGGTTTGTGGCGGCCGATGTCGTCGTCGATGCGGCTGGCATGGGGGGGCTGATCCAGGATCGCCTCGGCCTGCGGCAGTGGGATCCCGACCTCAAGAAGGCCGCGCTTTGGACCTACTGGAAGGGGGCGAAACGCGATGCCGGCCGGGATGGGGGGGCGACGCTCGTCATGCAACTCGACAACAAACTCGGCTGGTTTTGGTACATCCCCCTCCAGGACGACGTCGTCAGCGTCGGGGTCGTTGCTCCCTTCGACTACCTCTTCAAGAACCGGGCCACGAAGGATCACGAGGCAATCTACGTCGAGGAAGTTGCCCGCTGTCCCGGTCTGATCCCGCGGATCGCCGCCGCCGAACGCGTCGCCCCGTTCCGGGCTGCCAAGGAATATTCCTACCGTTCGCGGCAGGTCGCTGGCGACGGCTGGGTGCTCGTCGGCGATGCCTACGGCTTTCTCGACCCACTCTATTCTTCCGGCATCCTCCTCGCCCTCCAGTCGGGGGCTCTCGCTGCCGACGCGATCCACGAAGGGCTCGTCGCCGGTGATACTTCCGCCGCCCGCCTCGGCACCTGGGGGCCGGCCTTCAACGAGGGGATGGACCGGATGCGCCGACTCGTCTGCGAGTTTTACGACGGCTTCAACTTCGGGAAGTTCGTCCGCAAGCACCCCGACCTCAAGGGGCACATCACCGACATGCTCATCGGCGATCTTTTCAACGACCGAGTCGACGCCATCGTCGCCCCGATGGACGCGATGCGGGCCGAGGTCGCTGCGATGATGCCGGGCGCGCCAGAGTGAACGACGCCGCGGGCGATCGGGTGCAAACTGAAAAATCTCACTCGCCGAGTTCGGCGACGACGATCGCGTGGACGTCGAGACGCGGCACGGTGACGACCGGCGCGGCGCCGCTCGTGTCGACGTCGAGAGAGATGCCCCCCGGCTCGAGGTGGGCCCGTGTGACGGGAGTACCGGGACGAAACGTCACCCGGATTCCGTGGATCGGCAGCGTCTCCTCGCGGAGGGGGACATCATCGACCGGGAGGGCATGGCCACCGGTGGTGTTTGTGTCGTTGAAGAGATGGACGACGAGCCGGTTGGCGTGTCGCTGCCGGCGGACGGTGGCGTGGACGCACATCGGCGCTTCGATCTCGACGGGGGGAGCCTTCTCCCCCGCCGCCCAGCGGATGGCCCTTGCGATCACCAGACGCTCGTAGGGGTAGGGATACTGCCAATAGGCGGCATCGACGCCGGCAGCGAGGTAGACGACGCGCCCCTTTCCATGCCGGCGGGCGGTGACCGCCGGCAGCGGTGTGGCCGCCCCCTCGGGGAGGATCGTGGCGAGGATCTCGGTTCCCTCGCGCGGCGCAACTCGCACCGCCGGCCCTTTGAACGTCACCGGATCGGTGCCGACCCAGGCGGCGAGCTTCGGATCATCGAGGAAAAACGAATCCGGCGCGAACTGCCACTGAAAGACTCCGCGTCGCTTCTCGTGCCAGTCGGCCGGGAGTGACTTGGCGAAGTTGACGTCGAGCGCGGCGGCGGCGTCTCCGGCGGTGGAGGTGGCCGGCCCCCGGTGATCGACTCCGAGGAGCTCAGGCAGTGCGAAGTTGCCCCGGGAGTTTCCGGTGGCGTCGCACAGCGAGGCATCGAGGCTGGCGACAAGCCCGCCCCCGTCGCGCACCCAGGTGTCGATCGCCGCCATCTGGGCGTCGTCGAGGCAGGCGGCGTTGGGGAGGATGAGCACGGACTCACGGGCGAGTGCTTCCGGCGTGAGCTGCCAGTCCTCGACGACGGTGATGGGGAGGTGGGATTCGGTGAGCGCCCGGAAGGTGCCGACGACATTGGCGAGGTAGCGTTCCTCGACGAGCCCCGCCGATCGGCCGTAGAACGCCTTCGTGGCATCGCTCATCACGAGTGCCCCCCACGGCTCCGGCTCGGCACGGATCAGCCACTCGCGCCGGTCGCGAACGGCATCGAGCGCCGTGAAGAGCTCTTGCTGCATCCGCGGCGGCTGGGCGACGGCCACGCTCGCCCCGCAGCCGTGCGTCAGGCAGAGCATCATCCGGCGGAGAATCTCGTGGCCGGGGAAGCTGTCCTTGCCATACGGATTGCCGTGGCTCATGAGGTAGGGCTCGCTGAAGGCGACGCGATGGTTCGTCGTCGCCCACGCATAGGCGACGCCAAAGGCTGGGAGGATCGTGTTGCCCCGGTTCGTCTCGTCGAGCCACAGCTCCTGGTCGGGGGCATCGAATTGGAGATTCATCCGCGCCGGCATGTTCCTGGGCAGCGAGAGAAAATGCCCGAACCGACCGCCATTGGTGGTCCAGGTGACAAGCGCCACATCAGGCTTGATGCTTTTGAGACGTTTCTGCGCCCGGACGACGAGATTCTCCATCCGCGCATCGGCCCAGGCCTGATAGCGCCGGAAGGCGGGATCGTCGAGGATTGCCGGAGGGATCTCGGCCCCCGTCTCGGCCCGGTAGTTCTCCCGGCAGTGGGCACACCAGCAGCCGCCGCCATGGTGGAGGCCGTCGAAGCTGAAGGCGTCGACATCCGGGTGCTTGATGAGGATTTCCTCGAGAACGGAGATGAAAAACTCGCCGTACGGCCCCAGCGGGCAGAGCATCCCCCCGTGCCCGAACTTCTCCATGTCGACGCTCGGGATTTGATGAGTGTCGGTGGCGATCCGTCGCCAGTCGGGATGAGCCTCATACACTTCCCCCTGAAGCGTGGGCGGATAGACCGCGAGGATCCGCACCCCGAGCCGCTTGTATTCGGCGATCTCCTCCTCGATCTTCTCGAGCGCCACATGGGGGCTGCGCTTGTGGAGGAGTTGGCTGTCGTAATACGGATAAAACGGATCGACGAAGTTCATCTCACTGATTGTCACCCCGTGCCGCACCGCCTCCTCGCGCTGCTCCCGGCTCATCCCCGAAAGCGTGTAGCCGACGCCCGTCGTCTCCCACACCCAGTTCGGGATCTCGACGGGCGCCGGCGCCGGCTCGGCGCCCAGGAGGACTCCGTGCCCGAAGCTTCCCAAAAGGGCGATTCCGGCAAGCAGGCAAAGGGGGCGCGGCATGGTGGGATCTCAGGGGCTCTTTGAGGGAAAGGATCGATAGCGGCCATCATCCCCTTCCGGGGGAGCGACGTCGATGGTTGCCCACCCCAGCCCGGGGCCGGTATCCTGCCCCACCGAGGCCCGCAGAGCAGCGTGGGCGATTGAGTCACCCCCGTTCACCGAGGAATCTTCGATGGGCATGACACACAGATCGATCCCCGCGACGGTGGGAACGGCCCTGATTGCGGCAGCTCTCGTCACCGGCTGTGAGCCCTCGAAGCCAAAACCTGTCTCGTCGACCACCCCGCCGATCGAAACCCGCAAGACGATCGGGAAGACGACGCAAAACATCATGCCGCTGGCCGACGCGCTCCAGCAAGGTGGCCAAATGGCCGAGATGTCGATCACCGAGGGGGGCCTCGGCGCGGTCGCCTCCGATGCCTACCGGACGAGCGTCGGCAAGATCGGCATCATGGCTGTCGAGCACCAGATGCAGCTGGTGGAGGCGGAGCATGGGCCGAAGCCGATGGACTACGACGAGTTCATGACACGCGTCATCGGCAAGGGGAAGCCCGACGGGATGCAACTGCCCATGCTTCCCTACTACCAGGAATGGGCCTACGACCCGGAGACGAAGAAGCTCGTCGTCGTCGAGTTCCCCCTCAAGAAGGAACAGCGGCAGCAGGAGACGACCGGGGCTTCAGGGCTGTGATGCGGCCAGCCTTGCCTGCGATTCGGTTCTGACAGCGCCCTGTGGCAGCTTCGGGGTCGCCCGTTTCCCGTCGCCGGACGCTCGCGTCGGCCATCCATGGCCGCCGCTCTCTCCGCGCCGCTTGCGCTTTCGCCCTCCGGGCTTCGCTGACCGGCGAGGCCGGCTCTCGGAACACGGGCGACCCCTCGCCAGTGAGCGTCATCTGGTCTCGGTCGTTGCTAGTCGTTGCTGGTCTCCAAAAACAAAGCGGCGGTGGCCTTCACGAGGAAAGCCACCGCCGCTGTTGGTCACTGCGAGAGTCGTCGGTCAGACGCGGGGGATCTCAAAACCCTTCCGCGGCGTCCGGGCCGCAAACGATGCGGCCTGTTCGTCGCCGACAATTTTTTCCGCCGCCGGATCCCACTTGATCGCGCGGCCGAGGCGGCCGGCGATGCTCGCCAGATGGCAGGTGTTCATCGCCATGATGTGGCTGTAGACGTCGGAGACAGGCAGGCCACCCTCGCGGATGCAGCGGTAGAAGTTCTGCTTGTGCCCCTCGAAGGGCTTTCCCTTGTAGAGCTTTTGGACGTCGGCGTCGGTGAACTGGTCCTTGTCCCACTCCTCCTCGATCGGCTTGCCGGCGCACTTCTCGCGGTTGACGTAGATTCGCCCCTTCTCCCCTTCAAAGAGGACGCCGTTGTCGGAGCGGCTGTCGATCACCATTTCGACGCCCGAGGGGAACTTGCAGACCACGGCGAAGTCGTGAGCCGTGTTGTAGGAATCGTCGACGGTTGCGTAGCCGTCCTTGTAGGGGACAGGGTGCATGACGTCGGTGCCGTCGATGCTCGTCGGTCCCTTCCCCTTCGTGTCTTCCTGGAGGGCCCACTGGGCGATATCGACATGGTGGGCACCCCAGTCGGTGAACTTGCCGCCCGAATATTCGTACCACCAACGGAATTCGTAGTGGCAGCGCTTTTCGCGGTAGGGGACCGCCGTCGCCTGGCCCTGCCACATGTCCCAGTCGAGTTCCTTCGGCACATCAGCGATCGGGAACGGCCCGCCGGTCGGGGCGCCGTTGATGCCGACGGTGACCTTCTGGATCGGCCCGAGAAGCCCCTTGTGGACCATGTTCACGGCACGGAGGAACTGATCCTTCTGGCTCCGCTGCTGGGTCCCGATGAAGAACACCTGCTTGGGGAACTTCTCGGCGGCGTTGCGGCAGAGTTGGTTTTCTTCGAGCGTCAGTGAGAGCGGCTTCTGGCAGAAGACGTGCTTGCCGGCCTGGAGGGCCTCGATGGCGATCTTCACGTGCCAGTGATCGGTGGTGACGATGCTGACGACGTCGATGTCCTTGCGATCGAGGACTTTCCGGTAGTCGCGGTAGACGTCGGCCTTCCCCTTGCCGAGGTTGTCGTCGTTGCGGGCCCGCTCGGCGTGTCGGTTGTCGACGTCGCAGACGGCGAGGATGTCGCCGAAGTTGGCATGCTGGTGGGCGTCACCCGTGCCCATGGAGCCAGTGCCGATGCAGGCGATCCGCGGCCGGTCGTTGGCCGCCTCGTTGGCGAAGGTCTTCGAGGTCCAGGCGAAGGCGGGGACGAAGCCCCCGGCGACCGCCGCGGCGCCGAGCGCCGACGAACCGAGAAACTGACGGCGCGAGGCGCCTGCTTGGCCAGACATGGAAACGAATCTCCCCTGGAGCGATGAAGGAATGAGGAAAAAACAAAGCTTCCCCCGGGGCAGGAGTCTACCGCCGAGCCCGACAGGCCGCCAATTCCAGTCCGGTTCCCGTTTGGGCCGCGATTGCGCCTGCTGGGCGTCCTCCTGCGATGGCCGCCCACCTCGCGGGGGACAGGCTGACGGCCCGGCTGTCGCCCCTCTATGCTGCACGACCTTCGGAGGCGTTCACACAGTCGAGGAGTCGCTGACGTCCGGCTCGATGGGCGTCTTCGCGACCGGCAGCAAAACGAGTCGGCGGAGGCCGTGATCGCGATGGAACCAGGGAAGGCAGTCCGAGCGATCCGAGGGCACCTGCCCGATGGCACGGCCGACTACGTGGCCGAGCTGCTTCGTGGCGAGCATCTCGGCGGCGCGGCGGTCGAGGTGCGCTCGGTGCGGGCGCGGCGTTCGAAGCTCGGCGACCATCGAGCGCCGGTGCGTGGCCGCACGCTCCACCGGATCACCGTCAACGACGATCTCAATCCTTACGCCTTCCTGACGACGCTCCTCCACGAGATCGCCCACGCGGTCACCTGGGAGAAACATGTCCGCACGAGAAAGCCCTTCTCGCGGCGCGTGCTGCCACACGGGGCGCAGTGGAAGAGCGAGTTCGGCAGGATCCTCGCGCCGGTGGTGGAGCAGGGGGCGCTGCCGGAGGATGTCTCAGGGGCCTTGGCCAGGTATCTCCGCGATCCCGCGGCGGCCACCTGCAGCGACCGCGGTTTGCTCGTGGCCCTGGCCCGTTACGACGCCCCCGATCCGGCCCGGAAGCTCGTTGAAGAGGTGGCCGTCGGGGCCGCCTTCCGCGTCGAGGGGGGAAGGATGTTCTTGAAGGGCCCGAAGCTCCGCAGCCGCTTTCGCTGCTACGACGCCAAGACCGGCGTCGAATACCGCATCCACCCGCTCTGCCGGGTGACGCTCTGTTCCGAGTGACGGGCCGACGAAAAGAAAAGGTGCCAGCCACCAAATCTGGGCAAGACGCCAGCTTCTCCAATTTTGGTGGCTGGCACCTTTTCCCTTTTCGGGCACCGTTTCGGGCTCGGGACAGCACCCGTCCTTCAGCCCTGGGGGGCGACGTCGAGCATGAGCTCGGCCCGCTCCGCCCAGCGGCGGATGATGGAGAGCTCCTCAGGCTTTGCGGCACGGTTGCGCTTGCCGCGCACCTGTCCGATCCGCCGGCTGCCCAGATGGACTTCGATCGTCACACACGCGGTCGTCGTGCCGTCGGCCGTGCGCTCCATCGTCCAGATGCTCGACCGCTTCGCCGCGCACGAGGCGGCGTAGCTGGCGACGCAGTGCTCCATCCGCGCTCCCTCGCGCACCAGACCGTCGCCGGAGGTGATCTCACGGATCCGCCAGCTGTGGCTGTGCGTCGGATCGACACCGGCGACGAAGTCGAACGGCTCGATCCCGCTGGGAGCCCACGAGGCCGCCGCCGTGGCGGCCGTCGCGCGACCGAGTCGCCGATGCCAGGCATCCACCTCGCGGAGGGTCGCTGCGACCGTCCGTCCATGCATCGACAGCGCTGGCCGCGGCGGCAGGGCGCCCGCTTCGGGCAGGACCGCCCCCGGGGCGATCTCCGGCTCGAAACGCTGCGCCTGGAGCCAGTCGACGATCGGCCCGACCTGGGCCCGGTCGAGGAGGGGATTGGCGACGAAGAACCGGATCACCTCCTCCCAGAATGCCCCGTGGGAGTAGTCGTGGCCGAGGCGGGTCCGTCGCACCGCTTCGGCGAGCGTCGCATCGCCGCCGAGGGCGCGCACCTGCGCTTGGCGAAAGGCGGCCTCGACCGGGCAGTCGTCGGGAGACTGGAGAAACCAGTGCCCGATCGCTCGCGACACCGGCAGCGGAAGATCGGCGGCGGTCCGCAGGCTGTTCCCGGCTCCGAGGTGGACAAACCACGCCTGCTCGCGCGGGCTCCCCTCCGTCCACGCCCGATCGAGGAAACGCGGGAGATCGTGCCGGGCGAAGAGATGTCGGGCGAGCGCCGCAAATTGTCGCTCGGCATTGTGGGTGGCAGGACGCCAATCGGCGAGATCGCGGACCCGCGGAGACTCGTGGGAAAGGAGGGCGACGAGCCCGGCGGCCAGCAGGGGTGCCTCGTCGATGGTCGTCGCTGCGGCGATGTCGATCAGCTCGGCAACGAGCCGGTGGGCGGCCGTCGGGCTGCGGGCGGCGAGCGTCGCGCGGAGGTCCCGCTCCCAGCGGTTCGAGACCGGAATGTCGGTCGATTCCCGACAGCGCCGCACGAGCGCGGCAAAGGGCTTTGGCTTGCGCTCGGCGAGGGTCTTGTCGGCAGCGGCGATCGCCGCGGGGGAAAAAAGAGGGCCGCGGTCCGGCGTGCGGTGCCAGCGGGCGTCGTCGGCCGGCGGCGGCGTCTCAGGACAGGAGATTCCCTCGGCGGCGGCCCGGAAGGCGTGGCAATGGACGACGAAGGGATGCTCGTCGACGGGCAGCGGGGCGGCGAGGCGCCGCTTGCCAAAGCGGCGGTCGAACCGGGCGAAGCCACGAAGGAAGACGGTGGGGCTCGTGACGAGCGCCTCGAAGGGCATCTCGAGAGAGCGGTGGAGGAGAGTGCCGATCGTGGCGATCCGTCCTTCGTGGAAGAGGACGCTCTGTGGATCGTGCGGAGCGAGGCGGTCGCGGTCGATCGGATCGACCCGTTGCCAGGTCATGTATTCCGGGAGGGTGAGGATGTCGCGGCCATCGAGCGTCAGCCAGGCCCGGTCGAGGCTCGACGCCCCGTAGCTGGCCATGTGGACATCGACTCGCTTGGCCACCGTCGGCGCCAGTCGCTCCCGCACGCTGCTCCGTAACCGGCTCCATTGCATCGCCGCGTCGCTCTCCCGCTGCCTGCCAACGCCCTCGAGAGATTATGATCCTCCTCATGATGCCACACACCCTTCGCCTCCGTCTGCTCCCTGTCGGCTTGGCTTGGCTGGCGGCGGGGCTTTTGCTCGTCGGCTCGAAGAGCCCGCGGGCCGACGCGCCGGCCGGCACTCCCGGCACCCCGCGCCA
>CANGGT010000135.1 GCA_947453375.1 Planctomycetaceae bacterium
CGACGACCGCCACCCGCGACGGAAACACCACCTCGTGTTCGGCGATCCTCTCGAGGTCGAGGTACGCCGCGGCGAGCGTGGCCAGCGCCCCGAGCCGCAAGCCGAGGAGGATGAGGCCGACTCCCCGCGGCAACTCGGCGGCATCGCGCCGGTACATCCAAACCACCCACGCCGTCACCACCACGATCGCCGCGATCAACAGCGGCATCTGCCACCACTGGGAGAAGCTCTCCACCAGCGCGCTGGAGACACGGTGCTTCACGCCATCGGTGGCAGCCAGGCAGGGGATGATGGGGAGTGGTGGCATGAACGACGGGGGCCCGACCGGGAGGGGACGGTGAGACGTGTTTGGGAAGTTGTGGACGACGAACGGTCCCGCAGGGAGGATTCCGGATCAGGCCGCGGCACCACGCCGCGTCGCGGGGTGGTAGCTCGACGACCACGCAACGAGTTGCTCGAGCAACAGAATGCCGAGGAGCATCGCGAGCAGAGGGGTGACCAACGACACGCCGTTTTGGGCCCGTGCCCCCGGATCGATCGACGCGGCATTCTCATAGGTGAACGGGACTCCCGCCAGCACCTTTTCGAGCCCTTCGCGCCCGGAGCGGGCCAAATGCCCCTCGTCCGGATCGACGTTCACGGCGAACAGCCTTTCCCGCTCGATGCCGTCAGTCCTTCGCCAGCGGACCGCGTAGGCCCCGGGATTGGTGGCGTCGAGCCGCGCCTCCATCTTGCCCGCTGCGGCCGGGCGGGCAGCCTGATGGATGACGGTGCCGTCAGGGGGGACGAGGAAATCGACCTCGATCCCGTCCACGGACGGGTCGAGCATGACCGCTACCGGGTCGCCGACGTCGAGCGACTCCGCCTGCCTCCGACCGCGTGCCAGATGACTCTCGAGTTCGAGCATCACAACGACCCAGCTCGGATTGCCCCGCGACCAATTGTTCCACGTCGGCGAGGCCGTGGTCAGCACGGCGGCCACGATCCCGGCACCGTAAGAACGCTCCACCATCAAAGCAGCGCCGTTGCGGAGCGAGAGAAGCCGCCGCAAGCCGGCTTCGGGGGCCGGCTCCCAGCCCCGTTCGACGGCGGCATAGCGATCGACCCGAACGGCATCGAGGAGCGGATTCCGCTGACCGGCGAGAACTGCCACGACCGGATGCTCCTCGACGACGACGTCGGGACGCTGCTCGGCGACGTCGGGAAGCAGATCGACCATGCCGGCGATGGGAATGGGAAAGAGGCCGGCGCCCTCGCGGTGGAGCGTCCGATTGACGACGTCGGGCTTCGTCCGCGGACCGACGAAGAACACGACGCCTCCCCCTTCCCGGGCATAGGTTTCCAGCGCCGTCACCTCCGGGGCATCGAGTCGCTCGACGTCGAGCACCCAGACGGCATCGAACGCCTTGAGATCGAGGGTGGCCAGCGCCCTGGGGGGCTCCGTCCGCGGCTGGAGTCCTGTCGGCGCGCCGGCTCCGGGGGCCAGGGCCGCGGCAAGATAGAAGGCATCTCCGGCCCGCGACGCCGCCCCGGGGGTGGCGTCGGCCAGAGCGCCGTCGATAAGGAGGACATCGACCCGATCGACGACATCGACGACGAGCGAGCGGGCATCGTCGGCCGGAAGAATGTCGGCCGGAAGGCGGGCTTCGATGACGTGACTGCCCGACTTCTGGAACCGGACGTCAAACCGCTGCAGGGCGCTTTCGCCGGCCGGGATCTCGGGAATGCGGGCCGCCGGCCGACCGACACCATCTTCCCGGAGATCGACTGTCACGTCGCGCACCGGGCGAGCGCCGTCGTTACGAACGCTCACCTCGAGCGGCACGACCACCCCGGCGGCGGGCACCCCACCCACCATGGCCAAACGCTCGATCGTCAGGTTGCCCGTGCTCCCCTCTCCCGCCGCGCCATCGGCGGCGCAGTCGACGAACCGAACCTCGGTCCCCTCGGTGGCGAGTTGCCGGAGGATCGCCACGGTGTCGTCGGCGGAATCCCACTGTGCCGCGCGGAAGTCACTCACGACCCAGAGCACCTGCGTCGCCTTCGACCCGCCGCCGTCCCCGAACAGTTCGGCCGCTGCAGCGAGGGCCCCGAGCGGTCCGGCATCGGAAGCGGAAGGCTTCATCGCCGCCAGCGAATCGCGGATCCTCTGCACCCCCTCCGGGGTCACCGTCTGCCTGGACACATCCAAACGCCCGGCCGCGCCCTCGCTCCCTGCCGGGGGAACGACGCCCCCGTCGGCCGGTGGCATTGAATCTTTGGGCGGGATGAGCCGCGAAAACCGTCCAACAGCGACCTCCTGTCGCCCGCGGGTGGTGGCAAGTTCGCCACAGATCCGCCCCACGACGGCGAGCCCGCGATCAAAAGCGGTGGCCGCTTCGCCCCCCCCGGCGGCGCTCCGTTCCCCCATCGAATAGCTGTCGTCGAGGAGCACGACGTGCGCGGATCGCCCCCCGCCGAGGAGTTGGCCGATGGCAGCCGTCCAGCGGGGCTGGGCCATGGCGAGGACGATCCCCAGGATCGCTGCCACGCGGAGGGCGAGGAGGAGCAACTGCTTGAGGAGCACCCGCGTGCGGTACTTCTTCTGGCTGGCGAGGAGAAACTCCATCGCCGCCCACGGCACGCGGCGGTGGCGGAGGAGATTGATGAGGTGGATGACGATCGGCGCCGCCACCAAGGGCAGGCCCCACCACAACAACGGAAGGAAGTCGAACGTCGGCACACCGGGCTCCACGGTCGGAAACGGTCACACCGCCATGCTGGCGCGGCGGGAGAGAAACTTCACCAGCGCCGCGTCGACCGGTTCGCCGGTGCGAATGAGGGAGTAGTCGCACGCCGCCGACGCGGCGCGTCGGCGGGCCTCGGCGAGAAACTCGCCGACCGCGGCAAGATAGCCCTCGCGGAGGGCGCGGGGGTTGCAGGCGAGATGGTCGGGAATCTCCAAGCCCTCGAACTTCGTCGGCCCGTCGAAGGGGAAGTCGAGTTCGTCGTCGTCCATGACGTGGAGGAGAACGATGTCATGCCCCCGCTTGCGGAGGAGCTGGAGGCCCTGGAAGACCCCCTCCCGGTCCCCGAGCAAATCGGAAATGACGACCACCAGACCGCGGCGCGGCAGCGTCTCGGCGAGACCGCGGAGCACCGGAAGGAACGCGGTCGTCCGCCCTCCCCGCGGAGCCTCGAGCACCTCGACGACACTCGCCAGTTGCGATCGCTTCGTCCGCGCCGGCACGCTGGCACGGACCTTGTCGTCGAAGACGGCGCAGCCGGCGGCATCCCCGTGCGACAGGGCGAGCCAGGCAAGGCTCGCCGCGAGCGTGGCCGCGTAGTCGTATTTGGAGAGCGCCCCTGACCGGTAATCCATGCTCGCCGAACCGTCGACGAGGAGCGCGAGGCGGAGGTTCGTCTCCTCCTCGAACTCCTTGACATAGAGGCGATCCTGACGCCCCCAGACCTTCCAATCAACGCGACGCAGATCGTCTCCGCGCACGTACTCACGGTGCTGGAGGAACTCCACCGACTGCCCCTTGTAGGGGCTCTTGTGGAGGCCGGCGAGAACGCCCTCGACTACCGCCCGGGCGCGGAGTTCCAACCGCGCGATCCGGGCGATCGCCTCAGGATGCAAAAATCGTCTGGAAGCGTGGGTCACGCGTCAGCTCATCCTCTCTGACCGGGGTGTTCTCGACGATCCGACGGATGATCGCATCGGGGGTCACGCCGTCGCTCTCGGCGGCGAAGCCGACGACGATCCGATGGCGGAGCACCGGTGCCACGAGGGCCTGGATGTCCTCGACGGTGACGTGGCTGCGCCCCTGGAGCAGCGCCCGGGCCTTGGCGCCGATGATGAGGAACTGCACGGCCCGCGGCCCGGCCCCCCACGACAGCTGATCGGAGACGAACTCGGGCACCCCCTTCTCGCCCGCCCGCGTCTGCCGCACGAGCGCCAGGGCATAGCGGACGAGATGATCGCTCACCGGCACCTCGCGCACGCTCCGCTGGAGCGTGAGGATGTCCTCGGCGGAGAGCACCGGACGGGGCTCCTCCACCGGCGTGCCGGTCGTGCGCCGGGCGATCTCGAACTCCTCGTCGAAGGTCGGATAGCGGACGAAGACCTTGAACATGAACCGATCCTGCTGCGCCTCGGGGAGCGGATAGGTCCCTTCCTGCTCGATCGGATTCTGCGTGGCGAGCACGAAGAACGGGTCGACGAGGCGGTGCCGGACCCGTCCGACGCTCACCTGCCGCTCCTGCATCGCCTCGAGGAGCGCCGCCTGGGTCTTCGGGGGCGTGCGGTTGATCTCGTCAGCGAGGACGACGTTGGCAAACAGCGGTCCCTCGAGGAACCGCACCTGACGACTTCCGGTGGTCTTGTCCTCCTCGAGGACGTCGGTGCCGATGATGTCGGCGGGCATCAGGTCGGGGGTGAACTGCACCCGGCTGAAGGAGAGATCGAGACTCTTCGCAAGCGTGCTCACCAGGAGCGTCTTGGCGAGGCCGGGCACCCCCTCGAGGAGACAGTGGCCGCGGCTGAAGAGCGAGATGAGCAGTTCCTCGACGACTTGATGCTGGCCGACGATCACCCGCGAGAGTTGGGCCACGATCCGGTCGTGGGCTTCGTGGAGCCGCTCGACGGCGGTGGTGCCGGGGAGTCGCTCCACGCTCCGGGCCCCGGAGGCAGGGGAGCCGGGACCAGCAGAGGAATGGTCGGACGGGGGCATGGAAGACTCCGGGGTGGCGACGGCGGACGGAGGTGCTGGTGGGGAACGGGAGCGGGTGTCGGCCCCCGGCCCGGCCGGGAGCATACGCAGGAAGCCGGGGGAACGTTCAACCCGCTCCCTTCAACGTTGGTAGATCGGCAACGTTCCTTTGTCCAGTTGGAGGATCGTCAGATTCGTGGCGGTGGTGTAGACCGGGCCGATGTAGCCCTGGGGCCAGTGGAGGCCTTCGCGGTCCTCGGTCGCCTCGGCGACGAGCCGTTTGTCGATCTGGTCACGGTAGGTCGTCCACTTCTTCCCCCCTTCGCGGTACATCACCTGCGCGTAGTAGAAGTGGGCGTAATGCCAGTGACCGAAACCGTTGTTGGCGATGTTCCCCAGATGCCGCTCGGCATAGTCGAGCATCCGGGGGACGTGGGTGTCGTCGTACTCGCCGGCATTGAACAGGCAGGCGATCGCGGCGGCCGAGATTGCCGGCCGTCCCCCGCCCCCCTTGGAGCTGTACTGCACGCCCCCGTCGGGCATCGTGCACTTGTGGATGTAGCCGATCGCCTTGTCGATGATCTCTCGGGGAACGGGGATTCCGGCGTTGCGGCACCCCCGCAGCCCCTGAACCTGGGTGATCGTGGTCGAGCCCTCGTCGAAGTTGTTGCCGTCCTTGGCGCTGACATACCCCCACCCGCCGTCGGGCGTCTGGGCCCGCCCCGAGAACTCGACCGCCTTGGCGAGCACCCGAACAAGCTCTTCTCGGCGCCGCTCGTCCTCCTCCTCGCCGAGCACCTGGGAGAGGAAGAGCATCGAAAAGCCGTGCCCGTAGGTGTAGCGGTCGTCCCCCTTGGGATCACCGATGAGCCCGTTGGTGCGGGAGCGGCTGACGAGATAGTCGACCGCCTGACGGATCGGCTCGGCATACCGCCCCTGGGTCGTCGTCGACCCCTCCATGAGCATCGCCGTTCCGGCCAGGGCCGTCATCGCCGTCGGGTAGCGTCCCTCGTTCGCCGCCCAACTTCCCCGCCGCGACTGCTTCTTCACCAGCCAGTCGAGCCCGCGGGCAACGACCTTCTCCCGAGCCGACCGATCGCTCCCCCCGCCCACCGGCAGATCCTCATCCGCGCCCTGCACCGGGCCTGCGAGCACAACAGCGAGGGCGAGGATGCCCACCACTCCCCATGCCGACAAGCCGGTTCGGCCCGCGGGCAACGGGCATGGCTTCGGGGCTGGCGACAGGGGATCCATGACAGGCCTCGGCATGCGTTGGGACGGAAGCAAAAGGAGCGGATCTCGATCGGTCAGAACGGGAGGGGAAGGAGGAGGGCCTTCTCGAACCAATATTCCAGTTCCGCGAGGACATCCCGCGACGCCGGCTGACGGCCTGCGGCCTGGAACGGCGGGCGCGGGGCGGTCGGTTGTCCGGTGAACTCGAGGACCACATCCCCACCGTCTGCGGCTCCACGCCCGACGGTCACGGTGTGTGCGGTGGGGTCACCCACCATGTCGCAGCCGAAGAGCATGTGCTGCTGCGCCGCGATCTTGTCATCGACGCAGAGCGCCTGGCCGGTGCGTTTGTCGATGCAGAGGATTCCCAGACGCGTCCGTTCCCCACCGCGCGTCGGCGCGATCTGGCGGGCGAAGAGAAGCACCGGGAGCGACTCGGGCTGATCGGGATTGAGGCAATGGCGCAGGACGGTCGCGGGGACGGGCCAGAGGATCGCGCCGTCCGCGCGTCCGACGGCCCACAGTGTCCCGGTTGCAGGCTGGCTCACATCCCGCGACGAGGCCTGCTGGGGAAGATTGGTGATCATTCCCACCTTCTCCATGAGTTTCCGTTCCTCGGCGGTCTCCTGCCGCCCGACGAAGACGAGGAGACGGTCCTCCCACGGAGTGACCCGAACCTGCTCCATCCCGCGCGGCATGTCGGGGAGCATGGTGCGAAACCGGACGGCTCCGGAAACGAGATCGAGCACGGTGAGCGTTCCGGAGGGCTCGACGATGGCGAGCGACTCGGGCCCGGCCCATGTCGCCCGCGCCTCGGGGGCGAACGTCCCCATCGCCACGCTCGTCATGGTGACGGGATCGACGAGGAGGAGCGTGGCTGGTTGCAGCCCCCCCTCCGGCCGCACAGGCGCCGCGCCCCCCGCTGCCCCCGCCGCATCCCCTTCTGCCAGCACGACAATCCGTCGGCCGCAGGTGACCAGACGACGATCCCGGCGTGGCAGGTCGCACACCCGCACCAGTCTCCCGTCGACCATCGACACAACCGCCGATTCGCGGCCATTGGCCGGAACGACGCAGACGTAGTCCTCGTCACCGACGATCTCGCCGGCCGCAGGGAGTCGATGACGTTCCCAGAGGAGGCGCCCCGTGACGGGGTCGTGGAGCTCGAGCGAGGTGTTGACGAGCACGGGCACACCCCCGACGCGGGCGTGGCCCCCCTGCACCGCCATCACCGGCGCCGTTTCCTCCGGCTCCGAGATCCGCAGACCGAGGGGAACGTTGCCAAGGCGACCGATCCGCCCCCCCATGCCTCGCCCGAGGAACGGCATCGGGATCTCGTTGACCGCTCCCGATGTGTCGTTGAGCAGCCACAGACGGCGGTGTTTCTGCCCTGGGGCGGTCGTCAGTTCGAATCCGGCCAGCATCGGCCCGGAGCGGACAACCACGATCCGGCCGACGGTCGATGCTTCGGCACCGATCGCCTGGAATCCGGCCCATCCATCAAACCGCCCCGGAACATCGAATCCGAACGGCTCGCCGATCCGCCTTCCGTAGCCGTCGGTGGCGAGCAATCCCGGCTGCTGCATGTCGTACCCGAGGCGCAGACCGGGAAACGCGGAGGCGTCCCCCTCCTGAACGGGAATCGGCATCACCCGGGTCATCCGGCCGCCGTCATCATTGCCTCCCCGGCCGGCCCCCCCGCGCCGCTCGATGACCCTGCCGAACGGCCACGCCGCATCGACGGCGGCGGCCGAAGGTTCGTTCCCGCGGGCGATCGCAGGAGGCGGCCCATCCGCAGCGTCATCCGTGGCCGGACCGGCGTCCCGGCGGAGGCCGGGGAGGAGGAGATCTCGCCTCACGGCCAGATCCCGACCGGCGTCGGTCGACGCGCCGCTGATGGTGATCATCTCCCCCAAAGCCTTGACGAGATCTTCTCGGGCCCGCCGACCTTCCGGATGCCCGGCGAACCATTCGGCCAAGGCCGTGAGCTTCTCGACACGTTCCGGCACCGGCAGCACGGCTTCGGCCGCTGCGATCCGCTCCGCGACGAATCGGTCGATCTCCTGCCGCAGCGGCGGGGATGCCATGGCGAGAAACTGTCGCATGCGCCCCTGCACCCATCGCCCCTCGGATACCGAGACGAGGGGATCGACGCGATCGGTTACCAGCGCGGCATTTTGGTCGGCTGCCATCGGCGACGGGGCGTCGAGGCACCGACAGAACGTCGCCCAGGCCGCCGCAAGGTCGCCGCTGCGAAGATGGCCATCGACGATCAGCCGGAGCATCGACCGCTCCGGCGCCGACCGCGGGCGGTCGGCGAGGCGGGCGCTCCACAGCGGAACGGCGGCGGCAAAGTCGCGTTCGAGGGCGGCAAGCAGCGCGGCGCTGACAACCGTATCGGGGATGGCGTCGGGCGCGGCGTCGTGAGCCGACGCGATGGCGCCGATCCCGTCGACGACCTCGCCCCGGTCGATGGCCATCTGTCCCTTCCAGAGGAGCGTCGCCGGATCGGCATTCCCCTGCCGAAGCGCCGTGTCGATCCGCTCCTGGAGGGCGGTGGTCTGATGGAAGACATCGAGCGAATCGACCCCCTGCGACACCACCTCGCCCCGGTAGGCCACAAGATTCCCCGCCACCGCGCCGCCCCGTGATGGGGAGCGGCCGACGATGGTGCCGTCACCGAGATTGACTTCGATCACCTCAGGGGTGTCGAGGGGGAGAAAGAGCCGGCCTTCGGTGATCACCCCCCGACCGCTCGGACAAGCACCGGAAAGCACCAACGGCGTTGCCCACCGCGGCGCACCGTCGACGAGGCTCAGGCTCTGGACACCGCGACGGCCGACGATGATCACGCTGCCGTTGACGACTCCGGCCACATACAAGCCTTCCTTCCGGGGTTGCTTCCACGCGATGCTCCCCGTCCGTAGATCGACGCAGTGAATCTCATCCGATTCGCGCGGCGTGAGGATGATCCGGCCGCCGACCACGACCGGGACGCCATCCCGCCAGCCGGTGGTGGCCGAGGGCCCCGAGCCGGCACCGAGCACTTGGCCATTGATCACCACGGCCCCGCCGATGGCATTGCCGCGACGGATCCGCACCCCGTTCTGGAGGAGCACCGTGTCGCTCACCGACGATTGAGGATAGGTGTAGGCCCAGAGGAGGGTCCGCGTGGCGAGGTCGACGGCGACGGTCGTCCCGGCGCCGGTCGGACAAGCGAGCACGCCATCGCCGAACGACGGAGACAACCCGCCCACGCGGCGCAGGTGGCTTTCCCGGTTGCCGATCGCCCGCTCCTCCTCGAGTTCGGCCAGCGGCTGCGACCAAAGAATCGCCCCATCGGCAGCGGCAAGAACGTCGAGACGGATCTCCCCACGCTCCTCGACAAGAACGAACAGTTGGTCGCCAATCGGCAGTGGTGCCCCGAGATACCAACCGCCCGCCGGAGCCCCGCCTCCCGGGAATCCCGGCTGCTGGGCCGGGGGCGGCCCGGGTTCGGATGACGGGAGTCGCCACACCAACTCGCCGCGGTTGGCGAGCCGATAAGCGGAGAGGACGTTGGAACCGCTCGGCGCCGGGGGGAGTGCCCGGAACATGCCATTGAGATTGTTGATGGCAGGACCGGCAAGCGAAGCCGGGTCGCTCTCCACGGCGAACACCAACTCGCCATTGCTCGCGAGGGTTCCGCTCGTGGCATCGTCGAACACGCCGCGGATCGCCGCCCGGGCTTCGGCATCGCCGCTCTCTTCCCCCTCGGCTCCCGCGGGCGTGGCATCGAAGAAGGATCCCGCTGCCCCGCCGGTCTGCAGCCACACCCGCTTTCCGGTCTCGAAGTCGACGGCCAGGAGGCCCATCGGTGTGTGGGCCAAGAGGAGGCCGTCGACGGCCAGCGGCGTGCTTGCCGGGAGAAGGGGCATGTCGCGGTCGGCAAACATCTTGCGACGTCGCTCGAGGAGACGGGCCTCCTCGGGGTGGCGCGTCAGCGGGACCCGGTAGCGTGGCACGAGGAGTGGCCGCGATGCCGACACCACCGCATTGCGGGCCGCATCACCACGATGGAGCCACCACTCGTTGGCGCGACGGCCAGCAGCACTGGCCGGGGGGCCGGCAAGCGCCTCCAGCCAGGCGGCAGCGCCACCGGCTGGATACGTGAGCGTCACCTCGCGCCCGCCGACGCGCACTGCCCCGATCCCCGCCGCGCGGGCCTTCTCCAGGATGGCAACGGCCGCGTCCCGTTCACCGGCACGCCACCAGGCGACGGCGCGCATCACCGGCAGCGTCGGCTCGTATTCCTCCCGACCAGGCGCGCTCGCCAAGCGTTCGAGCCACGAGGCCGCCTCGAGGGGCTTGCCATTCTCGAGGGCCTCGAGCGCGGCGAGCATCGTTGCCCGCCGGCCGGCTGGCGTATGAAACCAGCGACGAGCCACCTCGACGACCGCGACGAAATCTCCTGATCCGATCGCCTGCTCGAGGAGCCGGTCGGCACGGGCACGGAACTGCAGCTCGTAGGCCGTCCGTCCGGCAGCAGGGAGCGATCCCAGGAGACGATTGGTCTCCGTCTTGATGCTCCTCCAGGTGCTCTCGCCCCCCGGAGGACGGAAGAAGAAATCGCGGTCGCCGCCGAGGATCTCATCGACGAGGGTGGCAGAATCGCTCCAGCGTTCATCGGCGATCAGGCGGCGGACACGGTCGAGTTGCCGTTCCTTGAGACGATCGGTTGGCAGCGATACCCCACCTTCATCCCCGCCTTCGCCGACATCGTCGGCCGGAGCGTCGGTATCTCCGGGGCGCGGAGGATCGTCGTCGGCGGCCGCCTCGTCAGCCTCCGCTTGCGCGTCGTCCTCAACTTGAGCGAGGACGGAAAGGGACCGCGAGGTGGCGCTGAATCCAACCAGGAGAGCGATCAGCACCAGGGGGAGCGGCCTGGAAAATCGCCTCGGCGACCACGTCCCGACGGGGAGCGGCGACAGTCCACCCCACCCCGTGCACCAGCCCGACCAGCGGTTCGAACGTGCCATGTCGTGCCCCGAGTCCCCCTGCGGAATCCGTCCACCCACCTCTGGCAAGCCCCGCCTGGAACGACCAGAGAGCGGGGCCCCCAAGAGCAGGAGTCTGCCCCTGGGGGGGGTGAAAGTGGTCAAAACACGGGCTTTTCAGCATCGGCCGACGGTTTCGACCGTCGCTCATCCGCCGGGCGGAAACCCATCTTAGGCCGATCACCAGTCGGGCAGCAAGAAAGCCGCGCCCCCCCGGTCGCCGTTACCCAAAAGGGCGCGACCGGGATTTTCCCCGGAAATCATCGCGGTTTTGGTTTGCAATTTCATTTCCAGAGCCTCTAATCACCGAACCTTTCCCGGCACGCGATGCCGGGCTCGGGGCAGCGGCGGGGGGTTCTGCCGCACACCAAACCTTTCCACTGGGAGACGAGTCGATGGCGAAGAAGTCGGGCAGCAAGCCGCTCACGAAGACCGAGATCCTCCGGAACATC
>CANGGT010000136.1 GCA_947453375.1 Planctomycetaceae bacterium
ACCCGCCCGTCGGCTCTTTCCTTCCAGGCATCGTCCCGGACTTCCGCCCGCCCCGTCAACCGACGAGTCGCTCACGATGCCCCGCACTTCGTTCAACCGAGGCCGCGGAAGTTGGGGCGGAGCCTCGCTCGCCCGTCCGCGAGGCGACCGAGGATGCCAACGAGCACGCCGTCGCCATCGATCGCGGCCGCCCGATCGCCGACGAATGCATCGGCCGGGAGCAGCCCGCCGCGGACCGCCGAATCGAGAACTTCGCCGGTGAGCGTGACGCGGGGGAGGTGGGGAAGAGCGGTGAGCGGCGGCAGGAGCAAGCCGGGAAGCGTCGCGGGCTCGATCGAGGCAAGCGGCACGGCGGTGTCGACACGATAGGGGCCGACATGGGTTCGCCGCAGCGACTCCATCACCGCGCGCGTGCCGAGCGCCACGGCCAGATCGCGTCCAATCGCCCGGATGAACGTCCCGGCCGAACACTCGATCTCGAGAGCGAGCCCCGGCCACTGGTAGGCCATGATGTCGAGCCGCTCGATCCGCACCGGCCGGGCCTCGATCTCCACCGGCTTCCCCTTGCGGGCCAACCGATAGGCCCGTTTGCCGTCGACATGGATGGCCGAGTAGTCGCACGGCCGCTGGAGGATGTCGCCGCGGAAATCCCTCGCCGCAACCTCGAGCTCTTCATCGGTCGGCACGCGCGGATCGGACTCCGTCTCGATCGGCGTCTCGAAATCGTCCGAGGGGCTCGAGCGCCCGAGGAGAAAGGTTGCCGAGTAGGCCTTGGACTGCGCGTGGAGATGGTCGACGAGTCTCGTGGCATGCCCAAGGCAGACGACGACAACGCCGCTGGCAAGCGGGTCGAGCGTGCCGGCATGACCGACCGCCTTCATGCCTGCGGCCCGGGCCACGACATCGACCACCTTCCGGCTCGTGATGCCAGGGGGCTTGTCAACCGGGATCACACCCGTGAATGGGAAACGCATAGAGCTCCGCGACTTCTTCCGCCGACTTCCCGGCCAGCCGGACGCGCGACTCAAGCGCTGCCGGATTCTCCACCGCACCGGCAACGAGCCGGTCGAACTTGAGATCGACAAGCGCCGCCGTGGCAGCCTGATCCGACCGGGCATGGCCGAGGGGATGACACACCAGCCCACTTTCGAGCCTGCCGAAGCTCGCATGGTCGATCGTCAGGCTCGTGGGGATCCCGTCAGGATAACGGGCGTCGTACTCGGGCCCCCCGTGGATGATCGCCATCTTTCCGATCAACGCCGCGATCGCAGGATCGGCGATCCGCTCCGCGTCGTAGTCGTCGGGCAGGAGCATGAGCGAGTCCCATCCCGGCGTCGCGCTGCCGCCGCGTGCCGCGTCACACGCTTTGAGGAGCGTCCGGGCGAGGATGTAGGGGAGCGAGTGATCGGCCGACTGCCGCGTCGTCGGCGTCCGCTTGGCGGGATCGGCGATGATCGAGAAGGCGGGCTCGTAAATCGCCACCTCGAGGCGGCGGACACGATCGGGATCGGCCGCAAGCCCCGGACAACGGGCGAAGAGATCGACCAGCGCCTGGAGCGCGCCGGCCGATTGGTGCTCGTAGAGCCCGAGCTTGAAGTGCATCGAGTGGATCGCGAAGGCGTCTCCGGAGAGACCGAGCTCGAGGTCGAAGGGGCTCTGGCCGTCGGGGCAGGGGACGTTTCTGCGGTAGATCGCCAGCGGGTTGCGGAAGATGTCCTTCGGACCGATGAATCCGGCGAGCGACCGCCGAGCCGACGTCACCGCCACCTCCGCCGACAGGGCCGCCGAGGCCCCCTTGCTGTCGGAAAGCTGATGGCCGGCCCGGATCGCGCGGAACGGGACGTAATGCGCCCCGACCATGCCGATCGCCGATTCTATTTCGTCGACGTCGCCGCCGAGCGCGGCCGCGTAGGCCGCCGCGGAGGCAATCGCGCCGTGGTGGACATGGTCGATGGCGTACTTCCGCAGCGGAAACACTTCCGCCAGCCGGCCACGGATCTCGTCGATGAGGAGCATGACGCGGAGGGTCTGGTCGCCGTCGAATCCCGCCTCGCGCGCCGCCGCCAGCGCCACGGGGTAGAAGTCGTTGTGGCCGAACTCGCCGGCCGTCCGCCCCTTCGCGGCATCGTGGCCGAAGTTCGTGCCGTTGGAATCCCACTCGCGCACCGCCGAGGCGTCGGCTGCAACCCCCTTCTCGATCGCCACCGGACGCCGGCTCCCGAGGCAGATCGCCCCCCGGCTGCCGACCGCGGGGGGAGAGGCGAGTGCCTCGCGGCGCAACACCGTCGGGGCGTTGGCCTGCCGGGCGAGTGCCGAGACACCGCACCCCACGCTGTCGACATGAAACCGCTCGAGGAGATCGAGTGTGCTTCTCCCGACCGGCAGCGGATGACGGAGAAAATCGATCGCGTATTCGGCCAGCCCGCGGGCCTGGTTGGTGTCGGCGGCGAGGAGCCGGGTGGAGCCTTGGCCGGCGGAACCGGTGGGGACGGAATGGCTCATGGACCTGTCGTGCGAGGGGGTGGAAGCCGGCCGGGAAAGAACCGGTTCGACAGTTGTAGCCGATCGACCGACAATGATCCGGTGGGGCCCCCCCGGCCCGCGCTCCCCGGTCGATCCCTTTCATCTCTTCGCGGCACGCCCGATGGAACCAGCCCAACTCGGACCGTACAGCATCGGCGCCCGGCTCGGTCGCGGCGGGATGGGGGCGGTGTACGAGGCCGTCGACTCGACGACCGGCGCGACCGTTGCCGTCAAGGTGCTGGCGGCTCATCTCGCCGACGACCCCGGACTCAAGGCCCGCTTCCGCGCCGAGATCGACACCCTGAAAGGCCTCCGCCACCCAGCCATCGTCCAGCTTCTCGCCTTCGGAGAGGAAGGAGACCAGCCCTACTTCGCGATGGAACTCGTCCGCGGGAAGACGATCGAGCAGCAGCTCCGCTGCGGCCGGCGATTCACCTGGCAGGAGACCGTGGCAACGGGCCTGGCAGTTACCAAGGCGCTCAAAGTGGCGCACGACCATGGTGTCGTGCACCGCGACCTCAAGCCCTCGAACATTCTCATCGCCGACGGCGTGCCGATCGGCGAAGGGGTGAAGCTCGCCGACTTCGGCATCGCCAAGCTGTTCGGCGGTGCGGCCCACACGGCCCACGGCAACATCGTCGGGACGGCCGAGTACATGGCCCCGGAACAGGCGGCCGGTCAGGGCATCGACCATCGCGCCGATCTCTATGCCCTGGGGCTGGTGATGTATGCCATGCTCGCCGGGCGTCCGCCATTCCGCGGTGGCCAGGTGACCGAGGTGATCGACAAGCAGCGGCACACGCCCGCTCCGCGCGTGGCGGCCGCGGTGCCGACGGTGCCCCCCGAACTCGACACCCTCATCGACCGCCTCCTCCAGAAGGATCCCGCGGCACGCCCCGGCAGCGCCCTGGCCCTCGCCAGGCTCCTGACGGCGATCGGGACGCTCGTTCCCGATTCCGACAGCGCTGCGCCCGCAGGTGACAAACTCGTGATCGCCGATCTCGCCGCGCCGCCAGCGCGACCGGAGCAGCGCGGGCGTTCGGACGACTTCACCACCGTCTGCGGGGCCGCCCCGCTGCCCGCCGATGCCCCCGCGCTGCCCGGTACGCCGACGCCCGGCACCGGGGCAACGGCCGCGCCACCGTCCGGCCCCCCGGAGGCGGGCCGGACGCGTCAGGAATCCTCGCCGCGACCGGCATCCCGCCCCGTTTCGGGCGACGCCCTCACCGCCGGCATCGGTCGCGATCGCACCGATCTTCCCCCGGCGGAAGCCGCGGCCACCACCCGGGTGGACACCGCGGTCAGGCGGCGGCACACGACCATGGCCGATCTGGAGAAGGCCGATCGTGAGCGTCAAAGCCGCGTCCAGATGCGGAAGACCTGGCTCCAGACGGCGACGGGGATCGCGATCGCCGTCATGGTTTTCGGCGGGGGCTGGATGCTCCTCCGCCCACCGACGGCCGACTCGCTCTACGCCCGGATCAAAGCGGTGACCAACGCCGACGACGGCGATCTCCGCGACGCCGATCCTTCCATCCGCCGCTTCCTCCGCGACTTTCCCCAAGACCCTCGGGCAGGCGAGGTGAAGGGATTCGAGCAGACGATCGCCCTCGATCGCCTCCAGCGCCGCGCCCGACGGAAAGTCCGCGCCGATCGCCCCCTCTCGCCCGTCGAACGCGACTACCGGGCGGCGATGGCCCGCGAACAGGAGAGCCCGTCTGACTGCGTCGATGCGCTCACGGCTTTTCTCACGCTTTATCCCGCGGCCACCGACGAGCCCCCCGTCGGACCGAGGCCGGCGGGGGATCTCGAGGACGACCCGAAACTCTGGATCGCGCTGGCCCGCCGCCAGATCACGCGGCTCGCGCCTCTGGCGATCGACGAACAGCAGGAGGATGGGCGCCGGATCGAGTCGATTCTCACCGAGGCCGAGGCGCTCCGTGCCGCGGCGGTCGCGGACCCGGCCACGGCCGCCGAGCCGCTCGCCAAGCGCCGCAGTCTCCTCAAAAGCGTCGTCGAGACGTATGCCGGCCGGCCCCATGCCAAGCCCCTCGTCGAACGCGTCGCCGCCCTCCTCGCCGAGTCCGACGAGCCTCCTGTGCCCGCTGCCGATCCGCCCCCCGGAGCCGATTCCCGATGACCGCGTCGCCATCCCGTTCCCGCAGCCACGAGGCTTTTGCCAGGGCACGCTCCCTCATCCCCGGCGGGGTCAATTCCCCGGCGCGGGCCTTCGGCGGGGTCGGCGGTGAGCCGATCTTCTTCGAGCGCGCCGACGGCCAGTGGCTCACCGACATCGACGGCCACCGCTACCTCGACTACATCGGCTCGTGGGGCCCGATGATCCTCGGCCACCGTCACCCCCGCGTCGTCGCGGCGATCGAGCGGGCCCTCTCCCGGGGCACGAGCTACGGCGCTCCGACCGAAGGCGAAAGCCATCTGGCGGAGCTCATCATCGCGGCGGTGCCGTCGATCGAGAAGGTGCGAATGGTGAGTTCCGGCACCGAGGCGACGATGAGCGCCGTGCGGCTGGCACGCGGCTACACGGGACGAAGTGGCATCGTCAAATTTGCCGGGAATTACCACGGCCATGTCGATGCACTCCTCGTTGCCGCCGGATCATCGGCCGCGACCCTCGGCGTGCCCGACTCCCCCGGCGTCACCGCCGGCGCGACGCAGGACACGATTCTCTCGGACTACAACGCCACCGAGGCTCTTGAAGACCTGTTCGCAGCCCGTGGCGACGAGATCGCGGCCGTCCTCCTCGAGCCGGTCGTCGGCAACATGGGGCTCGTCGTCCCATCGCCCGATTTTCTCGCCGCGGCCCGGCGCCTCACCGAAAAGCACGGAGCACTGTTGGTGTTTGACGAGGTGATGACCGGATTCCGGCTCGCCTACGGCGGCGCGCAAGAGATCCTCGGCATCACCCCCGACCTGACCACCCTCGGGAAGATCGTCGGCGGCGGGCTGCCGCTGGGGGCCTACGGGGGCCGGCGCGAGATCATGGACAACGTTCTCCCCGCCGGAAAGGTGTTCCAGGCCGGGACGCTGTCCGGGAATCCCCTCGCCGTAGCCGCCGGCACGGCGACCCTCGAGGAACTGCGTGACCACTCCCCCTATCCGCTCCTCGAGCGTCACGGCGCCCGCCTCGAGGCGGGCTTCCGCGCCGCAGCGGCCGCGGCCGGGGTACCGGTCTGGATCGCGCGTCGTGGCAGCATGATGACGATGTTCTTCCAGCAGGGGAACGGCTGGCCGGTCGTCGACTGGCCCACCGCTTCGATGAGCGACACGAAGGCCTACGGCCGCTTCTTCTGGGGGATGATCGAAAGAGGCGTTTACCTCCCCTGCAGCCAATACGAGGCGCTCTTCATCTCCGCGGCCCACACCGATGCCGACATCGATGCGACGGTGGCGGCCGCCCATGCCGCGCTCGCCGGGGCTTGAGCCGCCGCGGCGCGGTCAGCCGGAGTGGAGGTGGAAGTCGATGACCAGCGGGAGGTGATCGGAGGCCACCCGGGCGAGGCTCGTGCGCACGATCCGCGCCTGCCGGACGGCGAGCCCACCGCGGACGAAGGCCTTGTCGAGCGATCCGAGCGGGAGCCAGGCGGGAAAAGATCGAAAGTGCGACACCGGGCTCGTGATCTGGCGGAACCCCGCCCCGGCGAGACCGCCAGCGTGGAGCGTGTTCCGCCAGTCGTTGAAGTCGCCGACGATCACCGTCGGATGCGCCGCGGCCGAGCGGAAGAGGGTGTGCCCGAGGAGATGCTCCACCTGCCAATGCCGCTCGCGCTCGGCGAGGCCCAGATGGGTGTGGACGACGTGAAGATTCCCTTCGGGGGAATCGACGAGGAGGAGTTGGGCCCCACGCGGCTTGCGCGTGCCGTGGCGCAGGGAGATCCGATGACGGCTCGCGATCGGCCACCGGGAAAGGACGAGGTTGCCGTACGTGCCGCCGCCGACATGGACGTTCGCCTGAAAGACCGAATGGCAGCGGAACCAGCGGGCCAGCAACCGCGGCTGGTCGTCGCGGCAACTGCGGCCGACGAGTCGATCGACCTCCTGGAGGCAGACGATGTCGGGATTCTCCGCTTCGACACAATCGATGATCCGCTGGAGGGCGTACCGCCGGTCGCGGCCGCCGATCCCCTTGTGGATATTCCAGGAGAGGAGTCGCATGTCATCCGCCGCCGGAGAGTCGACGGACGTAGAGACGCTGGACACGGGTCACGCAGCTCCGCCCGTCGGCGGAGCGGAGGGCGCATTCAGACCCTGGCTCGCCGGCCCGGCGGACGACTTCACGGACCCGCTTCGGCGCTCCCTCGGCGAGGTCGGCGTCGACATCCTCGCAGGTCAGGCCGTGACAGGCGCACAGCGCGCCCGCGGGATCCTTCGGCCAATGGACTCCGCCGGCCCGATCGACGTTGATCGAACGCTCGAGGGTATCGAAGTAGGCCACCGGGCAGCTCTCGGTGTCGCACCACGCCACCGGCTCGGCGAGCGCCTCGGCATCGCCGGCCGACACGTGCGCCCGCAATGTCGCCTCCGTCACCACCTGCCCCTCGGCGCCGCAGCGCGGACAGAGCGGCCGGCCAGACTGCTCCGGCTCCTTGCAGAATGCCTTGTTCATGCTGTTTAGTGTATCGCTCCCGCGACGCTGCGCCCCCGCCCTGGCATCGAGCGGCGGGGCACGCCAGCCCTCACCAGAAAGTCTCCCCACGATGCACGGCCATGACGACATCCGCATCGGCACCCTCGTGCCGGCCCACGACCGCACCCCCGAGATCGTCGCGGCCCTTCTTCCGTACGGATTCGAGTCGTTCCAGGTGAGCTTCGGAAAGAGCCTCGCCGGCCGCGATCTCCCCGACCTTGCCCGCCGCCTCACCGACGTCCTCGCCGCAGCCACGCCTGCCACCGACGAGCCGGCCCCGCGGATCAGTGCCCTCGGCGTCTACGGCAATCCGCTGGTGAGCCCCGAAACGGTCGCTGACTGGGAGACGCTCATCGACCACGCCGCCGACTTCGGCTGCCGGATCGTCTCCGGATTCGCGGGGCGGATCCCCGGCCGGCCGGTACCGGAATCGATCCCCAGGTTCGGCGAGGTCTTCCGTCCCCTGGCCCGTCGCGCCGCAGATCGGGGTATCCGGCTGGCGTTCGAGAATTGCGACAAACGCGGCGACTGGACCAGCGGCGACTCGAACATTGCCCACGCCCCGCGGGCCTGGGAGGCGATGTTCGCAGAGGTGCCCGACGACGTGCTCGGCTTGGAGTGGGAGCCCTGCCATCAACTCGTGAGCTTCGTCGAGCCCCTTCCGCAGCTCCGCCAGTGGGCCCACAAGATCTGGCACATCCACGGCAAAGACGCCACCATCCTCTGGGACGTCGTCCGCCAGCATGGCATCCGCGGCGGCGTGCCCTACGTCCACCATCGCACCCCCGGCTTCGGGGACACCGCTTGGACGCGGCTGATCTCCGAGTTGCGCCTCGCCGGCTGGCGGGGGAGCATCGACATCGAGGGCTTCCACGATCCGGTCTATCGCGACCGGCTCGAGACCACCGGCCAGGTCGCCGCGCTCGAACACCTCAAGCGCTGCCGGGGGGGGCGTTACATCCCCAACATCTTCTGACGCCGGCGGCGCAGCGCCGAAATCCCGACAAAGGCACTCCCGGCGAGGAGCATGCCCCACGTGGAAGGCTCCGGCACCACCTCGAGCCTCCCGGTGAACTCGTCAAAGCGGAGGAACTGCTCGGAGCTGCCGAAGGTCGATGTCCATTCCCCCACCCCCGTCCGGTAAAATCTGACGGACGAATAGGCGCCGCTCCCAGCGGAAAGAACCGACGAGAGGTGCCCGACCGGGCTTCCGCCGTCGAAGGCGAACAGCTGGAACACCTGGCCGATAGCAAAGGCGTCAGCATTGGAGAAGTCGAGGCGGACCGTGCCGCCGAGGGAGGCCGGAGTGCCGGTGATCGTGACGCTGTCGTAGTTGGTGCCAGCCGTGCCGGCGAGTGCACCATTGCCGACGATCCTGAACGACGACAGGCTGCCATCCTGAAGAACGAGCGCCCCAACGGTGAACAGCGACGGCGCCCCGGCGAGGCCCGGGGCCAGTGTGCCGCCGGAATTGACCTGCACGGTGTTCGGGACCATCCCAGAGCCGCCGACGGCCCCACCGCCACCGACGATGACCGACGAGTTGACGAGTGAGCCCTCGATGACGAGGCCGCCGGCCGAGACGGTCGTCAGCCCGGAGTAGCCGTAGGTGCCGGCGTTGGTGAGCGTGAGCGTGCCGCTCCCCGTCTTTGTGAGCGTGCCCGAGCCTTCGATTTCCCGACCGTAGCTCGAATCGCTGCTGCTGTTGAAGACGAGCGACCCATGGAGATTGACGTTGGCCTGCAAAACCCCGCCGGCCCCCCCGGTGCCGATCCGCAGTTCGCCCCCCTGGAGGGCGATGCCGAATTGGCTCGAGTCCGAGAGCGTCCCGCCGACGGTGACGGTGCCACTCGAGATCGTCAGAGTGCCGTTACCGACGGCGAGGTCGCCGCTGTTGGTCCAGCTTCCCCCGGAGACGGTGGCCGTGCCGTTGGCGCTGCCGGCACCGATCGTGGCCGCGGCGGTCGTCACGGTGCCGCCCGCGACTGTGAATGTCCCGCTCGCCGAATCGCCATTGCCTACCAGGAGCGTACCGCTCGACGTGAATGTCCCGCCATTGTCCACCGTCAATGCACCCGTTCTTGCGTCATCGCGGCCGAGCGTGGCATTGCGGACACTGACGCTGCCGCCATTGACGAAAAGCGTGCCATTGCCGGCCGTCGTGCCGACGACGAGATCGGCGCTCGAATGGGTGATCGAGCCGGTGGCCGCCACCTCGAGCGTGTCGCCGCTGACGGTCGTGCCGCCGGAGTAGGTATTCGACCCGGAAAGCGTGAGCGTGCCGCCGCCGAGCTTCTCGAGCGTGCTCCCGGTGCCGGCGAGCCCCGTCAAGAAATCGACGTTCTGGTCACTGGTGTCGATGCGGATCGCCTGCCCGTCGGCCGTGCTGATCCGGGAGGAATAGTCGACCTGATTGGCTCCGTTGTACTGGAGCGTGCCCCCTCCGAAGGAGATCGTTCCGCTGCTGCCGATCGCGTCGAGGCTGCCGAGCGCGAGCACGCCGCGGTCGAGTTTTGTGCCGCCGGTGTAGCCGTTGTTCCCCGTGAGAACGAGCGTCCCTGTCCCCTGCTGCGTGAGCGAACCGGTGCCGGAGATCGCGCCCGAAAAGGTCGGGATGTCGGAGCGGTCGAAAACAAGGGAGGCGTTGTTGACGATGTTGCCGGCAACCTGACCGGCCGTGCCTCCGTCGCCGAGCCGGAGCGTGCCGGCCGAGATCGTGGTCGTGCCGTTGTAGAGGTTGTTGCCGGCAAGCGTGAGGGTGCCGTCACCGAGCTTCGTGAGCGCACTCCCGGTCCCCTGGAGGGGAGTGGCGAACGTCACGTCCGCGCCGTCGGTGTCGATGTTGAAGGCCTGCTCGTCGGCGATGCTGATGCGGGCAGAGACGTCGACTGTGTTGTCGGCGGTGAACTGGAGCGTGCCGCCGTTGAACTCGATCGTCCCGGCGGTCGGGTCGGCGGGGCCGATGGCGTTCGTACCTCCGAGCCGGAGCGTCCCACCGTGGAGCGAAAGCCCGCCGGAGACGTCATTGGAGCCGGTCAGCGCGAGCGTGCCGCTGCCGAGCTTCGCGAGGCTCGCGCCGCTGCTCGCCAGGTTGCTGTCGAAGGTGACCGCACGGCCATTGGTGTCGATGCTGAAGGCTTGCCCGTCGACGCTGCTGAAGCGGGCGGAATAGTCGGATTGGTTGTGCTCGGTGTACTGGAGCGTGCCACCGGCAAACGAGATCGTCCCGGCGGCGGAGTCGGTTGCATCGCCGAGGGCCCCGGCACTTCCGAGGGAGAGCGTGCCGCCGGAGAGCGTCGTTCCCCCGGCGAAGGTGTTGTTGCCGGAGAGCGCGAGCGTGCCGAGCCCGATCTTCTCGAGCGAGCCGCCGGCGCTCGTGAGATTGGCGGCAAGCGTCACGTTCTCGCCGTTGGTGTCGAGCTTGTAGGCCTGGGAGGCCGCGGTGCTGAAGGCTGCCGAGGGATCGGCGTGATTGGCGGCGGTGAATTGGAGCGTGCCGCCGCCGAACGAGATCGACGACGTCGCCCCGAGGGCCGTGGCGCTCCCCAGGGAAAGCGTCCCGGCAGACAGCGTCGTGGCTCCGGCGTAGCTGTTGTTGCCGGTGAGCGTGACCGTACCGCCACCGCCGGTTTCAACCGATCCGGAGCCGCTGATATCGCCAGCGACCTCGAGACCATTCGACCGGTTGAAGATGACGGCGGCGTTGTTGACGAGGTTGCCGGCGATCGCTCCGGCCGTTCCGCCGGCGCCGATCTGAAGCGTTCCGCCGGAGACGGTCGTCGAGCCGTCGTAGGCGTTATCGCCCGCGAGGATGAGCGTACCGTCTCCGAGCTTCTCGAGGGTGCTGCCGCTCCCGGCGATCACGCTGTCAAGCGTCACCGACTCGCCATTGGTGTCGAGCTTGAAGGACTGTCCACCGCCACCGTCGAACCGACTCGAATAATCAACCGTGTTGTCGACCGTGAACCGCAGTCCGCCGCCGCCGAACGAGATCGTGCCGTTCGACCCGATGGCATCGGCATTCCCGAGTTCGAGGACGCCGCCGTTGATCGTCGTGCCACCGCTCCAGCTGTTCGCGGCCGTGAGGACGACCGTGCCGGAGCCC
>CANGGT010000137.1 GCA_947453375.1 Planctomycetaceae bacterium
GATCGCGTTCTGGTGCCTCGTCGGCCTGCCACTGGCTTGGGGAGTCTGGAGCACGCTGCGGCAAACGTGGATGCTCCTCGGGTGACGAGGCGCCTGCCGGGAGCGGGCGACGGGTAAAAATCCCGGCAGGGCCGGTGTCATGATTTGTTCCCGGCGGCGAAGGAAGGGATAGAGCGCAGGGGGCAGACAGCTTCGAGGGAGCGGCGAGATGGACGAAAGGCTGCGACAAGTGACGCGGGGCTGGACGCTGGCGCAGCCGGCGGTGGCGGCGTTTCTGACGTCGGTCGTCCGTGACTTCCGCGAACGGGACGACCTTCTCCAGGACGTGGCCGTCGCGGTGCTCGAATCCTTCGACAGCTACGATGAATCTCGTCCCTTCGTCCCCTGGGCGATCGGCATCGCCCGCCATCGGGTCGGCACCTGGCTGCGGACCCGTCGCCGGGCCAGGGTGAGCTTCGACAGCGTGGCCGTCGAGCAACTCGCCGCGGCGTTCGCTGCGATTCCTGCCGACGACTATCGGCGCCTCGATCGCCTCGCCGAGTGTGTCGGCGGTCTCGAAACCAAGGCACGTCAGCTCTGCGAGCTGCGGTATCGTGACGATCTCAAGCCGGCGGCGATCGCTCCGCTGGTCGGCATGACGGCCAACACCGTCGCCAAGGCGCTCCAGCGCGTCCGCGAGCGGCTCCGGGAATGCATCGAACGAGAGCCGGGACTCGCATGAACGCCCCCCCCGACGAAAACGACACCAAGCTCGACCAGCTCATCGAGGGGCACCTCGACGGCACGCTCGACGATGACGACGAGCGCCGACTGGGAAGACTCGTGGCGGAGTCGGCCGGGGCTGCCGGCCGGCTGGCCAGGGCGATGCTCGTCCACGACCGGCTCATCGATGTGTTGCGGAGCGAGCGCGGGAGCTCGGCATCGGTGTCGCCCGTGGTGCCCCGATTCGGTGTTCCGCGGCTGGCCCTGCCGCTGGGCCTGGCGGTGGTCGTCGCCGTCGGCAGTCTGCTCCTCCTCCGTCCTGCTCCGGCGAATGCCTCGGCGGCCCTCGAGCGGCTCGTGCGGGCGTCGACGGCGGCGACCGACCGGCAGTATGCCATCCGCGTCGTCGACCACGGGCCGGGGGGTGAGCCCGATCCGGTTCCCTCCGACACCGGGGGACGCAAGCCCGGCGTCGACGGCGCGACGCTCTTCGTGCGCGGGGCCGACAAGTTCGTGTTCGTTCGCACGTTCGCCGACGGCACCGTGTTCATCAACGGCTGCGACGGGGAGATCGGATGGTCGGTGCCACCGACCGGTCATGTTCATCTCAGCGAGGATCGGCGTCGATTCCGCCGCGGGATTCCGGGTGAGCGCGACGACCTTCCCTTCCTCTCCCTCGCCGAGGGGCTGGCGGAGTTCCGCCGCGGCTATGTCCTTTCGCTCGTGGAAGCCCCCGAGGCGGACGGCCGACTCCGGCTCGAGGCCGTTCGCACCGACTCCCGCCACCGCGGCCCGGCCCGGGCGACGATCGATTTCCCTGCCGGCGACGACGCCGCGGCGGAGCGGATCGAGCTTGCCGGGTTGTCTCGGGATGGTTCCGGGCCCGATGGCGTCGTGCTCGAGCTCGTCGAGCGTGCGCCGCTGCCGGCCGATTTCTTCGATCATGCTCATCACCACGACGCCTCCCGCCCCATCGACTGGGAGTGATGTCCACCATCAGGTTGGCTGCGCCTTAGGCCCGAGCAGGCAGGGAGAGAACACGATGACCAGATTCATGATCGCGGGAAGAGCCGTGCTCGTCTCGCTCGCTCTGTTTGCGGGGGTGATCGTCGGGGCCGAGGCTGCGCATGCCGACGACCGGCCGAACATCATCCTCATGATCGCGGACGATCAGGGGTGGGACGGGCTGTCGGTGGCGATGGCCCCCGACGCTGCGGCATCGACGGTCTTTCACACGCCACGTCTGGAGGCCTTTGCCGGACAGGGAATGCGTTTCTCGAATGCGTATGCCCCGGCGCCGGTCTGCTCGCCGTCGCGGATCAGCATTCAGTGCGGGCGGACTCCTGCCGCGCTCCATTGGACGAAGGCCGCCCCTGCGGAGACCGGCCACCGGATGATCGAGCCGCGGATGACAAGGTCGATTCCCCGCGAGGCGGTGACGATCGGCGAGCTGCTTCGGGGGGCCGGCTATGCGACGGCGCATTACGGAAAGTGGCACATCGGTGGCGGCGGCCCCGGTGAACACGGCTACGACGACCATGATGGCGACACCGGCAACGAGCAGGCCTTTGCGTTCACCGATCCCAACCCGGTCGATCTGTTCGGGATGGCGGAGCGCACCGAGGCCTTCATGCGTCGCGCCGGCGAGGCCGGGAAGCCGTTCTACGTCCAGCTCTCCTGGAATGCCCTCCATGCCCCAGGGAACGCGCTTGCGAAGACCAAAGCGAAGTACGCGAAGCTCGCCGCCGGCGGCAGCGGCAAGCGTGCCGAGGTGGCGGCGATCACCGAGGATCTCGACACCGCCGTCGGCATGGTGCTCGACGCCGTCGACAGGCTCGGACTCGCCGGCACGACGTACGTTATCTACACCTCCGACAACGGGGCCGGTGGCGGCGGCCAACGCGGGGGCTTGAGCGGCGGCAAGGGCTCGGTGTGGGAGGGGGGCATCCGCGTTCCGTTCATCGTCCGCGGGCCGGGGATCGCCGCGGGATCGTGGTGCCATCTCCCGATCGTCGGCTGGGACCTGCTTCCGACGTTTTGTGAATGGGCCGAGATCAGCGAAAAAGCGATCCCGCACGAGGTCGAGGGGGGAAGCCTCGTCGATCTCTTCGCCCAGGGAGACGAGGGAGAGGTTGTTCGAAAACGCTATGAAATCGTCTTCCATTTCCCCCATTACCAAAGTGGCCACACGCCTCATGCGGCGATCCGGATCGGCAATCTCAAGGTGATCGAGTTTTTCGAGGATTCGAGCGTCAAGCTTTTCGATCTGGCCGTCGATCCTGGGGAGCGGCACGACCTGGCGGCAGAGCGCCCCAAGGATGCGGAGCTCCTCCGCCGCCGCCTCGACAGCTATCTGGTCAATGTCGATGCGCAGATGCCCACACTCGATCCGGCGTTTGATCCTGCCGCTCCACCGCCGCCGGCGAAGCCGCGGGGAGGTCGGAAGGGAGCCCCGAGCGACAAGCAACCGAGGAAGCCGAAATGAACCACACGGATCGACCGGTCTGGATGCGGATTGTCGCGGCGGTCGGCGTGGCGCTCTGGGCCACGGCGGCGACGGCTCACCCAGGGGGCCATGGCGGGGAGTCGCCATTCGGCCGCCGGCCGATCGGCGGGGAAGGCAAGCGGACGCCGATCCGGCTGGTAGCGGCGCCGCGCGCCGGCAAGGGGCTCGCCGACGTCGCCATCGCCGAGGCCTTCGCGGCGTTTGAGAAGCTCGAAGCGATCCAGACGCGCCGCGACGCCGACTTTTTCTATGTCGAGGGACTGGGTGTCCCCGATCACCCGCTCATGATCGGGATCCGTGCCTGGCAGCAGCAGGTGCCGCTTCCCCAGCCCTACGTCGGCGACAACGCGTGGCGGATTCCCCTCGAGCCGGTGCCGGCCGCCAAGCCGGCGAGCGCCAAGAACCGATTTCTCCGCGGGGCGATCGCCCTGGCGGTCAACGGGATCCCGATCTTCAATCCGCTCAACAATCGGGGTGAAGACGCCTTCGCGATCGGCGAGCTCGACGACTACGGCGGCCACTGCGGTCGGGCCGACGACTACCACTATCATCTTGCCCCGGTCCATCTCGAGGCGCAGGTCGGAAAGGGAAAGCCGATCGCCTGGGCGCTCGACGGCTATCCCATCTACGGCTTTACCGAGCCCGACGGCTCGCCGGTGACCGGCCTCGACGCGCTCAATGGCCACGAGGATGCCGCCGGCAACTACCACTACCATGCGACGAAGCAGTACCCCTACCTCAATGGTGGCTTCCACGGCGAGGTGACCGAGCGTGACGGGCAGGTCGATCCGCAGCCGGAGGCGCGGCCGGTGCGCGAGGCCCGCTCGCCGCTCCGCGGGGCGACGATCGTTGGCTTCGAGGCCACCGGTGACAGCGCCCGGCTGCTGACCTACGAGATCGGAGGCCGGAAGGGGACGGTCGCCTATGCCTACGAGGCCGACGGCTCGGCAACGTTCACCTACACCGAGCCGACAGGGAAGAAGACCGAGGAGACGGTCCGTCCGCGCGGCCGCCGCCCAGGCGGTGGTGGTGCCGGGGGGGGCGGCGGGGAGAGAGGGGGGCGGCAGCCTCCTCCGGAACGCATCGATCGGGACGGTCGCCGGCCGCCCCCGCCGCTGCGAGATCCTCCTCCCCGCGATCCTCCGTCGGCGCGACGGCCACGCCCCGAGCCGGGGACGGGCGGCGAGGCGACGCGGGGCAAACGGTCTGCCGCCCGAGGGCTGCTTGCCGTTTCGAGCGGGGCGATCGACGACGAGGGCCGCTTGAAGGCGGAGTTTACCTGCGACGGCGATGGAATCTCGCCACCGATCCGTTGGGAGGCGGGCCCGGCAGGGACGAAGGAATATGCGCTCGTCCTCTGGCACGAGGCGCCGGACCGCCTCAAGACGTACTGGGTCGTTCACGGGATCCCCGCCGACGTCACGGAGATCCCCAAGGGGAATCCGGGGGTGGGCACGATCGGGCGAAACGACAAGGGGCGTGCCGAGTACGACCCGATGTGCTCGCGCGGCCCCGGCGTGAAGACGTACCACGTCACCCTCTACGCCCTGTCGGCGAAGCCGAAACTTCCCTCCGAGGGGGCCACGCGGGAGCAGCTTCTCGCGGCGATTCGGGGGCTGACCCTCGCCGAGGAGACGCTGTCGTTCGACTATGAACGGGGAGAAAAGGAATGAGTGCCGCGAAGACGATCCACCGGTGGTGGTGGGCCGTCTCCATCCTTCTGGCCGTGGGAAGCTCGGTGGCGCTGACAGCCAGGGCCGGTGGTGCAGAGCCCCGGCAGCCGAACGTGATCCTGATCCTCATCGACGACATGGGGTGGCGCGACGTCGGCTTCATGGGGAACGGCTTCGTCGAGACTCCCACCCTCGATGCCCTCGCCCGCGGCGGGCTCGTCTTCACGCAGGCCTACGCGAGCGCCCCGAACTGCGCCCCGACCCGGGCCTGCTTGATGTCGGGGCAGGTGACGCCCCGCCATGGCGTCTATACGGTCGTCGATCCGCGCCAGCCCCCCGGATCCCCTTGGCACAAACTGCTGGCGGCGGAGAGCCACAGCGACTTGGCGACGGAGGTGGTGACGCTCCCCGAAGCCCTCGGGGCGGCCGGGTATGCGACGGCCTTCTTCGGGATGTGGAACCTCGGCCGCGGTCGGACTGGGCCGACGACCCCCGGTGGGCAGGGATTCGAGACGGTCGTTTTCCCGGAGAATCTCGGCTTCGCCAAGGATGCCTACCACGACGAGGCGGGGAACTATCTCTCCGACCGGCTCACCGATGAATTGCTTCAGTTTGTCGAGCGGGAGCGCGACCGGCCGTTCTTCGCCTACTACGCCGATCACGCCGTCCATGCGCCCTACGATCCGCCCGCCGACCTCGTCGCCAAGTACGAGGGCAAGTACGAGGGCAAGGGAGATGGCGACCGTTGTGACAACGCCGCCTATGCGGCCACGATCGAAGGGGTCGACCGAAACGTCGCCAGGATCGTCGCCGCCCTCGACCGGCTCGCGCTCCGGGAGGGGACGATCCTGATCTTCACCTCCGACAACGGCGGCACGCCGCAGTTCACGCCGCCCCTGCGGGGGAGCAAGGGGCAGCTCTACGAAGGGGGGATCCGCGTTCCGCTGGTCGTGTCGTGGCCGGGGCACGTAAGTCCCGGATCGATCGACATCCCGGTGGCGACGGTCGATCTCTATCCGACGCTCCTCGACCTCTGTCGGGCCGCCGCCCCCGCTGGTCAGCCGCTCGACGGCACGAGCCTGGCCGGGCTCCTTACCGGCAAGGAAGCGCCGGAACGCGAGCGGCTTTTCTGGCACTTTCCCTGCTATGTCGGCAAGGCGACGCCGTCGAGCGCCGTCCGTGAGGGGGATTGGAAGCTCGTCGAGTTTTTCGAGGACGGCGGCCACCTCGAACTCTTCAACCTCCGCGACGATCCCCACGAGCACAACGACCTCGCGGCACGGCAGCCGAAGCGTGCCGAAACCCTCGCGAAGACGCTCCACGCCTGGCAGGCGGCGACCGGGGCCGCGATCCCGAATGCCGCCAACCCGGCCTACGACCCCGCCGCCGATCGACCCCGTGGCGGGCCCGGGGCTGGCGGCGGCCCGCAGAGGGGCCGACAGGGGGGAAAGGCTGGAAAACGCGGAGAACAAAGGGGGCCGACAGGGGGCCGGGGGACGGACGGAGGGGGCTAGCCCCGCTCCCCTGCCCAACGGCGTCGGAGAGCGTCGGCCGCGACCGCGGCAATGATCGCCCCGCCGGTGACGATCCGCTTGAGCGGCTCTGAGGCGCCGAGCTGCGCGAGACCCGCTTCGAGCGTGGCGATGACGAGGACGCCGAGGAGGCTGCCGACGACGCTTCCGCTGCCGCCGGCGAGGCTCGTGCCGCCGATCACCACCGCGGCGATCGCCGCCAGTTCCAGCCCGGCCCCGGCGTTGGGGTCGGCGGAGCCGAGCCGGGCGGAAGCGAAGACGGCCGCGAGCCCGGCAAGGGCCCCAGAAAGGACAAAGACCGCGACGCGCGGCGTGGCGGTGTCGATCCCCGCCAGTCGTACCGCCGGCTCATTGGCGCCGATGGCGACGAGGTGACGGCCGAAGACCATGCGCGAGAGGAGCGCCTGCGCGGCGACGACGACGGCCAGCGCCACCGGCACCGTCGGGGGGATGCCGAGGATCGGCATCGGCTGTGAGAGGGGCCGGATCGCCGCCCCGATGAACAGCGTTCGGGAGTCGCACACGGCATACGTGAGGCCGCGGCAGATCTCGAGGCTGCCGAGCGTGACGAGGAACGACGGGATCCTCAGGCCGACGGTCAGGAGCCCCGTGCCGAGGCCGGCGAGGGCGCCTGTGACGATCGCCACCGGGATCGCCGCGGCAAGTGGCCATCCCCACTGAACGATTGCCACGCCGAGGACAGCGCCCGACAGGGCCATCACCGATCCCACCGAGAGATCGATACCGCCGGCGATGATGACGAGCGTCATGCCGGCGGCGACGACCGAGAGCGCCGGCAGTCGGCTGGCGACGGTGGTGAGCGTCGTGGGGGAGAGGAAGTGATCGGCGAGCGTCCCGAACAGGGCCACCAATCCGAGCCAAACGAGCACGAGCCCCCCCCAACCCCCGAGCCTTGTCCGATTCATGATGAATGTCCTGCCTTCTCCACAGACGGCGGCACGGCGCTCTCGAAGGCTGCTGCCGTTACGGCCTCGTCGCTCCACCCGCGTTGGAATTCCGCCACGATCTTTCCTCCGGCCATGACGAGGACCCGATCGCAAATGGCCCGCAACTCGGCCAACTCGCCCGACGCCAGCAGCACGCCGCCGCCGCGGCCGACGAATTCGCGGAGGAGTCGGTGGATCGTTCCCTTCGCGGCTGCGTCGACGCCCCGTGTCGGCTCGTCGCAGAGGAGCACCCGGCATCCCGCCGCAAGCCATCGGCCCAGCACCACTTTCTGCTGATTCCCCCCCGAGAGCTGGCCGACCGGCTGTTCGATCGACGTGCAGTCGACCTCCATCGTCGTCCGGATCACCTCGGCCGCCTCCCTTTCCGCGGCCCGATCGATCCAGCCGCGACGGGCCGGAGGCTTCCCAGCCAAGAGGAGAGCATTGACCCGCATCGCTTGGCCGAGGAGGAGGCCGTCGTGGCGGCGATCCTCCGGGAGCATGCCGATTCCGGCGGCAACGGCCTGACGGGGGGAACGGTGGAGCCCGACGCGGCCATCACCGACGCGGACGCTTCCGGCTGAGGCGGGATCCGCGCCAAAGATCGTCCGGAGAAGTTCGGTCCGCCCGGCGCCGACGAGTCCGGCGAGCCCCACCACCTCGCCGCTGCGCACCTCGAGACTCACGCTCCTCACCCGGGCTCCGCGCTCGAGGCCTGTGACGGCGAGCACGACCTCTCCGGTCGGGGGTGACGCGGTCATCGAGTCCTGCGGCGAGGCACGTCCCGACATCTCCTCGATGAGCCGCCCCGGAGAAACAGTACCCCCGAGGTGCTCGGCGACGAACCGACCATCCCGGAGAACGCTGATCCGGTTGGCGATCCGCGGGAGCTCGTCGAGCCGATGGGTGACGTAGACGACCGACACGCCCTCACCCACGAGGCGGCGGACATGGTCGAAGAGGAGGTCGCTCTCCCGGGCCGAGAGGGCCGCGGTCGGCTCGTCGAGGATGAGGACGCGGCAGCGCCGATCGAGGGCGCGGGCGATTTCGACGAGTTGGCGCTGGCCGACGCCGAGCCTGACAAGCGGCATCCGCGGATCGAGGTCGCCCAAGCCGACACGCTCGAGCGCCACGCCGGCGCGGCGGTGGAGCGCGGCCCGGTCGACGAGGCCGCCTCGGTGCGGGAGCCGGTCGAGGAACAGATTTTCGGCGAGGCTCATGCCGGGGAAAAGATTCATCTCCTGGAGCACCATCACCACCCCCGCCGTCTCGGCGGCGGCCCGCGACCGCGGTGCATGGGGGAGAGTCCCGAGCGTCATCCGCCCGGAGTCGGCTGGAACGATTCCGCCGAGAATCGCGGCGAGCGTCGACTTCCCGGCGCCGTTGGAGCCCATGAGGACATGGACTTCCCCCGCCCGCAGCTCGAGCGAGACCCGGTCGAGCACCGGCGTCGACCACGCCTTTGAAATCCCCTCGGCACGGAGCGCGACCGAACCGGAATCGCGGCTCATGGTTTGCCCGTGACGAGGTCGACCGGGGTCGTCCGATCCTCCGGTGCGGCGGCGCCTGCGAGGATCGCCAGGGCCGTCTCGATCCCTTCGACGGCGAGGCGATCGCCGTGCTGGTCGACCGTGGCGCAGAGCCTGCCATCGGCGAGGAGCGGCGCGACGGCAGCGACGTTGTCGAATCCCGACAGGAGGACGCGCCGGCTGGACGCCTCGATCGCGGCCGCCGCTCCGAGGGCCATGCTGTCGTTGGCGCAGAGGATCGCGGCGAGGGCGGGATGTTCGCTGAGCATCGCCGCAGCGATGCCGTTGGCCTTCTCCATCTCCCATTGCCCGCTCTGCCGGGCGACGATCCGCAGGCCGGCGGCGGTGGCGGCGTCCTCGAGCCCGAGAACGCGCTGCTGGCCGTTGAAGGCCGTCACGATCCCCTCGATGATCGCCACTTCGGCGCCGGAGTCGAGTTGCTTCGCGACCGCCTCGCCGGCCAGGCGCGCCCCCTCGCGGTTGTCGGGGCCGACGAACGGCGCCGCGAGCCCCGCTTCGGCGAGGACCTCGGGATCGAGCCGGTTGTCGATGTTGACGACGAGGACGCCGGCCTCGGCAGCCCGCTTGAGCGCCGGCACGACCGCCTTGGAATCGGCCGGGGCGATGACGATCGCCGCCACGCCGCGGGCCACCATCTGTTCGATGATCGTGACCTGCTCGGAGACGTCAGTTTCGTTGCGCATGCCGTTGGTGATCAGCTCATAGCGGTCGCCCGCCCCGGCTTGGTGGGCCTTCGCGCCGTCGGCCATCGTCGCGAAAAACTCGTTGGCCAGCGACTTCATGACCAAGGCGACCCGCGGCTTGCCGTCGGCCTTCCCCCCTGCCGAGTTTCCCGGGGCCGCCGGACGGCTGCAGCCCCCCTGCCCAAGTCCCACGGCAAGGGCGAGCGTCGCCGTCATCCAGAGCCACCCTGCCGAGCGTGCGTGCCTCATCGACCGGTCTCCTCCCCAAGGAACTGTGCATCGGGACTCCGGAGCGTTCTACTACGCCCGGCCATCCTCGGGCGAGTCCCCGCGTTTTTTCGGAGGCGTTCTGTCATGGGTTTCGCGTCAGCTTCCTGCGTCCCCTTCGTCGCGATGCTCCTCCTCGCTCTTCCGGTGGTGGCTGCGGAGGCGGAAGCGTTGGCGCTCGGCAAGGGGAGCGAAATGGTGTTGGCGACGATGGAGGAGGGACGCCGCGTCCTCGGCGCTGAAGACGACTTCACTCGGCGGATGAGCCCGTTCGATCGGCAGGCACGACTCAAGTCGGCGGGCGGCGTGAGCGATGCCGAGCACCGGGCCTTTGCGGCACGGAGCGTCCTCGAATGGACGGCCCGCGATCGCCGCGCGATCGCCGAGGCGATGCGCGGGCTCGATGCCCGGTTTACGGAGCTCGGAGTCGATTTTCCAAAGCGAGTCCTGCTCGTGAAGACGAGTGGCGACGAGGAGGGGGGAGCTGCCTATACGCGCGGCGAGGCGATCATGCTCCCGGCCAAGGTGCTCGGGAGTGCCACGCCGGCCTTGCGGCGGCTGGTGTGCCACGAGCTTTTCCATGTCCTCTCCCGCAGCGCTCCGGGGCTCCGCGGGAAGCTCTATGCCTCGATCGGATTCGAGCCTTGTGGCGAGGTGACCCTGCCGGGCGACTTCGAACGCCGCCGGATCACGAATCCGGACGCTCCGGCCTTCGAACACTGCATCCGCGTCCGGGTCGACGGCGTCGAACGCCGGATGGTGCCGGTGCTCTGGTCGCGGACCGCCGACTACGACGCGGCGGCCGGCAAGGCGTTCTTCGAGACGATGGAGTTTCGCCTCATGGCGGTGAGGCTCGAGGGGGATCCGGTCCGCGGCGTGCCGGAGATTGATGCCGACGGAGCGCCGATCATGGCCAAGCCGGAGGACGCGGAGGGATTTTTCGAGCAGGTCGGGAGGAACACCGGCTACCTCATCCACCCCGAGGAGATCCTCGCAGACAACTTCGAGATCCTCGTGGCGGAGGATCGCCGGCCGCCGAATCCGGAGATCGTGCGGCGCCTCGGCGAGATCCTCCGGCAGGGCGAATGACCCGAAAAGGTCACGCTCTCGGGGGAAAACGGTCCCCCCGTGTTGGGGGGGCTGCGAAACTTTTCCTCTCCGGGGGCGTTGAAGGGGCTTGCGTCGATCCGGGCGTCCGGCCGTGGCGTCCGACCGTCGATTTCCAGCCGAACGATTCTTTGTCCCACTCGCAAGGGTCAACCCGATGCTTGTGGCACGGATTGCCCCTTCACCATGGATCTGCAGATTTCCCTGTCCGTTGCCCACTCGAGTGAGCTTCTCCGCGCCGGAATGATCGCGATTGCGGCGAGCGAA
>CANGGT010000138.1 GCA_947453375.1 Planctomycetaceae bacterium
CCCGGAGAATCCCGAGCAGGAACTGTTCACCCTCCTCCGCTTGATGGGCCAGATGATCCGACTGGCGCTCGAGACCGATACGACGCGGCTGGTGACGCTGTTTGTCAATCCGGCCCAATGGGTGCCGCGGACCCCGGGGGTCGTTCACGAGACCCACGCCCTCACGCACCATGGCAACCGTCCGGAGATGATCGCGGAGCTGAAACGGGTGGAGGAGATGCAGTTCGTGATCCTCGGCGAGCTTCTCGCCGGGCTCGATGGCGTCCGCGAAGGGGGCCACTCGCTCCTCGATCGGACGATGGTTCTCCATGGGTCGTGCATGGGGAACGCCAACGCCCACTCCAACTCGAGCCTCCCCGTGCTTGTCGCCGGCGGAAGCTTCCGTCACGCCGGGCACCTCGTCTTCCGCGATCACGAAGCCCCGCCCCTGGCGAATCTCTATGTCAGCCTGCTCCAACGGCTGGGAATCGAGGCCGCCTCCTTCGCGAGCTCCACCGGCACGCTCCGCGGCCTCGAGGCCGCCTGACCGGCAGACATCACTCGCTCGACACGGCCTCGAGGAGATCGAGGCGGGCCGCCCGACGGGCGGGGATCCAGGCAGCCAGCGCCGTGACGACGACGGCGGCAGCGATGTTGGCGAGGATCACCGTCGGCCGGAGCGACGAGCGGATCGGATGGCCGAGGAGCGGTTGGCTGGCGATCTGGATGAACAGCGCTGTGGTCAGTCCGGCGATAACGCCGATGGCGGCGCCGGAGAGGCCGAGGAGCACGCTCTCGAGGACGACCACGCCGGTCACCTGCCGGCTGGTCATGCCGACGGCACGGAGGAGGCCGAGCGTCCGCCGTTTCTCCAGCACGTTCATCGTCACGGTGTTGGCGACGCCGAGGCTCCCCACGAGGAACCCGAGGCCAAGGATCGCCCACAACGAGCCGACGACGCCGTTGACGATCCCGTCGACGAAGCGCTTCACGTCGCTGAAGCTGCGGAGGAGCATCCCACGCTCGGCTGCGATCGTCTCGAGCGCCCCCCGCAACCCCGCCGCCTCCCCCGGCTTCGCCGTGACGAGGATCACGTCGGCCGACTCCAGCCCGAACAGCCGCTTGGCCGCATCACGACGGAGGATGAGCGACGCCCCGCCGGAGGTGTAGTCGACGACGAGCGCCGCCACCCGAACCTTCGTCTTCCGACCGAAGACCTCGACGGCGAGCTCGTCGCCGGCGACGAGCCCGAGCCGACGGGCGAGCACCGTGCCGGCCACCGCCTCCCCCCGAGCGAGGGCAGTCCGGACCGTCGCTTCGTCGGCGCCGACCGGATCGAGCGGGAGCGGGGCATCCTCCGGAACGTCACGGGCAACGATCACGCATGCCCCGCCAGCCACGCGGCCGGCGGCGATGCCGATGACATCGATCCGTTCGATCCCGCCGATGGCCCGGACATCGTCCTCGGCCGATCGGGCGCCGTCCCCACCGCCACCGGCCGCCGCGCTCATCATGCCGGCGTGCGTCATCACCCAGTCGGCGCGCATCAGTCGGGCATACCAGCCGAGGATGTCCTCGACGTTGTCGCGGATCGCATGCCCCAGCCCGATGCCGTTGCTCACCGCGACGACGAGCACCCCGGTGGTCAGCGCCGTGCGCACCGGCTGGCGGAGGATCTGCTCGAGGGCGAGCTCTCGCTCGATGCGGAAGCGGCGGGGCACGAGCGCCGCACAGGCACGGGCGATCGGCGGCAGGATCACCGGCGTCATCGCCACGAAGGACAAGAGCATCGCGATCCCGGCCGGCACCGCCGCCCGTGGCGGCAACTTCTCGAAGATCACCAAGACGAGCATCGCCGTGGCAAACGCCCACAGCACCAGCGCCGCACCGATGAACCGCCAAGGGATGCCGGGGGAGGGAGCGGGAGGGGCGTTGGCGAGACCTTCGAGCGGGTCGACGGCCGCCGCCTGCCGCGCCGGCCACCATGCCGCCGCCACCGCGACGACGATCCCCATCAGCGCGGAGAGCGGAATGATCGCCGGCTGGACGACGAGCCCCTCGAAGGGCGCCTGGAGCGACCTCGAGATGCCGGCGGCGATCGGCCGGGCCGCAGCGAGGCCGGCCGCCACGCCGATCGCCGCGCCGACGGCGCCGAGGAGCGCCGATTCCATCGTGATCATGCGGCGGATCTGCCGACCGCTGGCCCCGAGAAGCCGCACCAGCGACAACGACCGACGGCGCTCCGTGACATTCATGAGCATGGCGTTGCCGACGATGAACCAACTCATCGCGACGGTCAGGCCGGTGACGAAATCGAGCCCGAGGTCGGCCGAGTGCATGACGTCCTCGGCCATGCCGGCCCGCCCCGCCGGCACCTCGGCGAGAAGCGTGTCGGGGAGCGTGCGGCCGGCGGCCGCCACGAACGCGGCCCGGTCGGCCCCGTCATCGAGGGCCACGCGGACGCGGTCGACGAGCCCCGCGGCCCCCGACATGGACTCGAGGGCCGCGATGTTCACGATCACCCCCGCCCCCTCACCGAACCACCGCATCGAGGCCGACACGGCGAGTCCGACGACGGTCATCCGCCGGATGCCGCGCCGGGCGAAGAACAGGATCTCGTCGTCGACCGACTTTCCCAGGCTCGCGGCCAGCTTGTCGTCGAGCACCACCTCGTTGTCGGCGGCGCAGGGGCGTCCCTCCGCCAGTTCCAAGAGGCCGATCGAGGCGAGTCTCTCCGCGTCGACGCCGACGGCGATCTCGCGGACGCGTTTCTCCCCCACTCGCAGCAGGGTCGGCCGGTAGAAGAGCGGCACGACGGCGCGGACGCCCGGCATCGCCGCCAAGCCTGGCACGTCGGCCGCCTCGAACCGGCCCCCCTCGCGGGAGAGGATGTCGACCGCCGGCACCCCCTCGATCGACGAAGTGAGCTTCTTGTAGCCGGCGCGCGAGGCATCGGCCGAGACCCACGTCGCCACGACAGCCCCGACGGCGACCGCGACGCTGGCGATCGTCGCCAGCGCCCTCCCGGGCCGGCGCGTCCACTGCCGGACGAGGAGCCGGCGCAACTCGAACACGCCGAGACTCATCGGCGTTTCCTTCCGGACCGTCTCCCGCCGGCGTTACCGGGCGAATGCGGTGCTTGGCGGGGGACCGGCGGTCGACCGCCGCCGAGCTGACTACCGGGCTGGAGGGTGTCGGAGACGATCCGGCCGTCGGCCATGCGGATGCAGCGCCCCGCCGCGGCGGCGATCCCCGGATCGTGGGTCACGAGCACGACCGTCTGGCCATGATCGGCGACGAGCGCTCGGAGCAATTCGACAACGCGGCGCGAGTTTTCGGAGTCGAGGGCTCCGGTCGGCTCGTCTGCGAGGACGATCGCCGGCGAGGTGACCAGTGCCCGCGCGATCGCCCCCCGCTGCTGCTCGCCGCCGGAGAGGGCATCGGGACGGTGGTCGGCGCGGTGCCCCATGCCGACGGTCTCGAGCGCGGCGCGGGCGGCCGCATCGCAGCGGGCCTCGGGAATGCCGTCGAGGACCAGCGGCAGGCCGACGTTCTCGACGAGCGACAATTCCGGGAGGAGGTTGTACCGCTGGAAGACGAACCCGATCCGCCGCCGCCGGACAACAGCGAGGTCGTCGTCGCCAAGGGCGGCCAGGTCGACCCCCTCGAGCAGCACTCTTCCCGCGGTCGGCCGGGTGATGCCGCCGAGGAGGTGGAGAAGCGTGCTCTTCCCCGACCCCGAGGCGCCGGTGATCGCCACGAACTGCCCCGGCTCGATCTCGACGTCGACATCACGGATCGCCATCACGCCAGACGTCGATCCGGCGGCGGCCCCGAAGGCCTTCTCGAGGTGCTCGGCTCGGAGGATCGCCACGGTGTCACGCCACCCGGTTCGGGGGCAGCCTGGAGGAACGGGGGAGGGGGAGAAGCTGGGCAGACTCTCTTCAATGTACCCAAATACCCGCGAAGCTCCGATCCCAAACCGGCGGAGTGTTCCGGTGCGGTTTTCTGAAGCGATCGGGCAATGAGTGACGAATCTTCCGGATGTGCCTGAGGCGGAAACTTCGCCGCGAACACGTACCTGGATTCCGCCATGTCTCCCCGAACACGATTCGCCCCCCGCACCGCCCTCGTTCTCGCCCTCGCCAGTGGCTTCCCGCTGGCGACGGCGGAGGAGGCCTCCTGGCCGCGGCCAGCGGGTGCCCCGATGCAACTCCCCTCGTCGGAGGTGCCACTGGCGGTGACGCCCGACGACGGCTTCGTCGATGGCCTTCCGATGGAGGGCCTCGTCCCCACCCCGCGGACGCTCGAGGAGTTCGTCGCCCTGGCGGAGCGGAGCCATCCGCGGATGCTCGCGGCCCGCGCCGCCGTCGAGGCCGCCCGCGGGAAGGCGGTGCAGGCACGGCTCTACCCGAATCCGGTGATCGCCGGCTTCAGCCCGCAGATCGCCGGGCCGGAGAGCCAATGGAGCGGCACGGTCGCTCAAGACCTCGTCACCGCAGGCAAGCTCCGGCTCCAGCAGCAAGCCGCGATCCGCGACATCCAGCGGACCGAATACGAACTGATCCGGGCCCGCTTCGACGTCCTCCGCGGCGTTCGCCAGAGCTACTATCAGCTCCTCGTGGCCCAACGCCGGATCGAGATCTACAAGCTCCTCCTCGACATCGCCAAACGTTCCTACGAGATCGGCCGTCAGCTCGCCGAGGCAGGGGAGGGGACGAAGGCCGACGTCCTCTTCTGGAGCATCGAGCGCGACCGGGCCGAGGTGCGGATCCTCAACGCGACGGTGTTCATCGAGACCGGGCGCCGCGAACTCGCCGCCGCGATCGGCCTGCCGCGGGTCGACATCGAACGTCTCGAGGCCGATCTCTTCCAGGAACTGCCGAACTTCGACCTCAAGGAGCTCCAGGAGGCGGTCGTCCGCAGCAATGCCATGCCGCGGGCTGCGGAGGCGCGGATCGCCGGCAATCAATGGGCCCTCGAGCGGGCCGTCGTCCAACCGATCCCGAACATCAACCTCATGGGCGGCTACCAGCGGCAGGTCGGCATCCCCGCGCAGGACCAGGGGCTCGCGCAGGTGATGATGTCGGTCCCCCTGTTCGATCGCAATCAGGGAAACATTCGCGCCGCCCGGGCCGAGATCGCCACGGCGCGGGCCGACCTGCGGATGGTGGAGCTCGACCTCGCCACGCAGACCGCCCAGGCCGTCGCTGCTTACCGGACGTCGCAGCGGCTCGTCGACTGGTACGAGGAATACATCCTCCCCAAGGCCCGGGAAACGGTGACCCTCACCCAAACGCTCTATGCCCGCGGCGAGGTGACCTTCTTGAGCCTCCTCCAGGCGCAGAAGATTCTCACCGAAACCGAACTGGCCTATGTCGATGCCCAGGCCGAGCGCTGGACCGGCGCCGTGGCGATCGCCGATCTCCTCCAGCTCGAGGAGTTCCCACCGCGGGCCGACGCCCCGGCAGCGCAGCCGATGGGAGAACAGACAACGCGCCCAGAAGAGGTACAGGCCCCGGCCGCCAAGAAGCCGGATGCGGACGCCGCCAAGCCGAACGACAAGCCGAACGCCACGGAGAAGCCCGCGGCGCCGGCAGACGCGAAACCGAAGGCTCCCGTGCCCCCTCAGGCCGGTCGTGCGGCCGAGCCGCCGACGCTTGCCGCCCCCCAAACTGCCGCCCCTCAAGCGGAGCAGGCGTTCGTTCCCCCCGCACCGCTCTCATCGGCAGGGCAGGGGAGTGGAAGGCCGCTGACGTCGACCAACCCTCTGCCATCCGCCACCGTGACCCTCGTGGGAGGCGTGCGTGAAGCCTCTGGCCCAGACGCATCGCCCCGCGTTCAAGACCCCGCTCCGTCTTCGCAGCAGCCGCCGAAACGCCGGGGGCTGATGGCCCTCATCCCTGACGCCTACCTTCCCGGCCGGGGTGCAGCCCCCCGCCGGTAGCGGGAAGAGGAAGCGAACGAACGCGGTTTTGCTCGGGAAACCGCGAGGTCACGTCCAACTGCGACGCAGGATGCTACGCGACTTCCGCCAATCGGATCGATGTGCTCGCCCGCGAGGTGATCCTCGTAGCCGGTATGAATCTGGCCGATACTGGGCGCGCCGCAGTGCTCGCGCGAACGGTCGCCGAATTAACCGTCGCCCTGCTTCATGCGCAGTTGTCTCCGCAGCCACTGGTTGTCACGCAGTTTCATCACGGGGACTTCGACATACCTATACATCAGAATTGAAAATAGTAGCACGATCGCGTAGTAGGCAATCTGTAAGACTATGATGGCAAGCATGCCTTCGTTGTCGAAGTCGCGACTCCTTCCTCTGTTAAGAATCCAGAATTGCACGACGGAAAGATTCAGCAGGTACATCGAGTATGAGACGAGGCTGACCTGCGTCACGGTGCGGTAGAGGAAGCCATGGCCGGTCCTGTGCATGCTCAGCAGCGGCAGCACAAGCAGGGTCGCCAATGAGAAACAGCTGAAAGAAAAAACCGTGGAGAACGTGCCCCCCGGCGGCAGCGTCGGAAGAAACGCCGCACCTTTTAAGATGGCCAGCAGGCCAATACCGCACCAAAATGCCTGGCGTTTGTAGGTGACCCAGATGTGATTGTGATAGAAGCAGGTCGCGGCCCCGATCACGCCAAACATCAGGCTGTCGAGCCTCGTGGCAACCTGTTTTCGGAAGATGATGTCCCATTCGTAGAGAGAGTGCACGTCGACCAAGGAGTGGCGGTAGGCTCGGAACGCGGTGACCGCTCCGATGATGGTCACGGCAGTGGTAGTAATGGCGATGCGCGGTGTCATGCGTGCGAACCGAATTTGCAGGAATAACAGCGTTGGCACAAGCAGGTAGAACCATTCCTCAACGCTCAGGCTCCAGGCCTCGGGAAAAAAGGAGGGGTGGGGGCTGCAGAGGTTCTGGGCGAATACGAAATACCGCTTGGTACTTGCCAGCGAAAAGCCTGGGGTGAAACATTCGTTGAGGGCACAGAGCATCAACAAGACGGCAAAATATGCCGGGAGCGTCCGCAGCCATCGTCGTACCCAAAAATGGATGAGAAGCGCGATGCTGGCTGACCGCCGCTCAAAAAGAGTGATGAGTATTCTGCCTATGAGGAAGCCGCTAAGTACGAAGAAAACCGATACCCCGTCGATCGACAGGCATGTGGCCACCTCCTGAAGCCGCGTGGGCAGCATCGTGCTGCCGTGCCCCACTACGACATCGCTGATTGCCACGGCCCGAAGAATGTCGAGTCCGTAGGTTCTCGTCGGATCGATGTCCAGCCTGAATAGGTTCCGCAGGGAATGCCCGACAGCATGGTCACAGGTGGCCGCTGGCCGCACGGATGAGTGGCGAGTCGAACTCATGTGATGACCCGTCCTCAGCCGTTGATCTGGCCGGTGCGACCACAGATTCCGTCAATCATACCCTGGAAGGACGCCGCACTCCGCCTGGGGTGCCGATACCAGAAGAGGATCTTGAGCGTCCGCAGCCAGCCCCTGAGCACAGCGAGCGGCAGCGAATGGGGGCGATGCTGCCTGTGAAAAAGAATGAAGTTGCGCATGACGTAGCGATCCATGGCCGGATTGCGTTGGCCCGTCTTCTCTTGAGACGAGGCACCGACCTTGTGCCAGACTCGCGATGTCGGCACGTAGATGCGTTGCGTTCTGGCGACCGCCGCCCGCTCGTTCCAGTCAACGTCTTCCCAATAGACGAAATAGTCCTCCGGCATGACGCCGATCGCTGCGATGGCCGTCGTTCTGGCAAGGAGGCTGCAGCCGGTGATAAACCCGCACGCCGTCACGGTGTCGTACTTGCCCTCATCGGACTCATCGAGCCCGCGATGGAACGGCTCGCTGCCGAGCGTCGGCAACGCCCCGCCGGCAAACCAGATCACGTTGGGCCGCGAGGCATAGTAGATCTTTGATCCGGCGAAAGCTGCCTTCGGGCGTGAGCGTAGGGCATTGATCAACTCGGCAAGTGCCGCTGAATCCACGACGGTGTCGTTGTTGAGCAGCCAGACAAACTCAGCGCCGGCTTGTATTGCCGCCCGGATGCCAACATTGCAGGCTCCGGCAAACCCAAGGTTTGCGTCGTTCTCGATGACACGCAGTCCTGGGAACAGCCTACGAAGATGGCCGACAGAACCATCGGTCGACCCGTTGTCGATCACGAGAACGATATTGTTCACTCCGCTGAGACGAAAGCATGACTGGAGACACTCGACGGTCTCGCTCCAACCGTTCCAGTTCACGATCACGGTATAGGTGAGGCCGGGCAGCTGAATCGGTGCTGCGGCGAGGTCCTTCGGGGGCATTACGGAGCCCCTGATGGCGTCGTGGAGACTAGCCTTCGATACACATCGAGCATCGTCGCGGCAACGGTCGACCATTCATACTTCCGCAGCACCGATTCCGGCGGCGGAGGCAGCAGCTCGTCGTCGAAGGCCTCCCACAGCCGATCACCTTCGCAGACCGCTGCGTAGGGCAGGAGGTCCGCGTGGCCCCGCATGCCAAAAGACGTGGAGATGACCGGCATGCCGCGGCTGAAATATTGCAACAGTTTGAGATTGCTCCCGCCACCCGTCGTGACGGCATTGAGACCACGAAACCCAGGCGCGGTGTAGTCGTTGAAGTGATCCATGTCGGGATCGAAGAATACATTCGGCAACCGGCATGTCCTGGCGAAGGAGTTGCCGCAGCCGCCATGGATCACGAAACCCACGTCTGGGCGATGTGGGGCCACCTGAGTGAGAATGAATCGGACGGCCACCCTGTTGTGCTCGACATCGCTGCCACTGTAGAGACCGCGCTTCGCGAACGGCACGAGTCCCGGTAGCCGTGCGACGGCACGTCGATCATCGAAAACCTGCCGACCCGGCGCGTCAATTCCATTGGGCACGACTGTCATCGCTGTAGGATCTGCTTGGTAGAGTTCGGTGAAACGCTGGCAATCGCCACTCGACACGGCCAGCACGTGGCGGCTGCGGGCGATGAGGCCCCCCTCGAGCTTGGCAATGCGTCGGCCTACCAGGCCGGCTGACCAGTCTGATCGGCACTCGGCCCGTGCGTAGTCGTATTCGACGTTTTGGGATCCGTAGACAACGATCTGGCGGTCGGGCAATTGCATCGCCAGTTGGGCCAGCTGGGCTTGCTCAAACTGCACGATATCGGCACCGACAATGTGACGCCGCAGCATGCTGCCCAGACCCGGGTGAAACGATGTCAGATACTGGTAGGGCAAAGGGCGATCGGTGAACAGCAGAGGCAGGATGAAGGGATATGGGATCTGCACAATCCGGAATGGCTCGCGGTCGACGAGGTCACGCGTCTGCCGGGGGTGGTACGGCGTCACGAGGGTGACGTCGACGCCGAGGCGCGTCAGCTGCCGGCCGAGTTGGACAATGCGCACCTTGCCCCCGGCAGCGGCAGGCAGCACGGGATAGGGGCAAACACAGACGAGTCGCAGCGGCGTGGGAGTGTGATTCATGCAATCATTCGCAAGCTCGCCCCGGACCATCCGTTGGCTGGTCGTTTGCCACACAAGGCACGTTGTGGCCAGCGCCGCAAGACGAAAATATACCACCGTCGGCTTCACTGAGAATCGATGACTCTCAACGCCGGATCTGGCCCGCTTCTCAGAGGGCACCCTGACCCCTGCAGCAGCACTCCAAAACCGCAAGCGTCGAGGCTAGACTCGGAGCGGAACTGCGGAGGAGCCATCAGCCCTTCCTCCGTCTTTCAGCGGGCTGATCGCCTCTGGTCATAACGACGATTCCACGATGTCGCTTCTATCGAGAGTCTGGTCGCGTGCTTCATCGGCCGTTCGCAGGGCCCGGTACAGGAGGGTGTTTCGACGCTTCCGGCCCTTCACGATGATTCCCCGTCACTGCTACGTCGAGAACCTCACGCTGGCAGCACGTGTCGCCCGCATTCCAGGATGTGTCGTCGAATGCGGTGTCTGGCGTGGAGGCATGATCGCCGGTGTCGCGAGCATTCTGGGGCCGTCCCGACGATACTACCTGTGCGACAGCTTCGAGGGACTGCCTCCCGTGAAGCCCATCGACGGCGCTGCTGCGGCCCGATGGCAAGTAGACACCACCTCGCCCCACTACCACGATAACTGCACGGCTGGTGAAGAGTACGCCATTCAGGCGATGGCCCTTGCAGGCATAGGCTCACCGACACTCGTCAAGGGCTGGTTCGACCAGTCGCTTCCTTCTTTGCGACTCGAACAGCCGATCGCCCTGCTGAGGCTCGATGGCGATTGGTACGACTCGACGATGGCCTGTCTGCAGTCTCTCTACGACCAGGTGGCCCCGGGAGGGTTGATCATCATCGACGACTATTACACCTGGGACGGTTGCAGTCGCGCCGTCCACGACTTCCTCTCCCGGCGTTCATCGGCGGACCGAATCCACAACTACGGCACGGTGTGCTACATCGAGAAGCAGTCTGCCGCCGCGCACCCAGAATGCCCCTGATCATGCCCATCGAATACGATCACGCCCTGAATCCGCACACCGTCGAGGGCGCTCGCGTCGCGCTCGGCATTCTTTTTTCGAATCACATGCCGGCCAGTCTTCTCGACGTCGGATGTGGCACCGGCACATGGCTCAAGGCCGCTTCCGACATGGGGGTCTCGGAGGTGTACGGTGTCGACGGAATCGTTCAGCGATCGAAAAAGCTGCTCATCCCTGAGGAGCGATTCCGTCAGCAGGACCTGACACACGCCTGGAACCTCGGCAGGCGTTTTGAGTATGCGCTCTGCCTGGAGGTCGCCGAGCACCTCGATGCATGCCATGCCCTTGTGCTGATCGATTCGCTCACCGCCCACGCTGACACCATCTATTTTTCGGCCGCCTGTCCGAATCAACTCGGGCAGCATCATGTTAACTGCCAATGGCCATCCTATTGGCAGGGCCTCTTCAACGAACGGGGCTACGCGTGTAGCGACGCCCCCCGATGGCAGATCTGGAATGACCCCCGCATCGAACCGTGGTATCGCCAGAACCTGTTCGTTGCCACGCGACAATCAACTGCAGTGCCATTCGAGGAGCCACGGATTCTGTCCGTTGTTC
>CANGGT010000139.1 GCA_947453375.1 Planctomycetaceae bacterium
GACGGCGGTGGAGATCTATCCCTGGGACGTCTCGTGGCTGTCGCGCGAAGTCGGGAAGAGCGATCCGGCGCATCTCCTCTCGGCGGCGACGCTCAAGGGGGCGAGTTGGCAGACGCCGAGCTGGCAATCGACGCGCCGCGGCTTGTTTATCCGCACCGATCAGACGACCCTGCCCAACCACTGGCTCCGCGAGGATGTTCAGCTGCGCTTCGAGCAGACGGCGACGCTGCTCGACGAGGCCCTCGCCGCGGCCTCCGCGGCACGCCCCGATGTGCCTGCGCCACTGTCCGAGGCGTTCGACAAGTCGGTCGAGGAGGTGACGGGGCTGCGGCGGCGCGTCCTCGCCTATGCCTACCATCTCCGGGAGACGAATCTCGCCGACATGATCCGCAATGCGGAGAAGGTCGGGAGCGGGAACGTCGAGCGGATGTGGAAGGAGCTGCGCGAGCTGATGGTCCGCGACCAGGAGAACATGGGGACGGCCGAGCCGCTCGCCGCCGCGATCGCCCTGCTCGATGCCGACCGGCCGGCGTTCCTCGCCACCTACTTCCTCCCCACCGGGGCGACCGGGAAGAAGGAAGGGTGGACGATCACGTCGGAGTGACAGGGAGAGAGGGCCGCTGCCCGTCCCTCACCGGCTCATCCGCGCTCCGGGGGTGACGAGATCGTTGAAGCGGTCGACCGGCTCGTGGGCGGCCCAGGCGATCCCGCGCAACAGCAGGATCCGGAAGAGGGGATCGTCGAACGTCCAGCTGTAGTGGCCGGGGATGCTGACGAACACCCGCCCCTTTCCCTGCTCCTTCACCCACACCTGCGGCGTCGCCATCCCCTCTTCGTCGCTCGTCGCCAAGACCGTGACGTCGGCCGGATTCCCCGAGAGCTTCCAGTAGCTCTCGTCATGGAGGGAGAGCGTCTGGAAGTTGCGGAGGATCGGATGGTCGCGGTGGTGCATCGTGAGATCGAGTGGCCCGTGACGGAAGCCGATCGAGCCACCGAGCGCCGCCAACCCGATCCGCCTGGAAAAATCGACGGCGCGGTCGCGGCCGTCGACCGCCCAGTGGATGTAGACGGCGCCCCCTCCCCGCTCGAGGAATGCATCCATCGCCGCCGGGCGGCGGTCTGCGAAACTACCGCGCTGGAAGAAGACGAGGAGGTCGGCCGAGGCGAGATCGTCGTCGGAAGGAAACTCGCGCACGGCCGTGACGCTCACGTTCTCCGCCGCGGCGAGGAGTTGCACCCACCGTTCCTTCCAGGCCGGATAGTCGTGCTCCCCCGGCCCGTGATCCTTCGCGCCATCGATGAGTACGATGCGCAGCAGTTCAGGCGCCGTCACCGGCACGCTCCCCTCGAGCGCCGTGGCCACCTCGGCCCGCGAGCGCACCGGCGGAGCGTCGAGGGGGGATTCGAGCGGCATCGAGGGGGGCGGTGTCAGAAGGTAGGTGAGGAGATCGCGGACCTGATCGGGGGGGAGCTTGTCGAGGATCCCCTGCGGCATCACCGAGACAGCGGAGGGCTCGAGGAGGTCGATCGCGGCTCGATCGAGCTCTGTCCACTTCCCCTCCGCATCCCCGAGCCAGAGCTTGCCTTCGCGCGTCTGGAGGATCCCTGTGAGGACGCGGCCATCGTCGAGGTGGACGACGTGCGTCGTGAAGTCGGGATTGATTGCGAAGCTCGGATGGCGGATGTCGCGTGTCACGCTCGCCAGATCGCGGTGGATGAGGTTGCCGAGATCGGGGCCTATTGCCCCACCGCCGCCATTCACCGCATGGCACTTGGCGCAGCCGGCCGCCTCCGAGAGGAACACCCGCCGGCCACGCCCCCAGCTGCCGCCGTCGAGCTCCGCGATCCGCCGCGGCCCGGAATCGGTCGTCTGCCCCGGCGCGGCATCCGACGCCCAGGGGAGGATGAAGCGGTGAAGCGGGAGGGGACGCGACGTGGAATCCTCGTCGGTGTGGAAAGCGACGGTGAGCCGGAGGGGACGGATGCCGCCGGTGGCGCACTCGACCGTCACGTCGACCGGCGACTTCAGCCCCGCCGGCGCCATGAAGCGGGCCGTGAAGCCGCGGTCTTCGTCGGGGGCAAGCGTCACCGGCAGAAGTTCGCCTGCCACCGTGGCGGTGATGACGCACTCGCGATCAGCCGTGAAGGTGACCGTCCCCCGTTCCGGCGGCCACTCGTGGTCGAGCGTGCTTCCCGGCTGGACCGCCGGCCGAAGGAGGTTTTCAAGATCGAGGCGCGTGGCGAGGGAGAGCCTGCCGGGGAGCGAGACGGCCCGCCAGAAGTCGTCGTGGCCCGTCGATCCGGCCGTCAGCCGGCGGGCGACGTCGACGTCGATATGCGGCAGCCAGCCGGTCCAGTTGGTCGAGGAAGCGGGGGGCGCGTCGGCTGCGGCGGGAATCCACCGGGCCTCGACCCCAGCCGTCGAGAGATCGACGTCCATCCAGGGATGCTGCGGGATGGAGGAGGGAAGTGACTCGGTCGACTCGGTCGATCGATAGGGAAGCGAAAGGGCCAGGTGGGTGCGGCCGGGGATCGGCGCGGTGCCCAGAACGACCGTCCGCCGGTCGGCGGTGAGCGCGACTGACGCGATCGTGAGCCGATGGCGAGGGGCGAGTTTCTGCGCCTGGACGACGGCGTAGGGGGGCTGAAGAGTTTCGAAGCGGTCGCCGGCCCGGACGTGGAGGCCACGGTCGATCGTCGTCCGTTCGAGAAGGCCCGACAGCGCCGCCGGGTCGAGCGGCCGATCGAAGGCGATGCGGATCTCCTGCGGCGTCTCGGCCCAAGCGGCGACAGGCCGAGGCGCCTCAGGGGCCACCATCGAAATTCGGAAGAGCTTGCCGATCCCCGCCGGCCCAGTGCCCCAGTCGGGCGGTCCGGAGTGGCAGGCGATGACGAGATCGCCGTCGGGGGCGACGACTGCGTCGACGGTGAGCATCTGAAGGCAGGCGAGCAATTGGCTCGCGGCGACATACCCGGCCGGTGACTTCACGAGCGTCGTCCGCCACAGCTTGCCGCGCGATTCCCCGCAGACGAGCGCGTCGTTGGCCCACGAGGCAGGGCCGAACGGCCTCCCGGCAGGGACGGCCGGATTGAAAACCATGCCGCAAGTCGATTGGTGTTGCGGGCCGTAGTCGAACGTCGACGGCTCGTCGATGACGCCGGGGTTGTGACGCGGATGGCGCGGAGGAAACCCGAAGTGCCGCATCCCGGTGGCGTTCGCCTGCGGCGCCGTGCCATCGAGGCGAACGTGGAGCAGTTCGTCGAGGGGATTGCCATTGGCCAGCCACGTCGCGCCTTCCTGTTCGGTGCAGAACAGGTCGCCCCGGTCGTTGAACGCCAGGGCGATCGGGAAACGGATTCCGGTGCAGACCGCTTCGCGGCGCGAGAGATCGGGCGTGATCCGCTGGATCGTGCCGCGCTCGCCATGGACGTCGTAGCCACTCTTGCCGTCGGCGTCGAGGAGGTAGGGATTGGAGAAGTCGGTGACGTCGAGGGCGAAATAAAGACTGCCGTCGGAGCCCATTGCCAGCCCTGTCGCGTCGACGTTCTGCGCGATCTCCTTCCAGCCGGTCGCGACGACACGCTCGTCCTCGGCGACGTCGTCGCCGTCGCGATCGGTCAACAGCGACACCTTCCCCTTCGAGGCGACGAACATGCCGTCGCCGTGCGCATAGCCAGGAGGAGTGAGGAGGAGGCCGATCGGGCCGCGGAGGCTGCCGGTGTTGTGGTAGTACCGGGAGGCGGAGTCTTCGAGGCCGTCGCCGTCGGTATCGCGGAGGAGGTGGATGTCGCCGCCGTAGCCGAGCGTGACGAGCGTGCCGTCGGGACGGAAGCGAACGTTGTTGACGTTGGCGAGGGCCACCGGGATCTCGCGGACGGCGAAGCCTGGCACGAGCATCTGGATCGCCGGTGGATCGACGACGAGGTCGAGCGGCGTGCCCTCGGTCTTCGCAAGATCCAAGGTCGCAGGGAGGGCCGCGGCGAGCGCCGCGTGCTTGGCATTGAGGGCCGCGCGAACACTCGCTGCCTCGTCGGCAGTGAGTGCCCGGTCGAAGAGGAGGATCTCCGCGATGTCGCCTCTCAAGCTGCCGCGAACCTGCTGGGCCCCGGGGCCGTTGGTGTAGAAGCGGGCGCCGAGGGTGAGTTCGTCGAGGGAAAGCGTCCCCTTTTCGAAAGGGCGCGAGCCCTCAGGGTTGCCGTCGACCACGAAGCGGACCTCCCCCGCGCTCTGGTCGATCACCGCCTCGAAGACGTGCAGTGTGCCGAAGGGGGCGGATGAGGCGAGGAGATCGCGGGCGCCGCCAAATCCCTTTCCCTCGACGTTGATCTGTTCAAGGGCCCGGGTGGGGCCGGGGCCGAGATCGAGCGTCAGCCCCGATTCGTAATCGCGTGATTCAGGGGCATTCGCGGCGAACAGGCCGCGGAAGTCTCCGGGGTTGGCATGGGGGGCCGCGACGATGAAGAGGGTCAGCGACTCGGCCATCATTCCGGTGCCGATGGCCCGGAGGTGGTCGTCGACACCGTCGAACCGGAGGACCCGGGCGTCGCCCACCTGGATCGATGTCGGGCGTGTCCCTTCCTCGCTCGCAGAGAAAACCCGTCCGGCGGCAGCCCGATCGGCGAGGCCCGCGACGGCTCCGACGCCGGCATCGGCCGCATCGAGGTGGACGACAAGACCCGAGGGAATCTCGGCCGAGCAGACCTCCGGCGGCGATCCGAAGCCGAAGGCCACAAGGGCCGCGGCGACGAGAGCGCGGCCGGCGGCGAGGCGCGAAAGACCGACCATGAAAAGGGTCTCCGTCGGAATGCCAGGAATGATTTCGTCCTACACTAATGCATCTGACGACCCCCCTCCAACCACTGCGATCATGTCGCCACATCCTGCTCCGCCGTCCTCCGTCGTCGCTGCCGGGCTGTCGCCAGCCTGGCAACGGATCATGCGGTTTGCGGGGATCGAGATCGGTGAGGTGAACCGGGCGACCGAGGTGCGATGCTGCGCCAGTGGCAAGGTGCTCAACGTCGCGGTGGCGCTCGGGACGCTCGGGGGTGTATCGCGGGCGGTGACCGTGATGGGGGGAGCCGCCGCCGGCTGGGCGGCGGCGGAGTTTCGCGGACTGGGAATCGACCTCGTTGCCGTGCCGACGATCGCCGACACCCGCTGCTGCACGACGCTCCTCGATGAAGCCACCGGGCGAACCACGGAGCTCGTCGAGAATGCCCCGCCGATCACCCCGGATGAACTGGCCCGATTTGTGGCGGCCTACGAAGGAGCGGTGGCTGTGGCCGCCGCGGTCGTGCTCTCCGGATCGCTCCCCGCCGGCACCCCAACGACGATCTACCGCGATCTCCTCGAGCGCACTCCCTGTCCGGCGATCGTCGACGCCCGTGGCCCGGAACTCCTCGCGGCGCTTCCCTGTAGGCCGTTGCTTGTGAAGCCGAATCGGGAGGAATTGGCCAGAACGGTCGGCCGGCCACTCGGAGCCGAGGCCGATCTTCGCGGCGCCATGGAGGAGATCCGTGCGCAGGGGGCCGAATGGGTGCTCGTCACCGATGGGGCGAAGCCAGCGCTCGCGCTCGGGCCGGCGGGTTGGTTCCGGATCGCGCCACCGCGTCTCGATCGCGTCGTCAATCCGATCGGCTGCGGCGATTGCCTGGCAGCAGGATTTGCCGAGGCGACGTCGAGGGGGCTCGAGCCGCTCGACGCGATCCGCTTCGGCGTGGCCTGCGCCGCCTTCAACTGCGGCACGCTCCTCGCCGGGCGGCTCGAGCGGGCGGCGGTGGAAACGCTCGTGTCCGACGTGCGGATCGAGCCGGCGTGAGCGTCGCTCGTTGCCGAATGAGCGACGTCAGGGAAGCTTCGAGATGCGGATCCGCCGGTATTCGAGCTGGCCTGAATCCCCTTCGAGGCCGATCGGTCCGGTTTCGGGCACCGGCAACGCCACTTCGAGGATGTCGTCGTTGCAGCGGCACAGTGCCTTGCCGTCGATCACTGTGATGATCAGCTCGTTCCAGTCCTGGGGCTTGTAGTGCTTCAGATCCTTGTAGGGACCGGCAAGAAGGTAGTCGCGGCACTGGAGCTGCGGGGCCCGGATGAAGACGCCGCTGTCGGCGGTCGGCGTGGCCCGGAACTCGAGCTTGAGGACGAAGTTGCCGGGGAACTCCTTCGTCGTCCAGAGCTGCTCGACGCGGCGTCCCTCCGGCGGGGTCGTGACGACGATCCGGCCATCCTTGGCGACGTAGCGGCCGTCGGGGCTGCTCTGCCGGAGGTCGAGATCGAGCTGCTTCTCGAGCGTCGGCTGATCGCGGTAGCCCCAGCCGGTGAGGTCGTGGCCATTGAAGAGCGGCTCGAAGCCGGGCTCGCACTGGAAATCGTCCACCGGGGTGGGCACCAGATCGAGCGTCTCGAGGACCGGCCTGATCGCGGCCACCCACTTGGCATAGCCCTTCGCGTTGGGGTGGAGAAGATCGGGGAACTCCTCTTCCTTCGCGTCGCCGGCGCCGTTGGCAAACAACGTCCAAGTGTCGACGAGCCGGACACGCGGGTCACCTTTCACCTGCTCGGCGACCAGCGCGTTGAGCTGCTTGATCTTCTCGGCAGGCCGCTTCTTGTCGGCCGCGCTCGGAAAGACCTGGCAGACGACGATCGGCGTCCGCGGGTTCTTCGCTTCGATCGCCGCGATGATCGCCTTCACGTTGGCGGCGATCGTCTCGGGCTCCGCTCCCTCCTCGAGATCGTTGGTGCCCATGAGCATGACGACGCCCGAGGGATCGAGGGCCAAGCAATCGTCGGCGAGGCGGAGGAGCATGCCGCGGGTGGTGTCGCCGCTGATGCCGCGATTGGCGAGCTTCGCGCCGGGAAACGCCCCTTGGAAATCGTCACCGAAGCCCTGCGTGATCGAATCGCCGAGGAACACCAGCGCCCGCTTGTCGGCGGCCTTTCGGCCAGCCCACGCCCCACGCCGTTCCTTCCAGAGATTCTTGAACCAGTCGTAGCGGCGGATCGGCCCCGCGCCGGGAAGGCCGTCGTCGGAGTCGGGGATCGCCAGCGCCGCCGGTTCATCGGCGCGGGCCGACGGAGAGGGCAGGGGCCCGGCCGGCATCACGGCGACGCAGCAGGCAAGGAGAAGAACGCGGGCCACGGATGAGAAAGAAGAGTGTTTCATGGGCCCTATCATGCACGCTCGCCGCCGTGGCGGGCAACCGTCCGGGGGGACCGATGGAGCCTTCACGCGGCGATCGGCCATCGCGGGTACAACTGCGGGGTTGGAATCACCCCCTCAATTGCCATCGCCATGCCATCCGTTTCCTTTCCCCCCGTTCATCCCGTTCCCCGCCCGCTGCCGGCGCCAATCGCCGACGAGCCGCCGCGGATGACGGCGCGGACGCTCGAGGGGCTCGAATGGGTCCTCGCCCGTGAGCTCGAAGCGGTTGGCGCTACCGACCTGCGGATCGGCCGGCGGACGATCGAGTTCTCGGCGGCGCCGGGGAAGGAGAAGGAGACCCTCTATCGAGCCGTTCTCGAGAGTCGGACGGCGATCCGCGTCCTCGAGCCCCTCGGCCGCTTCCGGGTGGAGAGCCCCGAGGCACTCTACGCCGCGATGGAACAGGTCGACTGGCGCGAGCAGCTGAAGGTCTCCGACACGCTCCGCGTCGATGCGGCGATCCACGACACCTTCCTCAATCATTCGCTCTACGCCGCCCAGATCGTCAAGGACGCGGTCGTCGACCAACTCCGTACGCCGAGCGGCCGGCGGCCGAGTGTGGAGTTGCGCGGCGCGACGCTCCGCCTCGCGCTCCACCTCGTCGGCGACACCGCGACGATCTTCCGCGACGCCGCAGGCAAGTCGCTCCACCAGCGCGGCTGGCGCACGGGGGAAGTCGACGCCCCGCTCTCCGAGGTCCTCGCCGCCGGGATCCTCGCCATCACCGGCTGGACCCCAGGCGAGCCGCTCCTCGATCCGATGTGCGGGTCGGGTACGTTCGTCGTCGAGGCGGCGACGATCGCGGCGGGGATGGCGCCGGGGCTGTGGCGGGCCCGCCGCAAGGGTCACGGGTTTTTCCGATTCCGCGATTGCGACCGCGACCTGGTCACCCGGCTCGTCGCGGATCTCGAGGCCCGCGTCATCGTCCCCCCCGGCAGCTTTCAGGCGAGCGATCTCGATGCAAAAGCCGTCGAGGCGACGGGACTGTGTGCTGAGGCCGCCGGTGTGTCGGCGGCGCTGACGATCGAGCAGAAGCATTTCGAGCAGGCGGTGCCCGCGGGTGGGAGTGGCCTGATCGTCACCAATCCCCCGTACGGCGAGCGGCTCGCGTTGCCCCGCGCCGGAGCCCTCTTCCGCCGCATCGGCGACTGGCTCGTGCGCGCCGGTGGCGGATGGCGCGCGGCAATTCTCGCCCCCGACACGCCGGTTGCCGGTTATCTCGGGCTCCGCCCCACCCACCGCGTCTATCTGCCCAACGGTCCGATCGCCTGCCGGCTCCTCGAAGTCGAGATTCGTGAGCGCCAGCACCTGCCTCTGGAGACCGAGCGGGCTGCGGCTCAGGCAACCCATGCCCCGGACGCACCGAACGATGGCCCCCGCGACTCTGCCCTCGCACCACCCCCAGCGGCGCCGTCCTTCCGGCCGGCGGGGGCAGCCGCGGGCCCGTTGCGGAGCGGCGGCAGGCCCGTCGAAGACCAGATCGGCGACTTCCGCCGGCGCCTTGCCAAGCGATTCAAGCATCTTTCCAAGTGGGCGCGGCGGATCGGCACCGATGCCTTCCGGATCTACGACCGTGACATCCCCGAGGTGCCGCTGGTCATCGATTGGTATGCCGGCTGGCTCCATGCCGCCGAGTATGAACGCCCTCACGACCGGACCGAGATCGAGCATGAAGTCTGGCTCGACCGGATGATCGAGGCGGCCGCCGCGGAACTTGGGGTCCCCCACGACCGCACCTTCCTGAAAATCCGACGTCGACAGCGCGAGGGTGGGCAGTACGAAAAGGTCGATGGCCGCGAGGCGCTCCTCCAGGTCAGGGAAGGGGGGCTGTCGTTCGAGGTCAATCTCTCCGATTACCTCGACACCGGGCTGTTCCTCGATCACCGCGTCACGCGCGGAATGGTCCGGGAGGAGGCGGCCGGGAAACGAATGCTCAACCTCTTTTCCTACACCGGCAGCTTCTCGGTCTATGCGGCGGCTGGTGGAGCGACCGACACGGTGAGCGTCGATCTCTCCAACACCTACCTCGACTGGACGCGCACGAACCTCGCCATCAACGGCTTCAAGGACGCCGGTCGCCACCGCATCGTGCGCGACGATGCCCGCGCCTTCCTCGAACACCGGGCCCGTCGCGGCGAGCCCCCTTTCGACCTCGTCGTCGTCGACCCCCCCACCTTCTCCCGCTCGGCCCGGAGCGAGGCGCCCTGGGACGTGGAGCACGACCATGCCGAGCTCCTCGCCCTGGTGGCCCGCAATCTCACCCCAGGCGGTACCGTTTACTTCTCCACGAACTTTCGCCGCTTCCACCTGGCGGAGGCCACGCTCGCGGCCGATTTCACCTTCCGCGAGATCACCAACCGCACGATCCCCGAGGATTTCCGCAATGAGCGGATCCATCGGGCCTGGCGGATGGTGCGCCAATGAGGGCCTGCGAGCAGCCCTTCCGGGAGAGGGGATTGGCTGAAGGCCCGTTGCGGCCGGAAAACGTCGGTTCTACATTCGTCGCATGACTCCATTCTCCTGGTCCGGTCGCCGACGCCTCCTCTGCCTTGCCGGGCTCCTGCCGCTGCTTGCCGTCGCCGGCGGCGGCGTCGGCTGCCGCCCGGCCGATCCGAATCTGGTCAAGATCGTCAGCAGCCTGCCCCGGACCGGGTCGGCGAAGCACCAGTCCGACACGCTCGTCCGCGGCATCCGCATGGCGATCGACGAGGCGGGGGGGCGGGTGGGCCGGTTCCGCATCGAGTATCTCGATCTCGACGACTCGACCGCCGCCGCCGGGCAGTGGACGAGCGAGGCCGAGGCGGCGAACGCCCGACGTGCCCTCCAGGATCCCGATGTCTGTGCCTACATCGGCACGTTCAACTCGGGAGCGGCGAAGGTGTCGATGCCGATCCTCAACCTCGGCGATCTGCTCATGGTGTCGCCGGCCAACACGGCCGTGGGGCTGACGAAGCCGGGGCTCGGTGTGCCCGGCGAGCCGGATGTCTACCGCCCCACCGGCCGGCGGAACTACACCCGCGTCGTGCCCGCCGACGACCTCCAGGGGCCGATGGCGGCCGACTGGGCCTTCCGGCGCAGTGTGAAGCAGGTTTACATCCTCGACGACAACGAGGTCTATGGAAAAGGGATCGCCGACCTTTTCGACGAGCGCTGCCGGGAACTCGGCATCGAGGTCCTCGGGCACGATTCGATCGACGCCAAGGCGCAGGAGTTCAAGTCGTTGATGGCGAGCATCAAGGCGAAGAAGCCCGATCTCGTCTACTTCGGTGGCACAACACAGAGCAAGGGCGGGCAACTCGCCAAGGACATGGCCGCTGCCGGCATCGGCGCGGATCTCATGGTGCCCGATGGTTGCATGGAGCAGGTGTTCATCGATTCGGCCGGGGCAACGAATCTCGAGGGGCGATGCTTCGTCACCTTCGGCGGGCTGCCGCCGGAGAAGCTCACCGGCAAGGGGGGCGAGTTCGTCGAGCGCTACCGGGCAAAGTACGGGGAGCTCCCCGAGGCCTACGCCGTCTACGGCTACGAAGCCGCCCGAGTAGCCATCCAAGCGATCGCGACCGCCGACAGCAAGGACCGCCGCGCGATCAGCGACGCCGCTCTGGCGATCCGCGACTTCGACGGCGCCCTTGGCCACTGGGGCTTCGACGAGAATGGCGACACGACCCTCCGCACCCTCACCGTGAACGTCGTGAAGGGGGGGCGATTCGTCTTCGAGGAGGTGCTCGACGAGGCCGATCTCGTCGCCAATCCGAC
>CANGGT010000140.1 GCA_947453375.1 Planctomycetaceae bacterium
GGATCGACGGCCAGCGCCGCTGAATTGGCAGCGGAACTCGCCCGGTAGGCGCGCGAGAGCATGATCGTCCGGTGGAGCGACTTCAGCCGCCAACCGCCATCGACGAGCTCGGCGGCCAGCCAATCGAGCAGCTCCGGGTGGGTCGGCGGATCCCCCATGAGGCCGAAGTTGCTCGCCGAGCGGACGATCCCGCGGCCGAAGTGATACTGCCACACCCGATTGGCAAGGACCCGCGCCGTGAGCGGATTAGTGGGGGAGGTGATCCACTTTGCCAGCGCCGTCCGCCGGCCACTGCTCTTCGCATCGGCCGCCGGAGCGGGGATCTCGGGGGCAGGGGCGCGGAGGATCGTCGGGAACGCCGGGCCGACCTTGTTCTCGGGCTTCGTCTCGGCGTGCGGATTGCCCCGGTAGAGGACGAACGTCTCGGGGGGACTGGCCCCGTGCTCGGAGACGACCAGGGCCTTCTCCACCGGCACCTGCTCGCGCTTGAGGGCCTCGAGGGCCGCGGTCCCCTTCTCCCAGGCCTGGAAGCCCTCGACGCCGAGAATCGCCTGCCCTTCCGCCTTGATCGCGGCGACGAGCTCGGCCGCAGCCTTCCTCCCGCGCGGCCTGGGGAGCGTGGAGAGCGGCCTCGACGCGCCACCGGCGGGGCTCCAAGAGAGCAGGAGCCCCTTGTCGCCGGTCGGCCCCTGGAAGTAGTCGACGCGGAAGGGAAGGCGGCCGGCCTCGAGCTTCACCGTCGCCGTCCGCGCGCTCCCCACACCGTGGATGCCGTCGTACTCGAGGACGGTGCTTCCCCCGAGCGTGAGCCGCGAGCCGTCGTCGGAGTCGAGGGTGAAGGTGTACTCGCCGGCGGCGGGCACCTTGAGAACACCGGTAAAGACATAGCCGAAGGCGTGCGGCCGCAGGGACGGCGCCACACCGATGTCGAGGAGATTCCCCGGCACGCTTCCCTCTTCCTCCGCCTTGAGCTGATCGAAGTCGGGGAGCTTCTCCCAGCTGTCGCGGTAGAAGCGGAAGTGGAGATCGTCGAGGTCGCTGGCCGCCACGCCGTCGGCGGAGCGCTTCTCATACTCCTCGCGGAAGCGGTTCTCGAGCGCCGTCACCTCGGCCTGGGCGGCGTCGCGGCGCTTCGCGAGATCGGCCACGGCCGAGTCGTAGGCGGCCTTCGCCGCGGCATCGGCGAACAGTGGCCGCTCGATTTGATCGCCGCCATTGCCCATCGGCGTGACATTCATGAAGAACGACAACAGGCCGTAGTAATCCTTCTGCGGTATCGGGTCGATCTTGTGATCGTGGCAGCGAGCGCAGTTGACGGTCAGCCCGAGGAACGTCTGGCCGGTCGTGGCGACGAGATCGTCGAGCCAGTCGTAGCGGGCCTGGAGCCGGTCGGCCGGCTCGTCGTCCCAGAGCCCGAGCCGGTGGTAGCCGGTGGCGACCAGGTCGTCGGGGGAAGGATTGGGGATCTCGTCGCCGGCGAGCTGCTGGAGCGTGAAGCGATCGAACGGCGTGTCCTCGTTGAAAGACCGGATGACGTAGTCGCGGTAGCGCCAGGCATGCGGCTTGTCGCCGTCGCGTTCGAAGGAGTTGGTCTCGGCATAGCGCACCAGATCGAGCCAGTGTCTTCCCCACTTCTCGCCGTAATGGGGCGAAGCGAGGAGCCGGTCGACGACGCGATCCCACGCCCCCGGCGCCTCGTCGGCGAGGAAGCTCTCCACCTCGGCCTCGCTGGGAGGAAGGCCGGTGAGATCGTAGGTGGCCCGGCGGAGGAGCGTTTGCCTGTCGGCAAGCGCGGGCGCCTCGAGGCCGCGCTTGCCGAGACCTTCGAGCACGAACGCGTCGATCGGCGTCGGTGCGACGCCGTCGTTGGGAAGAGCCGCCGGGTCGATCGCCGGCACCGGCGGCCGGCTCGGCGGCCGGAAGGCCCAGTGTTCCTTCCACTCGGCCCCCGCGCCGATCCAGTCCCGAAGCGCACCTACCTGGGCCGGGGTGAGCCGCGGGCCTTCGGGGGGCATCCGCAGGTCGGGGTCGGCGGAGACGATCCGCTCGAGGATCAGACTCGTGTCGGCACTTCCCGGCGCGATCGCCCGCCCCCCGGAGGGGAGCTCGCTGGTCGCCCCGTCGGCGGAGTCGAGGCGCAGGCCCCCTTCCTGCGTGTCGGGGCCGTGGCAGGAAAGACAGCGGCGGGCGAGGAGCGGCTGGATGTCGCGCGAGAAATCGACGGGGTCAGCCACGGCCCACTGGCCGGCCGACGTCGCGATCAGGATCGTAGCCAGGGCGATCATTGCCAGGGCCCACGGATGTCGAACCGGGTGAATTGTCACGGCACCTCCTGCCAAGGGGGAAGGGTCATTCTACCCTCCGTCTGTGGCCCGGGCGTGGCCGGTTTTCCAGCGGGAGCGTGTGCCTGCGGCGCCGCGAGCCTCCCCCGTTATCATGGCGAAGCCCGTGCCCCGATTCCCATTCCCCGAACCCAATCACCTCCACCATGACCGTATCCCCTGCCCGCCCCCCGTTCTCCCTCGCCGGCAAGGTGGCCCTCGTGACCGGATCGTCGACCGGCCTCGGCCTCGCCACCGCCAAGTGTCTCGGGCTCGCCGGTGCCAAGGTGGCGATGAACTACGCCAACAACCAGGCCCGCGCCGAGAAGGCGCTCCACGAGGTCCGCGATGCCGGGGTGACTGCCGATCTCTACCGGGCCGACGTCACCGACTCCGCCGAGATCGACGGGATGTTCATGGGGATCGAGCGGATGCTCGGGCCCGTCGACATCATCGTCATGAATGCCACTCCTGCCCAGCCGCAAAAGCCGATCGAGGACTACGACTGGGCCTTCTATCAGGAGATGCTCGACTTCTTCGTGAAGAGCCCCTACCTCCTTGCCCGCCGCGCCCTCCCCTCGATGAAGGAGCGTGGCACCGGTCGGCTCATCAACATCACCAGCGAAGTCTTCCTCCTCGGCGTCTCCCCCTTCTCCGCCTACGTCGCCGCCAAGGGGGGCCAGACCGGCTGGTCGCGGAGCATGGCCCGCGAACTCGCCCCGCACGGCGTCACCGTCAACATGATCGCGCCGGGCTGGATCCCCGTGGAGCGCCACGAGAACGATCCGCAGGCCGACAAGGATGCCTACCTGGCGACGGTGCCCGCGGCCCGCTGGGGGATTCCGGAGGACGTCGGCTGGGCGGCGGCGTATCTGGCCAGCAACGAGGCGGCCTTCGTGACCGGTCAGACGATCGCCGTCAATGGTGGCAAGACGGTGTGGTGAGAAGGGGAGAATCATGGCCAAGCCGTCGCAGCGCCACGCCGACCGCTCCCGGAGCGTCACGCAACTGTCGATCGGGGAATACCTGATCCGCCGGCTCGGCGACTATTCGCTCCGCCACGTCTTCGGCGTGCCGGGCGACTACGTCCTCGGCTTCTACTCGATGCTCGAGCAAAGCTCGCTCGAGCTGGTCAATTGCACGCGCGAGGACTGCGCCGGCTACGCGGCCGATGCCTATGCCCGGATCAACGGCATCGGCGCGCTGTGCGTCACGTACGGCGTGGGGGGGCTCTCGGTGGTCAATTCGACCGCCGGAGCCTGGGCAGAAAAGAGCCCGGTGGTGGTGATTTCCGGGGCCCCGGGCTTGAGCGAGCGGAGCGATCGGCCCCTCCTCCATCACTGCGTCCGCGAGTGGTCGACGCAGCTCGAGGTGTTCGAGAAGGTGACGGCAGCGTGCGCCGAGATCACCGATCCCGACACCGCCTTCCGCGAGATCGACCGGGTGCTCGACGTCTGCTTCCGACAGAAGCGCCCTGTCTACATCGAGCTGCCGCGCGACATGGTCGATGTCGTGCCCGATTCGATCCGCCCCTATGCGTCCCCGCCGCGCGTCAGCGATCCGGCGGCCTTGGCCGAGGCGGTCCGCGAGGCGGTCGAGCGGATCGAGCAGGCGCAGGCGCCGGTGATCATCGCCGGCGTCGAGCTGCAGCGCTTCGGGCTCCAGGCCGACACGATCGCGCTGGCCGAGACGGCAGGAATCGCGGTCGCCTCGACGCTCCTCGGCAAGAGCGTCGTCAGCGAGGTCCATCCGCTCTACATCGGGCTCTACGAAGGGGGGATGGGGCGCCGCGAGGTGACGGAGTTCGTCGAATCGAGCGACTGCCGGATCCTCCTCGGCACGATCCTCACCGACATCGATCTCGGTATCTTCACCGCCAACCTCGACCCGCGGCGAACGATCCACGCGACGAGCGAAGACCTGCGGATCAGCCACCACCACTTCCAGGGCGTGCTCCTCGAGGACTTCATCCGCGAGCTGGCTTTGGCGAAACCGAAAGCCGCCCGCCGCGTTCTCCCCCCCGGCCCGGCGAAGGTCGCCGGTACGTACGAACTCCGCCCCGACGCGCCGCTGACGATCTCCCGGCTCATCCACCGGCTCGACGGTGGAATCGAAGACGGCACGATCGTCATCGCCGACGTCGGTGATTCGCTCTTTGCCTCCAGCGAACTGGTGATCCGCGGCCAGACCGAGTACGTCTCCCCCGCTTACTACACCTCGATGGGCTTCGGCGTCCCAGCCACGCTCGGCGCCCGCTGTGCCCGCCCCGAATCGAAGATCGTCACCCTCGTCGGTGACGGTGCCTTCCAGATGACCGGGATGGAACTCTCCTCGCTCGTCGGCAGGCGGCTTTCCGCCACGATCATCATCCTCGACAACGCCGGCTACGGCACCGAGCGCGTCATCCTCGACGGCCCCTTCAACGACATCAATCCTTGGCGTTATGAAAAGCTCCCCGAGGTCCTCGGCGGGGGCACCGGCTACGCGGCCCACACGGAAGGGGATTTCGATCGGGCCCTCACCGCGGCCTTGGCCGACACCTCGGGGATCAGCGTGATCCGCGCCCACCTCGCCCGCGACGACTTCAGCACCACCGTCCGCCGCCTCGGTGAGAGCCTGTCGAAGAAGCTCCGCGACTGACGCTTCCCCGCTATCATGGCCCCTCCCGGCCCCCCGAGCAGCGGTGCGGCCGGGCCAATCCGGAGGTGATTCGATGGCTCGTGGTTCCGAAGTCTTCTGCGGCTGCATGCCGGCGCTGATGACCCCCTGCCGGCCCGACCGCTCCCTCGACCACGAGGAGCTCGTGCGCACCGCGCGGAGTCTCGTCGCCGAAGGGATGAGCGCGGTCGTCTACTGCGGCTCGATGGGGGATTGGCCGCTGCTCTCCGACGAACAGCGACAGACCGGCGTCCGCCTCCTCGTCGAGGCGGGGGTGCCGGTCGTCGTCGGCACCGGTGCCCAAAACCCCCGGGCCGCTGCCGCACATGCAGCCCACGCCCGCAAGGTCGGGGCCGTGGGGCTGATGGTCATCCCCCGCCTCCTCTCGCGCGGCAGTTCGCCGGCGGCCCAGAAAGCCCACTTCGAGGAGGTGCTTACGGCCGGCGGCGACCTTCCCGCCGTCATCTACAACAGCCCTTACTACGGCTTTCAGACCCGCGCCGATCTCTTTGCCGACCTGCGACGAAGCCACAAGAACCTCGTCGGATTCAAGGAGTTCGGCGGCGCCGATTCGCTCAGCTATGCCGCCGGCTTCATCACGTCGGGCGATCCCGACCTCGCCCTCATGGTGGGCGTCGACACGCAGGTCTTCCACGGCTTCGTCCGCTGCGGCGCCGTCGGGGCGATCACCGGAATCGGCAACGCCCTCCCCGGGCCGGTGCTGCGGCTGGTGGCGCTGTGCCAGCGCGCGGCCGCTGGTGACGTCGAGGCACGCCGCCTGGCCCTCGAGCTCGACGAGGCCCTCCGAGTCCTTTCCACCTTCGACGAGGGGCCCGACCTCGTTCTCCATTACAAGGAGCTGATGGTGCTCGAGGGGCACGCCGCGTACGAACATCACATTAACCCCAGCGACATCCTCTCCCCGACCCAGCGGGCCTACACGCACGCGCAGTGGAGATTGTTCCGGGAGTGGTGGAAGTCCTGGCCGGGAGCGCGGGGATGAACGGCTGCCTCGGCGCGATCCGCGTCGTCGATTCACACACCGAGGGGGAGCCGACTCGCGTCGTCATCGACGGCGGCCCCGACCTCGGCGCGGGCCCCCTCGCCGACAGGCTCGAGCGTTTTCGCGCGGCGCACGACGACTTCCGCCGCACCGTGATCCTCGAGCCGCGCGGCTCTGACGCGCTCGTCGGGGCGCTCCTCGTGGAACCTTCCGATCGCACCTGCGCCGCCGGCGTGATCTTCTTCAACAACACGGGCTTTCTCGGGATGTGTGGCCACGGGACGATCGGCGTGGCCGTGACGCTCGCGCATCTGGGGAGGATCGGCCCCGGCCGCCACCGCCTCGAAACCCCGGTGGGCACCGTCGGGATCGAGTTGCTCGACGCCCACGAAGTGGCGATCGACAACGTCCTCTCCCGGCGATACCGGGCCGGAGTGAGCGTCGACGTCGAAGGGCTCGGGATGATCGTGGGCGACATCGCGTGGGGGGGGAACTGGTTTTTCCTCGTCTCGACGCCCCCCTGCGACCTCGTCCCCGGCAACATCGCCCGGCTCACCGCTGCCGCCGAGGCTGTCCGCCGCGGGCTCGTCCGCCATCGAATCACCGGCGCCGACGGTGCGGAGATCGACCACATCGAGTTCTTCGGTCCGCCTCAGGCGGCCGATGCCGACAGCCGCAACTTCGTCCTCTGCCCCGGGGGGGCGTTCGACCGCTCCCCCTGCGGCACCGGCACGAGCGCCAAAATCGCCTGCCTCGCGGCCGACGGGAAGCTCGCGCCGGGGGAGGTCTGGGGGCAGGAGAGCATCATCGGCAGCCGCTTCACGGCGAGCTACCGCCGCGGTGACGGCGGGGCGGTCATCCCCACGATCCGCGGGCGCGCCTATGTTTGCGGTGAATCGAAACTCATCCGTCAGCCGGGCGACCCGTTCGCTACCGGGATCGTCCTCGGGTCGATGCCATGACTCGCGACGCCGCCCCCCCCATGAACGCACCGGAGGATTCCCGCCGCGCCGACGTGATCGTCGTCGGAGCGGGGGTCATCGGGGTGGCGTGCGCCCATTACCTCTCCGCCGCCGGACTGCGGGTGACGGTGATCGATCAGGGGACGATCGGCGCTGCCTGCTCCGGTGGCAACTGCGGCTACATCTGCCCGAGCCATGTCCTCCCGCTCACCGAGCCGGGCGCCTTCGGCGTGGCTTTCAAGTCCCTGTTCACCCCCAACGCTCCGTTCCGGGTCAAACCGCGGCTCGATCCGGCCCTTTTCCAATGGATGTGGCAATTCGCCCGTCGGTGCACCCACAAGCAGGTCCTCGAGGTCGGCGTCCATCTCAAGGGGATCCTCGACGCCTCGATCGCGGAATACCGGCGGCTCGTCCGGGATGAGGGGCTCGACTGCGAGTGGCAGGAGACGGGCCTCCTCTATGTCCTGCGGACAGATCGCGGCATGAAATCGTTTGCCGCAACCGACAGACTTCTCACCGATCACTTCGGCGTCCCCGCGGTGCGCCTCGATGGGTCGGCCCTGCCGGCCTTCGATCCGGCGCTGAAATCGGGCCTCGCCGGTGCCTATCACTATCCTGGCGACGCCTCCCTCCGCCCCGATCGGCTGATGGCGAGTTGGTCGCAGCGGCTCGTCACGCGCGGTGTCCGCTTCATCGAACACTGCCGGCTCGAGGGGGTGGAGCGATCGGAGGGACGAGTGACGGCGCTTGCCACCTCGCAAGGGTCGCTCGCTGCAGATCGCTACGTCTTCGCCCTCGGCGGCTGGAGCCCACGGATCGCCAAGGAGCTCGAGTGCCCGATCCCGATCGAGCAGGGAAAAGGCTATTCGGTGACGATGCACCGCCCCGATCCCTGCCCGGTTCATCCGATGCTCTTTCCCGAGCACCGCATCGGCGTGTCGCCGTTCGCCGATGGCTACCGGCTCGGCTCGATGATGGAGTTTGCCGGCTACGACACGTCGATCCCCGCCAGACGCATCCAGCAGTTGCACGACTCGGCCAAGCCCTATCTCGTCTCCCCCTCTGGCGCAGGGCCTGAGGAGACCTGGTACGGCTGGCGGCCGATGACCTGGGACAGCCTGCCGATCATCGGGCCGACACCACGTCTCGCCAACGCCTTCCTCGCCACCGGCCACAACATGCTGGGAATGAGCCTGGCGACGGCGACGGGGAAGCTCGTCGCCGAGCTGATCGGAGGCCTGCCCCCCCACCTCGACCCGGCCCCCTTCTCGCCGCGCCGGTTCCTCTGACGGGCGGGCCGCCGCTGGGGGATGATACGGGCGATCCTGCACCGGTCAGGGTCGGCCGGGAATACCGAGCCCCAGTTCCCGAAACATCCTCTCGAAAAGAGGCGACAGACACCGCCCCCCGGCGCCGGAGAGATGGGAGGAGTCCTCGTACAGGGCTTCGCCGCCGAGTTCTGCCACCCAATTCCCGCTGGCGTCGGTCAGGATCTCGCGGGGATCGAGGACGACGGCCCGGTTCTCGGCAACACGGCGAATGATGGAGTTGGCGAGCCGATTTTGGTCCTGGTACTCACTCTCCGACACCACGAGATCGGCGGTTCCGAGACCGAAGATCGCCCTCCGGGCGAGGGCCTCTGGCAACGACGTGGAGAACGACGGAACATCGAGCATGAGACACACCGGGATTCCTGCCGACGTGATGGCGTCGACCGTCTCCCGGAGGCACTGCTCGAAGTCCGTGCTTCCGGCGTAGTTCTCCCAATGGGCCCCAATCACGACAAGACGGACAGGCCGCTCGAGAATCGTCTTCACGACGGCACGGCTGAAGCGAGGCCCCTCGGCCCCGAGCCCATACAGGCTGCCGTTGAAAACGTAGCCGAGCAGGGGTGGGGTAGCGCTGTACGTCGCCTGAATGCCACGGATCCCGAGGGTCCTACAGGCGGCATCAACGCCCGGAACGACCATCATCGCGTGACTGTCGCCCCACACCATCACGCAGTCGGGCCCGTCGCTGATGCCAAAGCTCGGGAGATCGCCCCGCTCGGCGGCATCGACCGACACCTGGCGGCGGAACGGTCGATCGGTGCGGGCCGCAAAGTATCCGAGCGTTCTCGGCGAGAAGCGCCCCGGAAAACCCCGTGCTGCCACGATCCCACCCGCCACCATCAGCACCAGGGCCGACGTCGTCACGAACAGCTTCGCGGAGAATCGCCTCGAATCGAACGATGAACCTCGACGGATCGGCTCCTCGACCCATCGCCAAGACAACGCCGCGGCCCCCAGACCCAAAATCATGAGTCCGGTCGCGTACGGCCACGGCAGGCGGATGCCGAGGAGGTTTCTGGCCAGCGCCAGCAACGGCCAGTGCCAGAGATAGATCGAATAAGAGAGGAGCCCGACCCCCACCATCGGACGCGAAGAGAGGAAGCGGCCGACCATCGTGGTGCCGGGCTGACCACCATGGATGACAAGTGCCGCACCAAGACACGGCGGGAGCGCCCCGAGCCCGGGGAAGCGGGTCTGCGTGTCGTAAAGAAAAGCCGAAGCCAGGATCATCGCCAAACCGATCGCCACTTCAGCCTCGGCTGAGGGGGTCGGACGACGCTTCGGCAGGAGACTTACGATCCCTCCGAGCAGAAGTTCCCAGGCGCGAAAGGGAAGCAGATAGTAAACAGCCGACGCGCGGGTCGGAAGAAAATATTCAGCCAACACCAAAGACACGGCAGCGAGGGCGGAGAGCACGAAAAACAGCGTGCGGCGCGAACACCTTCTCAGAAAGACCAGCAGGAAGGGATAGGCGAGGTAGAACTGCTCCTCGACCGCGAGCGACCACATGTGGAGGAACGGCTTCAACTCCGCTTCGGTGCTGAAATAGTTAATCGTTCGCCAATACCAGACATTGGCCATCATCACCGTCTGCGCCATCGCCGATCCGGCGAGATCGATCCAGGCAGCCGGGGAGAGCCAAAGGCTGCCGAGCACGAGGGTTGCGAGCGTCATGACGCACACGGCAGGGATGATTCTCCGCACCCGCCTCGCGAAGAACTCCACGACGTCAAACCTGCCGGCAGCCTGCTGCTTGAGGATCAACGAGGTGATCAGATATCCCGAAATCACGAAGAACACATCCACGCCGACGAAGCCCCCCGTCACCCCCAGACCGGCGTGGAAAAGGACGACGATGATGACGGACAGGGCCCGCAGTCCGTCGATATCAGGGCGGTACGACTCGGTGGGCTTCAACGGGGCATCCTCAAGCGGGCCGTCTCCGAGCCCGACTCTCGCGGCATCGTCGGGGGGCAAACCCGCGACGAGAATAGCCCGAACCCACACCGGGCCGCCAGAGGCTGACGGTGCCGCCCATGATCCAACAAGCCTTCGGGTGGGCAGTGCCTTCCCGGCGAGTCTGGCGACGGCCCCCCACCTCGACCCGGCCCCCTTCTCGCCGCGCCGGTTCCTCTGACGGGCGGGCCGCCAACCGCGTGGCGATCCACCGTGAAAAAAACAGGTCGGAGGATTTGCCTTTCCCCCTTCCGCTGCGAAGGATTCATCGCGAGCGGGAATCAGCCGGTTGAGTTTCAGAAGGCTGGCTGTTCCCGTCGCTTCTGATTCGGAAGACGAGTGCCGGGCACCGCTTTTGCGGGGCTTGAGTGAGCGTAGGCCGACGTGATGGCATTCCCGAGAGGGAGCCGGTCACGGCGGTTTTTTTACGCGCTCTTCCCCACCAAAGTCGCCACGGCTGGCGCGCGATCGAGGAGATCGCAGCCATGAGAATCAGCTCGTTTTTCTGCCAGTTTTTGTACACGGCCGTCTGCTCGGCCGTGCTTCTTTCCTCCTCGGCCTCGGCGGCGCAACTTGCTCCGTTCGTCGAGTCTGGCACGTCCACGCTGGGAACACCCCTGACGGTCTCGGCGAAGTTCGTTACC
>CANGGT010000141.1 GCA_947453375.1 Planctomycetaceae bacterium
AGGCGGCTTTCGAGGGTGCCGCTGAGCGTCCCCTGGGCGTCTTTCCGAAGGGTGGAAACGACGATTGGACCGGCCACCGGTGCCATCCACTCCGCCTCGAAAAGCCGACTCGACGACGCGGCGATCGGCACCCCGTCCAGGCCATCGAGCCCCGCCGCCGACGTGTACGGAACGCTGGCGAGAGACGGATGGGCGGTGGGGCAGTCGACCCCACCGATCCCGCGCCCTCCGGCGCCGTACCAACTCACGACCGCGCTTCGGTTGCCAGCGTCGAGAACTCCCGTCGTCGGAGCAGCGCCGACGTCGATCACGGCATTGGCCGGCGACCAGGCCCCGAAGAACGACGATCCCCGCGCGATCCGTCCGGCCAGATCGACATCGACGACGTCGGCGCGACGTGCCCGCCACGCCTCCCCCTTCCATCGCCCCGCCGTCCACCACGCCAATCCGGCGAACAGCACGACAACCGCTGGCAGCGTCAGCCAGGCCAGAGCGGGCCTCCCACCGCGCGACACCAGCCACCACTCCGCCGGATAGAGACAGGCGATGTAGAGCAGGGCCAGGCCGGCGATCACCTCGAACGGCACCGGCACGACTCCGTCGAAGCGATCGACCGCCAAACGCAGCTGCCCACCGAGATCGAGCGATTGCCGGTTCACCTCCCGCGACCGCACCGTCTGACGCGACCGCCCGCCGAGAAGCTCGACGAGGAGTGAGTCGGTTCCCTGCCAGTTTCGGAACGCCCCCTGATCGAGATCGAGCCCCACCCAGGTGACGGTGCCGAAGCCGTGGGCACGGCGGACAACGAGCGGAAGATCGGTGGCGGCGTTCCCCTCCCAGGCCGCGATCGTGCCATCGATCGAGGTGGCATCGTCGAGCACCGGGATCTCGAGGCCGCCGAGGGCGTTGCGGTCGAGTGGCCGGCCGGCCTTGGAATAGGTCTCGATCGCGGCCGACCGCCGCAGCGGCACCATCCGCGTCACGCGACCACCCCGGCCTGCCGGCCCGGGCAACCAACCCGCCGCCGGCCCCTCTGCCAGGCTTGGCGGCGCTGCCGACATTCCGGCGAGGAATACGAGCCTCCCGCCACGACGCACCCAGGCATCGACACCGGCGAGCGTCTCCGGGGGAGTCCGCGTCACGACCGACCCGCAGACGATGATCGCGTCGGCCCCGTCGAGATCGAGATCGGCCGGTCCCAGGCCCGAAGCGTCGGCCAAGGGAACAACGCGAATCCGCGATCCATCCTCGCGCTGCAGCAATCGAGCGGCACGCTCCGCGCTCGGCAGGTCGCCGATCACCAGCAGAACTTCGTCGGTCGATTCCAATGGCACCGGCACCCGGAGGGGGACGGTCGATCCGTTTCCGTCGTCGACGAGAACGCGCCCCGCCGGACGGCCGAAGCGGACACGAAAGCGGCGTGCCCCCTCGAGCCCCCCCTGCCCCGTCGCCGATCCATCGGCCACGGGGGGATAGCCGACGAGTTCGCCATCGGGATCCTCGACCCAGACGCGCGTCGCCGTCGCCGGCGTGACGAGCAGCGGCGTCCAAGACCCGGTTCGGTAGACGCCATCAAATCCGATCGTCGCCTGCCAGGCTTCCGCAGGCACCAGGGAAGTCGCGCCGTCTGCGTACACCGCGGCACCGCGGCCCCCGCACCACACGAGGGCGCCCCAGACGGCGACAAAGACGACGGCCTGCCAGACCGCCACCGGGATCGACCGCGCACGCCGGCCTCGGGCGCTCCACGGCAGGGGCGCCGAGGAGAGCCTGCCCGCGGAACCGTGAACGGCAGGACGCATCACGGCTTCTCCGCATCGGGGCAAGTGCACGCCAATCGTCCGCACCCGGGGCACCCCTGCCCGTACTTGCGCCGCACCGCCTCGTCGAGATCGACATCGACGACGTTGGCGATCGTCACGAGCCAGGCGAGCACGTCGGCAAATTCGAGCGCGATCTCTTCCTTGGTGCCGCTGCGGAGCGCCGTGGCGAGTTCGCCGATCTCCTCGGTGAGCCACATGAACGTCCCCTCGACGCCACGGGCGGCATCCTTGTCGTGGTACATCCGGCGGATGAGCGACTGGAACTCGTTGAGCGTCATGGGATTCACCGTGGCATCGGGCTGGAGGAACGGACGGGAACTCGAGGCGTTTGCGACGGGCGTGGGGCGACAACGGACCGCGGCCAGGAAACGTTTTACCCCGCGTGGCGTCCGCCGGCGACGTCCGGCGGGGAAGCCGGCACGAACCATGGGTAGATCGCCGGGATGACCAGCGCCGTGAGGAGCGTGCTCGTGACGATCCCCCCGATGACGACGGTCGCGAGGGGACGCTGGATTTCGGCGCCGGCGCTCGTGGCCATCGCCATCGGAAGGAACCCGAGGCTCGCCACGAGCGCGGTCATGAGGACCGGACGAATGCGGACCTCGGCCGTCGACAGCGCCGCCTCACGCGGGGACATGCCCGCCTGACGGGCGTGCTCCGCACCGCTGACCCACACCAGACCGTTGAGCACCGCCACCCCGAACAGGGCGACAAACCCGACCCCAGCCGCGATTGAGAACGGCATGCCTCGCATCGCCAAGGCCGCCACGCCCCCCGAAGCCGCGACCGGAACCGCACAGTAGATCAGCGCAGCCAGACGGAACGACTTGAAGCTCGTGTAGAGGAGCATCGCGATGAGGCCGAGCACGAGTGGAGTGATGAGCGCCAGTCGGCGGCCGGCCGAAACGAGGTTTTCGAAGTCGCCACCCCAGGCGATCGTATACCCCGTCGGTAGCCGCACCTCCCGATCGACCACGGCCTGCGCCTCGGCAACGAAGCCGGCGACATCCCGACCGCGAACGTTGGCCGAGACGTACGTCCGCCGGCGCGAGTTCTCATGCTCGATCGACGGGGGCGTCTCCTCGTTGATGACGTCGGCGAGTTCGCCCAGTGGCACCGGGCGGCCGGCGGCCGTACCGACGGGAATCTGCGGAATGAGCTCGGCGTCCTCGCGCCATTGGCGGGGGAACTTGAGGACGAGCGGGTAGCGTGGCCGCCCCTCGAAGATCACCCCCGCCGGAATCCCCCCCATCGCCGACACCGTCCGCATCACCTCGGCGCCGTCGATGCCGTGGCGGGCGAGTTGTTCGGGGCGGACATCGATCCGCGTGGTGGGGACGTTGGCCTGCCAATCGGCCCGCACGTCGACGGCTCCGCGGATACCGCGGAGCAACCGCTCGATCTGCTTGCCGAGATCCCCGAGCGTGTCGAGATCGTCGCCGTAGAGGAGCACGGCGACGTCCGACTTCACGCCGGCCACGAGTTCGTCGACCCGCATCTCGATCGGCTGGCTGAATCCGAAGTTCGCCCCCGGCACCGCCGCGGCGAGGGCGTCCGACATCCGCCCAACGAGCTCGTCACGCGACACCTCCGCCGGCCACAGCCGGCGCGGTTTGAGCATCACCCAGACGTCGGTCTGCTGCACCCCCATGATGTCGTTGGCGATCTCCGGCCGCCCGGTCTTGCAGAACACCGTCCGCACCTCGGGAAACTCTCCGAGTACCTTCTCGATCCGGGTCGTGATCGGCACCGAATCCTCGAGGGTCGCGCTCGGCAGCCGCACCACCTCGACGAGGAGATCCCCCTCGTCGAGCCGCGGCATGAACTCGGCCCCGAGGCGCGTGGCGACCGGGATCGTGGCCGCCACCAGCGCCGCCGCCCCGAGCGAGATCCACACCGGGTGCCACACGGCAAACCGGGCCACCGGGTGGTAGAGCCGATGGAAAACGCGCATCAGGAGCGGCTCGTGTTCAGGCTCCTGGCGGAGGAACGTCGCCGCCAGCACCGGCATGAGCGTCAGCGAGATGACCAGCGACCCGAGGAGCGCGAAGAGCACCGTCAGCGCCATCGGGCGAAACAGCTTCCCCTCCGTCCCCTCGAGGAACAGGATCGGGAGGTAGACCACGGCGATGATCAGCTCGCCGAACATCGTCGGCCCCCGGACCTCGATCGCGGCGTCGCGGACGATCGCGAGCTTCGATTCCCCCGGGGCGGCCAGCCCGAGCCGGCGGACGCAGTTCTCGACCATGATCACCGAGCTGTCGACGACGAGCCCGAAGTCGATGGCACCGAGGCTCATGAGGCTCGCCGAGATCCCCGTCGCCCACATCAGGTTCGCCGCGAACAGCATCGACAAGGGGATCGCCAGGGAGACGATGAGGCCGGCGCGGACGTTCCCGAGGAGGACCAGGAGCACGCCGATCACGAGCAGCCCCCCCTCCGCCAGATTGTGGAGGACGGTGTCGAGCGTCCGGGCGATCAGTTCCGAGCGGTCGTAGACGATGTCGATCTCGACCCCGGGCGGCAGCGTCCGCCGGATCTCCTCGAGCTTCGCCTTCGCCGCCCCGACGACGCGCCGGCTGTTCTCGCCACGGACCATCATCACCATCCCCGTCACCACCTCCCCTCGGCCGCCACGCGTCACCGCCCCCTGTCGCGTCAGCGCTCCGATCGAGACGCGGCCGATGTTGCGGACGAGCACCGGCACGCCCCCCGCAGGGCTGCGCACCACCACCTGCTCGATGTCGGCGACGCTCTGGAGGAGCGCCTGGCCGCGGATGAACCGCTGCTCGCCGTTCTTGACGATGTAGCCGCCGCCCGTGCTCTCGTTGTTGCGCTCGAGCGCCGCCAGAACCTCCCCGAGCGTGACGGCCTGGGCGCTCATCCGGTCGGGATCGATCTCGACCTGGTAGCTCTTGGCGTAGCCGCCGTGGGAGTTGATGTCGGTGACGCCGGAAACCTCGCGCATCGTCGGACTGATGTCCCACTCGAGGATGCTGCGGAGCTCCATGAGATCATGCCCCGTGCCCCGGACCTCGAACTGGAGGATTTCGCCGAGCGCTGTGCTGAGCGTGCCGAGCTTCGGATCACCGTGACCGACGGCGATCCGCCCCTTCGCCTCGGGGAGGCGTTCCGCCACGAGTTGGCGGGCGAGCATGATGTCCGTCCCCTCGCGGAAGACGATCGTCACCAGCGAGATGCCGAACCGGGAGATGCTGCGGATTTCCTCGACGTGCGGCAACCCGCTCATCGACAGCTCGACCGGGTAGGTGACGTAGCGTTCCACCTCGAGCGGCGACATCGTCCCCGCCTCGGTGACGACCTGCACCTGGATGTTGACGAGGTCGGGCACGGCATCGACGGGGATCTGCGTGGCCGCATACAGCCCCCCCACCGACATGAGGATGAACATCGCGAGCACGAGGGCCCGGTTCGACAACGACCATTCGATGAGGCCTGAAAGCACCGCCGTTCTCCCCGCTATCGTCCGCCAGACAGACCTTCCGGGCCGCCGGCAGGCTTTCGACAACCCCCGAACGCCGGGATGCCCGACGACCGGCAGTCGAGTGAAAAAGTGCTCCGCCGCTGGATGCGGCGGCTGACACTCCCGAAAAACCTCGGCGTTTTGGGGGGTGTCTCGAGTGGACAAAGGCCATGGATGGCTTTGGCCACGGACAGTCAGTCTTCCTTCTCGAGGAGCAATTCGCTCTTGAGCACAAACGCACCTCCCACGACCACCGGTTCTCCCTCCTGGAGCCCCGAGACGATCTCGACGAGATCGCCGTTGTCGATGCCGGTGGTGACGGCGACGCGCCGGTAGCGTCCTTCAGTGAGTGGTTCGAACACGAACGCCTCCCCCTCGTGCCGCATGACCGCTGAGGCAGGCACGGCCAGCGCGTCACGAACACTCCCCTGAGGCAGATCGACCCAGACGAACATCCCCGGCTTCAGATGGGCATCGTCGTTCTCGAGTTCGGCAACGAGCGGCACGCTCCGCGACTCGGCCTCGACGATCGCGCCGACGTGGTGGACGCGGGCCACGAGTTCATGACGCTCGGCCCCCGGAACATTTACCTTGACCTGCTGCCCCTGGACGACGTCGACGGCCGTCCATTCCCTTTCGTGAATCTGGGCCCGCACCCAGAGGAGTGACGTGTCGGCGACGACGAACATCGGATCCCCCCCCTGCACTCGCTCACCCCGGGCCACGAAGACATCCTCGACGACCCCGTCGAAGGGCGTCCGCAGCACGAGCGTGCTCAGCGAACCGGTGTCGCCCGGGCTGTCGGGGGCATCTTCGGCGACCGCCGCGATCTCGGCACCGAGTCGGCTGCCGACGAGGGTGCGAAGATGCTCCTTCGACACCTGGACGAGCCGATCGGCCTGGGCCAGGCTCGCCCGTGCCCGATCCCGTTCCTGGCGGGTGGTGAACAGTGCCTCCTCGCAGGCTGAATCGAAGTTCGCCTTTGCCACCTCGAGGTTACTCGTCCGTTCCTCGATGATCCGCCCGGAGAGCACCCCGCCGTCCCCCAACTCGCGGGTGCTGCGGTTGACCTTCTCCACGAGGAGGAGTTTCGAGTAGGCCCCGAGGATCTTCTCGCGATTACTTCCCAGGATCCGGTCCTTGAACATCACCTCGACGTCGGCGACCGGGGGCTTGTGGGCGAGCGACTCGAGGAGCGATTCGACGTTGTCGGAAATGGTCGTGGCCCACTCCGCGGCCTTGATCTCGATCTGCTTGTCATCCTCGCGACGGCGGACCTCGTCCCGGGCCATACCAACCGCGGGGCTCGACACCTCGGCCAGCGAATCCCCCTTGGATACGCGTTGGCGAACCTGCGCGAAGACCTGGGAGATGATGCCGTCGACGGGGGAGGCGTAGTCGAGACGGCGTCGCGCGTCGTAATCGAGCCGGCCCGGAACGGTGAGGTGATCGTGCATCGGCATCCGGGTGACCGTGCCCAGTTCGATCCCGGCTGAGGTCCGCGATCCCTCCGGGAGAAACACTTCATCGGCGAGCGCACTGGCCGGGGCCCTGGCACCCGCGGCAGCACTTTCCTCGCTCGGGTGCTCCCCGCCGCTGAAGTGGTGGGTCGAGATCCACCACCATGCAAGCGCTCCCAGGGCGAGGGCCACACTCCCCCCCAGCCCCTTGCGGATCATCGCCACGACTCCCGCAGTCGTCCGCCCCCCGGGGGACTTCCCGATAGCCGCGCCCGACCGGGGCGGGCGGCCGGAACGCTCGTCCTGACCCTCTGCAGTCACGCTCGCGTTCATGGTGGTCGGACTCCGGTGGACGGCGGGTGGTGGAGCCCGCCAATCCGAGATTCTACACAACCACGCACCACTCCCTATACTTCTCGATCCGGTTGCACCCCTCCCAAGAATCGGTCCGGACTCCGTCTCCGTCCCGAAACCCACGAGTCCCACAGCCACCGCCCCGGTCTCGGATGCGCCGCCGATTCCGGCCGCCCCCGAGACTCCCGCCCGCCGGCGTCCCCCCGAGGCTCTTCCATGACGTCCGCTCGAACGATTCGCATTTTCGACACGACCCTCCGCGACGGGGAGCAGTCTCCGGGCGCGAGCATGAACCTCACCGAGAAGATGGAGATCGCGCAGGCGCTCCAGCAACTTGGAGTCGACGTCATCGAGGCCGGCTTCCCGATCGCCTCGCCCGGCGACTTCGCGAGCGTCCGCGAGATTGCCGCCACGATCCGCGGGGCGATCGTCTGCGGGCTGGCCCGCTGCAACGACGCCGACATCGATCGCGCCTGGGAGGCCCTGCGCGGCGCGGAGCGGCCGCGGATCCATGTCTTCCTCGCCACGAGTTCGATCCACCGTGAGTTCAAGCTGCGGATGACCGAGGACGAAGTGGTGGCCCGGGCCGTCGCCGGGGTGCAACGCGCGCGGCAGCTCTGCCCCGACATCGAGTTCTCCCCCGAGGATGCCGCGCGCACCGAACTCGATTTCCTCTGCCGCGTCGTCGAGGCGGCGATCGACGCCGGAGCGACGACCGTGAACATCCCCGACACCGTCGGCTACGCGACGCCGCAGCAGATGCACCGCGTCATCAGCACCCTCCGCGAGCGGGTCCGGGGGATCGACCGCGCCGTGATCAGCGTCCATTGCCACGACGACCTCGGCCTGGCGGTTGCCAATAGCCTCGCAGCCGTCGAAGCGGGCGCGGGGCAGGTTGAATGCACGATCAACGGACTCGGGGAACGGGCGGGGAACTGCTCGCTCGAGGAGGTGGTCATGGCCCTGCGAACCCGCCGCGACCATTACGGCTGCGAGACGCGGATCGCCACCCAGAAGCTCGTGCCGACGAGCCGGCTCGTGGCGACGATCACCGGGATCCAGGTGCCGCGAAACAAGGCGATCGTCGGCCGCAACGCGTTTGCCCACGAGTCGGGGATCCACCAGGACGGCATGCTCAAGGAACGGAGCACCTACGAGATCATCCGCCCCGAGGACGTCGGGCTCGATCGCACCGACCTCGTCCTCGGCAAGCACAGTGGCCGGGCCGCCCTCGCCGATCGCGCCAAGGCTCTCGGCTACCAACTCACCCCGGAACAACTCCAGACCCTCTTCGACCGGTTCAAGGTGCTCGCCGACCGGAAGAAGGAGATCTACGACGGCGATATCGCAGCGCTGTGCGAGGATCAGTTCACCGATCTCCCGGAGCGATTCACGCTCGTCGGCTACGACCTCACCTGCTCGAGCGCCCAGCCGCCCCGCGTTCGGCTCCGTGTCGCCCAGGGGGGTGAGGAGAGCTCCGTCGAGGTGAATGCCGGCGACGGGCCGATCGACGGGATCTTCCTGGCGATCGAGAAGCTCACCGGCGTGATGACCGTCTGCCGGGACTTCCGGGTCCAGGCGGTGACCGTCGGCAAGGATGCGCAGGCGGAGGTGACCGTTGAGCTCCAGCCCGTCGGCGCCCCTCCTGGAAGCCAGATCGCCCGCGGCCGCGGCGTCTCGACTGATTCGCTCGAGGCTTCGGCCAAGGCCTTCCTCGCCGCGGTCAACCGGGTCGCCCTCGGCGGTCAACCCAGGCTCCATCCCCAGCAGGGCTGAGCTTCCCTCCGCGCCACGTCGTCAGATCGCTTCGCGGCCGCGCTCGCCGGTGCGGATTCGGACGCATTCGTCCATCGGCAGGATGAAGATCTTGCCGTCGCCGATCTCCCCCTCCTCACCCGTCCGGCCTCCCTTGACGATGGCCGCGATCGTCGGCTCGACGAAGTCGTCGTTGACGGCGATCTGGAGTTGGACTTTGCGGAGGAGATTGACCGCGATTTCATGGCCGCGGTAGCTCTCGACATGCCCCCGCTGACGCCCGAAGCCCTGAACGTCGAGGACCGTGAGCCGAAAGACCTCCACCTCTGAGAGCGCCTGCTTGACGCTCTCGAGATGCGCCGGCTGGATGATGGCGATGATGAGCTTCACTGACGACGTCCTCCCCACGCCAGCCTACCCGCAAACTCGTCCCGCGTGGGAAGGGGACGAGTCACGTCGTCGAGCCCGCCGTCATCAACCAACCGGGCCGGGGATCACTCCCCGGCCCTGGCGACGCTCCTGAAGACGACCCGAAGAATGCCCCGGCCTGGGTGAGCTAGGCGGAGTGCCCACCCAAGCCGTTGGGGCATCCTTCTGGATCGTGACCGTCGGGGGGCTTCTCGTGCCCCCCGACGGTGGACGGTGTTGGGCGACAACCGTCATTCGGTGCGGATCATTTGGAAGCCGTGGTAGGCCTCGTTGCCGTGCTCGCCGATATCGAGCCCCTCGACCTCCTCGTGCGGGGAGACCCGCAAGCCCACCACAAACTTGAGGACGAACCAGCAGATCGCCGAGACCGGGGCGACATAAGCCCCGACGGCGAGGACTCCGAGGAGTTGGATCCACAGCTGCTCGACTCCGCCGCCGTAAAAGAGGCCCGCCTTCGGACCACCGGCGACCATCGATCCGAACGGACCGGCAACCACCGACTGCGACAAGTCGCTCGAGTTGAAGAGCCCGACGCAGAGCGTGCCGAGGATCCCGCAGACGAGATGAACGCTCGTCGCACCGACCGGATCGTCGATCTTGAGGCGATCGAAGAACATGACCGAGAAGACGACGATCACACCAGCGACCGCTCCGATGAGCACCGAGGCCGGAACCGTGACGTAAGCGGCACTGGCAGTGATGCCGACGAGGCCGGCGAGGCAACCGTTGAGCGTCATGCCGATATCGGGCTTCCCGAGGAGAAGCCAAGCGGTGATCGTTGCCGTGATCGTCGCCGCTGCGGCCGCGGAGTTGGTGTTGACCGCCACCTGGGCCGCGAGCCTTCCACCGTCACCGGCGACACTCATCGTGCTTCCGGGATTGAACCCGAACCACCCGAACCAGAGGACGAGGCAGCCGATGAAGGCGAGCGACATGTTGTGGCCTGGAATCGCCTGAACGCGTCCTTCAGCGGAGTATTTCCCAATCCGCGGCCCGAGGATCATCGCCCCAGTGAGGGCGGCCCAACCTCCCACGGAGTGCACCGCGGAACATCCGGCGAAGTCCCAAAAGCCCTTTTGAGCGAGGAACCCGCCCCCCCAGATCCAGTGCCCGGTGACCGGATAGATCAGAACAGCCATGAGGAAGCTGAAGAGGATAAAGGTGTGGTATTTGATCCGCTCGGCGACGGCACCGGAAACGATCGTTGCGGCCGTCCCGGCGAACACGAGTTGGAAGAAGAACTTGGCCCACAGGGGGACACCGGTCCAGCTGATCGAGCCGTAGGCGCCGGCGTACTTGTCGCCGACGGCCGGGCTGTTGTCGGCGGCACCGACCATGAACGAGCCGGAGTTTCCGATCCAGCCGCCGGCATCGGTGCCGAACATCAGATCCCAGCCGAGGAACCAAAAGGCGATGGCCGTAGCGGCGAAAACGATGAAGTTCTTCGAAAGGATGTTGACGCAGTTTTTGGCTCTCGCGAACCCTGATTCGACGCATCCGAAGCCGAGGTTCATGAAGAACACGAGCA
>CANGGT010000142.1 GCA_947453375.1 Planctomycetaceae bacterium
CGCCGGCAAGCGAAGCCCGGAGGGCGAAAGCGCAGGCGGCGCGGAGAGAGCGGAGGGCAGGGATGCCCGAAGCGAACGTCCGGCGACGGAGCACGGGCGACCCCGAAGCTCAAACGTTTGAGCCAAGCACCCCGGCCTCCTCGAGCCCGGGCCGTACCCGCCCCACGGGCACCGCCGGGGGCCCCGACCGAGAGATTCCAAGGAAAAGTGGCGGCGGCGAGACTTTTTCGCCGATCGTGCGCATAATGACAGCAGGTCGGTCGGCGGGATGTCAGGGGCCCCGCCGGCCTCAGCCGGACTGGCTCCCAGATGGGCAGCGACGGCCGTCAGCGGGGGATTCTCTTCCAACCGGATTCCGGGCGGTTGCGGCCTGCGCCGCGGTCGGCCGGGCTAGGAACTTCGCGCCGAGGTTCCCATGCGGCAGAATCGTCGTCCGATGGGTGGGCGGCACCTGTCCGGCAGGGGAGGGCTCCGGGATTCCCGGCGGTTCTTCGGTCCCCTGTCCTCCCATCCGTACCAGGTGTCTTCCCCATGAGCACGGCAGCCCCCTCCCCCCTCGCCGCCCACGTCGACAAGCTTCTGAAAGTGGCGGCCGACAACGGCGCCACGGAGCTGCGCATCTCCGGCGGCCGTGAGCCGATGGTGCGGATCAAGGACAAGCTCGTCACCCTCAAATCCCCGGCGCTGACGGCCGAGCAGGTGGCCGGGATCACCGCGGCGATCGTCCCGGCGGGGGCTGACCCGAAGAAGTTCGTCTATCAGTCGGCGCTCGGCCGCTATCAGGGGAGCGCCGTCGATGTCCAGGGGACGAAGGTCCTCGTCCTTCAGCCCGCCGGCCCCGCCGAGGCGGAGCCTGCCGCCGCGGTGTCGCACGCGCTGGAGCTCGAGACGATCGACGACAACGCGGCCGAGGAGGAGGCCAAGACGAGCGATGCCAATGTCTACGCCCTCCCCAAGGTGGCGGTGGGCAACATCCAGATCGACAAGCTGCTCACGGCGGCCGTGAAGAACGGCGTGAGCGATATCCACATCACCGTCGGCCTGCCGCCCGTGTTCCGGATGGACGGCGGAATGCGCCCCCAAAACACGAAAGTGCTCACCGGCGACGACACCAACGGCCTCATGAAGGCGATCACGCCGGAGCGTTGCCAGGCGGAGCTCGCCGAGAAGGGGGGCTGCGACTTCGGCTTCGCCTTCGGCGACATGGCCCGCTTTCGCGTCAGCGTCTTCAAGCAGCGTGGCACGATCGCCATGGTGCTCCGGCAGATCCCCAACAAAATGCTCACCCCCGAGCAGCTCGGCGTGCCGGACGTCTGCAAGAAGATGGTCTGCCGGCCCCGAGGCCTGTTCCTCGTGACGGGGCCGACCGGGTCGGGGAAGTCGACGACGCTTGCCAGCCTCATCAACTACATCAACGAGACACACGACCACCATATCATCACGATCGAGGACCCGATCGAGTTCTATCACCAGTCGAAGAAGTCGACGGTGAACCAGCGCGAGGTCGGCTCCGACGTGACGAGCTTCTCCGAGGCGCTGAGGCGGGCTCTTCGGCAGGATCCCGACGTGATCCTCGTCGGTGAGCTCCGCGACTTGGAGACGATCGAGGCAGCGATTTCCGCGGCGGAAACGGGCCACGTCGTGTTCGGCACGCTCCATACGACCGGGGCCCAGGGCACCGTCAACCGCATCATCGACGCCTTCCCCACCAACCAGCAGGAGCAGGTCCGCACGCAGCTCTCGACGGCGATCATCGGCGTCGTCTCGCAGGCTCTGCTTCCGAAGATCGGCGGCGGCCGTGTGGCAGCTTACGAGATCCTCGTCGTCACCCCCGCGATCGGGAATCTGATCCGCGAAAACAAGACGTTCCGCATCAATTCGGCGATTCAGACCGGGGCCAAGCTCGGCATGATCCTTCTCGACGACAATCTCTTCAATCTGTGGGAAAGTGGGAAGGTGACCGAAGAGGCGGTGTTGATGAAGGCCCAGTCGCCCGACGATCTCGCCGCCCGGATTGCCAAGGCGAAGGCCGGCGTGTTCGACGACGAGGAAGACATCAACCGCCGCGCCAAGGACATGTAGTTTCGCGCGGAAACTGCCATCCATGGCCAGTTTTCGCCGGAGACGGATATCGACCGCGACCCGACCGCCCCCAAGGCTCCATTCCGGCCCCACGCATCCCTGACCGACCACCAGCGGTGGAACCACGACCATGGCCCTCAAGCGCATCGGACAGATCTTCATCGACCTCGGCCTCATCGACGAGGGCCAGCTCCAGCAGATGCTCGAGGAGCAGCAGGCCCGCGGCGGCGAGCTGATCGGGAAGGTGGGGCTGTCGCTCGGGTTTTTCAGCGAGGATCAGCTCGGCGAGGCGCTGGCCGAGCAGTGGAACACGACGTTCGTCACGCTCTACGACCGGACGATTCCCCCGGAGGTGCTCAAGCTCGTCAGCGAGCCGATGGCCCAGCTCTACCGGGTGATCCCGGTCGAGTTGTCCGGCAACCGGCTCACCGTGGCGACGTCGGAGCCGCAGAAGATCCAGATCGCCGACGAGCTCCGCACGTTCCTCGGCTTCGACATCCACAACGTCGTCGCCACGGAGCAGGAGATCCAGAAGGCGATCGACAAGTTCTATTCGGCCGAGAACGAGAGCGTCGAATCGATCGTCGAGAGCCTGGAAAACGACAAGGAGCTCGCGGCACAGGCGGCCGGCCTCGGTGGCGAAGGCCCCACCGATCTGACGAGCGTCGAGGCCCTCGCGGAGAGCGCCCCGGTCCGCAAGCTCCTCAACATGGTGCTCCTCTTGGCCATCCGCGACGGCGCCAGCGACATCCACTTCGAGCCGTTCGAGAGCGAGTTCCGCATCCGGCTCAAGGCGGAGGGGGTGCTCCAGGAGATGGTGCCGCCGCCGAAGCATCTCTCCTTCGCGATCACGACGCGCATCAAGGTGATGGCGAATCTCGACATCGCCGAGCGCCGTCTCCCGCAGGACGGTCGCATCGAGCTCAACGTCGGCGGCCATCCGGTCGATCTCCGCGTCAGCATTCTCCCCACGCTGTTCGGCGAGAGCGTCGTCATGCGAGTGCTCGACCGCGGCGTCGTGTCGCTCGATCTCAACAAGATCGGCATGCCGGCCGAGACGCTGCGAAGCTTTCGCACCGTGATGCAGCGTCCCAACGGCATCGTCCTGGTGACGGGGCCGACCGGCTCCGGCAAGACGACCACCCTCTACTCGGCCCTCTCCGAGCTCAACGAGATCGAGGACAAGCTGATCACCACCGAAGATCCGGTGGAGTACGACATCGACGGCATCGTCCAAGTGCAGATCGATTCCGAGATCGGCAACACCTTCGCCCACTGCCTCCGCTCGATCCTCCGCCAAGATCCCGACCGGATCCTCGTCGGCGAGATCCGCGACACGGAGACGGCGGAGATCGCCGTTCAGGCCTCGCTCACCGGCCACATGGTGTTCAGCACGCTCCACACCAACGACGCCCCCTCCACGATCACGCGTCTCCGCGACATGGGGGTGCCGCCGTTTTTGATCACGGCGACGGTCGAGGCGATCCTCGCCCAGCGGCTCGTCCGCCGGATTTGCACCGTCTGCAAGGAGGAGATCGTCCCCACCGCCGACCTCCTCGCCGATCTCGAGATGACCTCCGATCAGCTCGCCGGCCGGAAACTCTACCGCGGCAAGGGCTGCGACAAGTGCAACCGCACCGGCTACAAGGGCAGGCTCGGGATCTACGAGCTGATGCTCATGAATGACGAGATGCGCGACATGATCATCCGCAACTGCTCCACCGAGGAGCTGCGGAACGTGGCGCGGAAGTTCGGGATGGTGACCCTCCGCGACGCCGGCATGGAGAGCGTGTTTGCCGGCCTGACGACCGCGGAAGAGGTGATCCGCGAGACGATCCTCGACGCCTGACCGGTTCGTCCGTTCCGATTCGACCAAGCGATCCTTCTTTTCCCTCTGCTGTCAAAAAGCCTGATCTCAAAAGCCTGACGCCAACACCTTCCTCGCAGGAAGCCCACGACCATGCCCACGTTTCAATTTGAAGCGATCGACGCCGCGACGGGGAAGGAAATCCGCGACAAGGTGGAGGCTCCGACGGAGGCCGAAGCCCAGGCGACGATCCGCGCCATGGGCTACATGGTCACCAAGCTCAAGGCGCAGAAGCAGCAGCAGCAGGCGGCGGCCGCCGGGAAGCGGAAGCCGGGGCGGACGTTCGCGATCGGCGGTGTGAAGAGCCGCGATCTGACGCTCTTCACCCGCCAGCTCTCCATCCTCCAGGACGCCGGCCTGCCGATTCTCCGCAGCCTGAAAGTGCTCGCCGAGATGCAGAAGCCGGGGCGGCTCAAGAACAGCCTCTTGGACGTCTGCGACGAGATCGAGGGTGGAGCGACGCTCTCCGAGGCGATGAGCAAGAGCCCGAAGGCGTTCGACCGCCTCTACTGCAACATGATCCGGGCCGGCGAGGCGGGCGGTGCGCTCGAAGTCATCCTCCGCAGATTGGCGGAGTTCATGGAGCGGGCCCAGTCGCTCAAGCGGAAGGTGAAAGGCGCGATGGTCTATCCGGCCGTCGTCGTCAGCGTGGCCGTCGGCATTCTCTGCTTCATCATGATCAAGATCGTGCCGCAGTTCAAAAAGATCTTCGACGACTTCGGCAGCACGCTCCCGCCGATGACGCAGATCCTCATCGACATCTCCAACTGGGTGGTGAACTACTGGTATCTGATCCCGGCGATCCCGTTCGGCTTCCGGTTGATCATCAAGGGGATTTGCCTGATCTCGTATGGCCGATTCGGCTGGGATCTTTTCGTCCTCAAGGCCCCGATCTTCGGGCAGCTGGTCGAGAAGAACATCATGTCGCGGTCTTCGCGCACCCTCGGCACGCTCCTCGCCTCGGGCGTGCCGATCCTCGAGGCCCTCAACATCACGAAGGAGACCTCGGGCAACATGATGTTCGAGAAGCTCTTTCAGAAGGTGTCGGACTCGATTCGCGACGGAAACGCGATCGCCAAGCCGCTGAAGGAGTTTTCCGTCCCGCCGTTCAACATCGTGGCGATGTTGTTCTGGACGCTCTTCTGCCCCGGCATCGGGGCGCTGCTTTATCTCACGAAGTACAAGACGCCGGTCGTCGACGATCTCGTCGTCAACATGGTGGACGTCGGCGAGGAGTCGGGCGAGCTCGACACGATGCTCTACAAGGTGGCCGACACCTACGACGAGGAAGTGGCGGTGCTCACCGAGAGCCTCACGAGCCTCATGGAGCCGCTGCTCATCGTGTTCCTCGGCGGCGCCGTCGGCTTCATCGTCATCGCCTTGTTCATGCCGCTCATCAAGCTGATCACCGACCTGTCGTAACGGAGCCCGTCGAACGGGAGAGAGTCATGGTCCGTAGAAACTTTAGGGGCCTGTCGGCCGCGAGAGCCCGTGGCGGCTTCACGCTCGTGGAGCTGCTCGTGGTGATCATCATCATCTCGATCCTCGCGGCGATCGCGGTGCCGGCGGTGATGCGGGCGGTGGCGACGGCGCAGAACGCCCGCATCAAGACCGAGATCGACATGCTCCACATGGCGATCCAGCAGTACAAGAACGAGTATGGGAGCTATCCGCCGTGCGCGGATGTGCCGAGCGGTGCGATTCTCAAGCACGTTTCCCGCATCTTCCCGCGGATGCCGGTAGCGAACATGAACGTCTCCCTGCCGACGGCGATGCAGCCCAACACGGCCATCTATCTCTGGCTCTCGGGCTACAACACCGACGATCCGACAAACCCCTTCGTCGGGGCCGCAAAGAAAATGTTCGATTTCGACACGAGCCGGGTTTCGAGCAATCAGTTCTACGCCCCTTCCAAGCCCAACAGCCCCTACATCTACATCGACTCTGCCCACTATCCGGTCTACGACAGCACGGCCTCCTCCCCGGCCGGACCTTTCGGTGGCATCTACTACTCGCACCGAGTGGCGACGAAGACGGTTCCAAACTTCGTTACCCCGACACAGCCCTACGCCAACGCAGACACGTTTCAGATCCTCTCCGCCGGCCGCGACGAGAAGTTTGGCAACGACGACGACATGTCGAACTTCTGGCCCGGCACGCGCAAGGATTACCTCGATAGCCTGAAATGAGCACTGCCCCGGAGCGATGGCTCCGCGAGGATTTCCCATGCACGCTTTCCGCCACAACCGTCGCCTCGTTTCGCCCGCCCTTCCGGGCGTAAGGGGAGCGTTCACGCTCATCGAGCTGGTGGTAGTGATCGTGATCCTGGCGATCCTCGCGAGCCTCACGCTCTCGGGGCTCAACGGCGCCCGGCAGCGGGCGAAGATCGACAAGACGCGGAGCACGATCCGCAAGCTCCACGAGATCGTGATCCCGATCTACGAGGGCTACGTCGAGCGGCGGATCACGCCTCGTAACGCATCGCGAAAGGCCGGCGACAATTCGGTTGGGGTCAGCATCGCAGGGATGCAGGTGGAGTCTCATCGCCAGCTCATGGCAAGGGACTTGCCCGACCTCTGGGATGACGCTTGGAGTTCGACTCCGGCGATGGCCGCAGTTCTCAATCCGCGGTTCCTGGCGATTGGCAACGATCGAGTCGCCGATCCAAGGTACACGCAAGAGAAGCTCATGGCATACGAGAGTGCCGAGTGCCTGCAAATGATCGTTGTCCGTGGTGGCTACAGCGTCGATGCCGTCGAGCAATTCCGCTCGGATGAGATCGGCGACGTTGACAACGACGGTGCCCCTGAGTTCCTCGACGGCTGGGGGCGGCCGATCTCATTCATTCGTTGGCCCGCGGGTTTCCATTCGGTCCTTCAATCGCTCACGGACAAAGACCCACCGGATCCAGTCGATCCCCTCGGCGTGACAAAGCAGGTCGACGGAATGACCGACCGCGCGCTGATTCCACTGATCTACTCAGGCGGCCCCAACAACTCTCTCGACATCGACGACACGTCATCTGCCGGGACGTACGGCCAAATCTCAACACGACAGGCGCTCGGTGGCGGCTTGGGACAAAGCGGTTGGCTCAACCCAATGTCGGTCGGCAAACCTTCTGGCGAGAACATGTTTGCCACCACTCGCCGGCCGGACAACATCCAGATGCGGGCGGGATTTAAGTCCAACGCCCGTGCCGCCGCCGACAACATCACGAATCACGATCTCGTCACGAAGTGATCCACCGCTCCTCCACCCCGCCGCGTGGCCCCATGTTCAAGCCCCACCCAATCCGCCGCGCCGGCATGACGCTCGTCGAGCTGCTCGTCGTCGTTGCGATCATCGGGCTGTTGGCGGTGACCGTCCTTCCCAACGTGGCGTCCACGACGGAGAACCGACGAAGTCGCGAGGCAGCCCGCGTCACTTCCAGCTTCTTCGCCAAGGCGCAGTCGCGGGCAATCGGCCGCCCTGAATGGGCTGGCGTGACGATCGTTCCCACCAACGCCAACGTTCTCTACTCGATCGACCTCTTCCAGGCCAACGTCCCGCAGGTCTACCGGGGCGAGACCTATGAGTCGAAAGCATTTATCGCTGGTGCCAATGAACTCTCGCGCGACTTGGCCTTTTATGATGATCCGTTGTCGAAAACGGTGGTGGCCATTCCGGACGCGCGGAAAGTCGCTACCGGTGACTTGATCCGATTCGATGGCAACGGACCCTGGTACGAGTTTGTCAAGGGATCTCCGTACGGGGTTCGATTCCGTGGCTCGCTCGGCGGATCAGCCACGGCGAATGAGATGGTGGGCCAAACGGCGCGTAACACTCCGTGGCCCGCTCAGTCGATGAACTCTTCTGCGCCTCAGGACGTTGCGCACCCCTTCGAGATCCTTCGCCAGCCGGTCCGCAACGGCTCGGCCTTCACGATTCCCGACGGCCGCTGCGTCGATCTGGCTTGGTCGGGCTACGGCAATTCGACCTATACACCTTTCCTCGTCCCGGGAACCCCGGTCACCGTCCCGGCAGTCACCGTGCTCTTCGACGCCACAGGGAGGGTGCGGCAGATCTTCACGCAGAGTGCCGCCGGGGCGAACCGGCTCACGGTCACCGGCCCGGTCTACTTCCTCGTCGGCCGCGTCGATCGGGCCAACAACGATCCGACGCTTGCTTCCACCTACGACGGTAAGGACGACACGAAGGGCTTCAACTGGCAGTACGGCGACTCCTACTGGATCGTCATCGATCCGGCGAGCGGGATCGTGAAGACCTCCGAATGCATGCCGGTGCCTTCCTACGCAAACCCCACGGCCGGCCTGCTCCTGTCGCAGCAATTCGCCCGCACCGAGACGCCCACGGGAGGGAAGTGATCATGCCCCCACGCATCCCCCGCCGCGGCATCACGCTCCGTGCCCCCCGCGGCATCACGCTCATGGAGGTGCTGATCGCCATCGGCATCCTCGCCGTCGGCCTCACGAGTGTCGTCTCGCTCGTGCCGGCCGGCCAGTCGCAGGCCGCGCGCGCCGTGATCCTCGATCGGGCCGCGGCGACGGTCGCCAACGGCCTTCAGGATGCAGCGACCTACGGGATGCTTCGTCCCGATTCGATCGCTACTGAACCTGTCGGCGGCGGCCCGGTCATCGTCTTCGATCCGGTCCGTCAACGCTTTGGAAACGCCGAGCCCACGTACTACCCCAATACGGTCCAGGCGTGGGTCAAGCCGTCGGGAGTCTATTCGCAGGCGAACTCACCGAGCGCCTTCCCGCCGGGCATGCAGGCCTGGCAGGGGGACTATTCCTGGCAGGTGATGCATCTCGCCGCGCAGGGGCGCGACGATCTTCTCGTGTCGCCTGGAGCCGGGCCCGACGACCCACCTGTGAATCGCTTCGACTCCAATGGCGTACGGCTCTTCAACGGCCGCATGACATGCCTTTTTTCGGTCGCACGGGCCGACAACGTCTCGACGCTCCCACTCGCGGCGGGAGACGTGGCGAAACTGACCGTCGTCGCGTTCCACAATCGCGACACGACCTTCAATGGCGCCCGCTGGGTTGAGGCCATCTTCAACGGGACCACCCTTACCGTCCCTGGCCTGCCCGCAGGACGAACGCTCAAGGAAGTCGTCCGGCCCGGAGCGGTGATCTACGACCCGAACAAGACCCTCGCCACGAATCAGTATCTCCGCTGGAGCCAGGTGCTCATGGCGAGCATCGACGACACGGTCGCGCAGCCAGTGGTCTACGTGACCTTCGCGAGCCCGCCGCCGACCATCAACGACGTCAATGGCGACGGCGCTGTGGACGGGGCGCTGCTCCCGCTGCGGATCCTCCTCGATTCGGTCGGGATGGCGGAGCAGATGGTGGTGCTCGAGGGTTCGGGGGCTTATTCGAAGTGATCAGGAACGATGTCCGGTCGGTGGTTTGCACGACGATGGATCGAAGCGGCGGCCGTGGGCAAGCGGCCGCCTGGAACGAGAGGCGCGAGCGATGAACACACCATCCCGACCAGCGGCCGCGAGAGCCCGCCGTGCATCTCCGCAGCATGTCCCTGCGCCGATTGGCGGCGAGCGCCGTGGCGTGCTCCTGCTCATCGTCCTCTCGATGCTCACCCTCTTCATGATGCTCGGCGCGGCCTACCTCGTCGTCGCCACGCGGTCGCGCGAGACGGCCCGCGCCTACGCCAAGCTTTCGCTCCGCAACGACAACGTCCGCCTCCCCCATTCGCAGATCTTCGACACGGTCATGCTCCGCGTCCTCCGCGGAGTGCCGGCTGGTCAGAATGTGAACGTGAGCCTCGCCCAGCCAGCGGCCCCCGGCGTGTTTATCGCCCCCTTCGAATCGCTCCTCGCCGACAAGTACGGCGGCGATCTCCCGGACGCAAACGGCAACTACACGATCGCCCTCTCCGGCACAGCTTGGCCGCGGGGCACACAAAATCCAGCCCCGGTCTACGAGCAGCCCCCCGTGCTCGTCCTCCCGCAGGTCAATCTCGACAAGCTTCCCGCGCCCGACACGAACGGCTATGCCTTTGCCACCACCGATCTCGCCGGACGCGTGATCACGCTCCTCGGCACCGGCCGCGACCCGAGCAGCCACCGGATCCTCCAGGCGACCGACAACGGCGACGGCTCCTACAAGCTCGTCGTTGACAACCAGCCGCGCAACCGCCCCTATGAACCGGTCAACGCCCAGTCGTGCCGCGTCGTCATCAACGGCCGCGAGTTCTCCGGGTCTGGCACAGCTAGCCAGCCGAACGAATCGTGGGACGGCTTTGACGACTTCAATCCCTTCCTCGCCTGGGTCGCGCCGCGCGATATCCAAAATCAGCCATTGGATCAGGCTGGGCCGTTCATCGGGACAGGATCGCAAACCCTGCCGGTTTCGGTGTCATCGTCGGTCGTGCAGAAAGTCGGATTCGTTACCAGCTCGAGCGACCTCAAACAACTCAACAGCGGCACCAACGGCTTCAGCTACGGCGCCGACAACGACAACGACGGCGTCAACGACGGATTCTTCCTCGACTTCGGTCTGCCGACGGTGATCTCCCCCAACGGCGATCAGGTGACGCTCCACGCTTCCGTCCTCGTCCTCGATCTCGACGGCCGGGTGAACGTCAACGCCCACGGCTCGCTTGTGCCTGTGATCTATCCGCAGGTGCCAGACAAGGCCAAAAACTTTAATTATCCGCAGATCTCC